>NZ_JBIRCY010000033.1:0-84801 GCF_044326205.1 Mesorhizobium sp. IMUNJ 23232
GCGCGGACATGGCGGCCGTCGAGGGCGGCCAGCAGGTTTTCGCGCTCGGCTTCGGCGCTGGCGAGGCGCAGCGGGTCCGCCTCGTCCGGCGCGGCGCGGCCGTAGACATGCAGCCCGTCCTTGACCGCAAAATCCTTGAGGTCGCAGAGCCAGGCGTCGATCCGGCGCAGCGCCTCGTCCGGCGCGTCGGTGTTCGCCACGCCAGCCTCGGCGGCGAGGCCGGATTTTGCCGCCGTGTCGACGATCAGTTTTGCCAGCCGGTCGCGGCGGCGGCGGTCGAGGCCATCGGCCTGCGCGTATTCGTCGACCAGCCGCTCCAGCCTCTGCTTGTCCACGTCGAGGCCCGCGCTGGTCATGGGTGGCGGCAGATGGCCGAGCGTGATCGCGGCGATGCGGCGCTTCGCCTGCGCCGCCTCGCCGGGATTGCTGACGATGAAGGGGTAGATGACGGGCAGGGCGCCCGTCACGATCTCCGGAAAACAGTTTTGGCTCAGCGCCACGGTCTTGCCGGGCAGCCATTCCAGCGTGCCGTGGGCGCCGACATGGACGAGCGCATGGACGCCGAGCGTTTGGCGCAGCCACAGGCCGAAGGCGACCAAGGCGTGGCGCGGCGGCAGTGCGGCATCGTGATAATCGGCGCGGCGGTCGGCGGATCGGCCGCGATCCGGGGCCAGCGCGACGGTGATGTTGCCGAAGGTGGTGGCGCGGAAGGGGAAGAATGCGCCCTCACCCTCCCCCTTGTGGGGAGGGTCGGCAAGCGCGTCGAGCTTTGCGAGACGCGCGAGGCGGGGTGGGGGTACAGCAAGAGAGCTCTCTTCCGAACCACTACCACGCCCTATGGGCGACCCTTCCCACAAGGGGGAGGGTGAGGGCGCAGCATCTGCCACCGCATCGCCCCACGCGGCCTCGACTGTGGCCATCGCCTCGATCGGCAACCCGGTGGCCATACGCCGGTAATCAGCGAGCGGCAGCCCGTGGCCGCCGCCTTCCAGCAAATCCAGCAAGGCGCGCGGCGATTCGGGAATCGAATCAACCGAATATCCGTGGTTTTTCAGGTCGTGCAGCATGGCGAGCATGCTAGCCGGCACATCTAGGCCGACGGCATAGCCGGTGCGGCCTGGCGCCGAAGGATAGTCGGGGATGAGGACGGCAAGACGACGTTTTTCGCGCGGCGTAGCGGCCAGCCGCAGGAACGCCGCGATGCGCGCGGCCACCTGCTCGACCCGGTCGGGCTCGGGCGTGTTCGCCTGGGCGATGAAGCCCAATGCCTGGTCAGCCGCGCTTTGCGCCTTGAAGGAGATCGCTCCGGCAAGAACGCGGCCGTCGAGTTCGGGCATGACCACATGCATGGCGAGATCGGCGGGCGCCAGGCCGCGCGGATTCTTCTCCCAGGCGTCACGGCGGGTGGTGGCGACCATGACCTGGAACACCGGCACGCCGGCGCGGTCGAACAAGGTCTCGGCACTTGGCTCCGCGCCTACAGCGAAGGCGGTCGCGGTGACGATGGCGGCGGGATTCAGGTCGGCGACCGCGGCCTCGACGAAGTCGACGGATTCAGAGTCCTTCAGGCTGGAGACGAAGATCGGTACCGGCCGGATGTCTTTTGCAGCGAGTGCCTCGCACAACGCGTCGATGGGAGCGACGTCGTCAGCGAGCAGCATCGAACGGTAGAAGAGGATGGGGACGACGGGTGATGTTTTTCCTTCTCCCCGTTCACGGGGAGAGGAACTCTCATAGAATCCCGCCTTCGGCACCGAGACCGGCGGGGCAGGAGCATCCTCGCCCCGCGCCAGTCCTGCCAGCCGGCGGACAAGGGCATCCATGTTGCCGGGGCTGCCTTCGCGGAACAGCGCCAGCAATTCGTCGAGATCGGCGCGCGGCAGCGTCGAGCACTCGACCAGCCGTTCGTCCTGCTCGCGGCACTCGCCGGGCAGCAGGGCCAGCCGGATGTTTTTCGCGCGGGCAAGGGCGGCGAGTTGGTCGCAGCCATAGCGCCACCAGTCATAGCCGCCGAGGATGCGCGCCAGGATGACCTTGGCTTGCGCGGCTGCCTTCTCGATCCACAGGTCGACTGACATCGGATGGCGCAGGTCGCGCAGCGGGGCGAGCCGCATCGACGGCAGGGCGTCTCCGCCCCGCCGCCAGGCCGAAGCGATTGCCGCAAGATCGCTGTCGGTGAAGGACAGCGCCACGATGTCCGCCGGCGACTGGGCAAGGTCGACCGGCTCGACCAGATCGTCGAGCGAGGCGGATGTCGTGGGCAGGATGTGCATCGGCGCGATCCTAGCAGATCGGCCCGGCCGAGTTCACTGCCTTGCTGAGGGAGCGCGCCATTCCGGTCGCTATCCCAGCAAAATCCGCTCGACCTTTTGCCGGTCGAGGCCGCGCAGGCCGATCACTACCAGCCTCGAACGGCGGTCGTCGGTGGCGGTCCAGGCGCGGTCGTAATAGTGGTTGACGCGCGGGCCGACGGCCTGCACCAGCAGCCGCATCGGCTTGCCTTCGACCTGGATAAAACCCTTCATGCGCAAAACATTCTCGCTTTCGGCGGCGGCCGAGATGCGGCCGGCAAGGTCGTCCGGGTCAGTCACGTCAGGCAGTTCGACGATGAAGGAATCGAAATCGTCGTGCTCGTGGTCGAGTTCGTCGTCATGGTGGGTTTTCCGGTTCTCGATGTCGTCCTCGACGGCCAGCCCCAGCCCGAGCAGCACGGAAGGATCGACGCGGCCCTGCGCCGTCGGAACCACCTTCACGGCGCGCGACAGGTGTTCATCAATCAGACCCCGAGCCTTGCCTGTCGCCTCGGCGTTCATCAGGTCGCTCTTGGAAAGGATCACCAGGTCGGCGCAAGCCACCTGGTCCTCAAAAACTTCCTCGACCGGATCGTCGTGGTCGAGTGAATCGTCGGCGGCGCGCTGGGCGGCGAGCGCGTCCATGTCGGACGCCACCTTGCCGGCGGCGAGCGCCGGGCCGTCCACCACCGCGACAACGCCATCCACGGTCACGCGGCTCTTCACCGTCGGCCACTGGAAGGCCTGCACCAGCGGCTTGGGCAGCGCCAGGCCGGAGGTCTCGATGATGATGTGGTCGACCTTCGGCTGCATGGCGAGGATCTTGTCGAGCGCCGGCACGAAGTCGTCGGCCACCGTGCAGCACAGGCAGCCATTGGCGAGTTCGATGATGTTTTCCTCGGGGCAGGCCTCGACGCCGCAGCCCTTCAAGATTTCGCCGTCGATACCGACATCACCGAATTCGTTGACGATCAGCGCCAGCCGGCGGCCGCCGGCGTTTTCGAGGATATGGCGGATCATCGTCGTCTTGCCGGCGCCGAGGAAGCCGGTGACGACGGTGCAAGGGGTTCTGGCAAGCGAGGCGGTCATGAAAAATCCTTGAGCAGGGAAGCGGGCGGGATGCGGGCGACGAGCCCGCGTTTCAAAGAGTCGGGGCGGCCGCGCCAGGGCAACATCCCGTCCTGCGAGGTGGAAAACAGCTTTGCTCCGGCAACGAGATCGGGGGCGTTGTCGACTGTGAGGTCGCCGAAGACATAACTCCAGCAGTTTTCGCGCAGCATCGCCGCACTGAGCCGGCGCTTGCAGTTGCCGAGACATTCCAACTGGCGCACGGCGATGCCCTCGCCATGCGCGATCTCTCGGACGCGGTCGCCAAGAATTTCGCCGGGGTGGGGGCGGGCGTCGGAGCCGGTTTCGTCGCGGCAGGACGAGCAGACGATGACCGTCACGCCGGTATCGGCGGATGGCTCGGCAGTCGTCGCTGGGGAGAAGGCGGTCTGGTCCAAACAAAACTCCTTGTCCGGGTCACCCGCCGGACACTGGGATTTCAAGGCTGACGGCAGGTCTCCTGGCTCGCGGCTCCTGCGCCTCGCGCCGCCTTCCCGGATTTTTCGTCCAGTGGCATTCGGCGCGGGCTAACCGCCTACAGTTGCGGGGACAGCCGCGGAGTTGGGCCAAAACCCGCACCGCGTTCCCTCTTAGCCCTTCTAGCGAAGCGCCGGGGACAGTTTACTTTCTTTCCGCGGGATGGTCGCAACGCTTCAAGGTTAGCGCGAGCGGAAAAAAGTAAACTGTCCCCGGCATCCGCCGGTCGGGACCGTCACATGCGATTTACGCCCCAGCGGCGGAAGCTGTCAACGCGGCGGAGCTTGGCAGGACGTCGGCCAGCGCCGGCCCGAGTTCGCCCGCCGGAGTAATCTCGATCCGCTCCAGGCCGAGCCAGCCGCGCATCAGTTCGATCTCAACCGCCAGTTCCTCGGCCGCGTTCGCCGGTGCGCCCGGCTGCGCGTAGGCGGCAAGCACGCGCAGCACGCTAGCCGGGCGGTCGGCCTTCATGTCGACGCGACCGACGATGGTGTCGCCGAGCAGGAAGGGCAGCACGTAGTAGCCGAACTGCCGCTTTTCGACAGGCGTGTAGATTTCGATGCGGTAATGGAAGTCGAACAGCCGCTCGGAGCGGGCTCGCTCCCACACCAGCGGATCGAACGGGGCCAGCAGCGCGCGCGCCTCGACCTTTCGCGGCAGGCGCGCGCCCGCATGGAGATAGGCCGGGTTCTTCCAGCCCTCGACCGAGACCGGCAGCAGATCGCCCGATTCGATCAGTTCCTCCAGGCGGCCCTTCACGTCGCCAGGCGAAAGCCGATAATAGTCGCGCAGGTCGCCATAGGTGGCGACGCCGAGCGCGCGGGCGGACTTTAGCAGCAACTCACGGTGCGCATCCGCCGCCGGCACGTCGGGACGGTCGAAGATTTCCTTCGGCAGCACGCGCTCCGGCAGGTCGTAGAGCCGCTGGAAACCGCGGCGCGAGGCGGTGGTTATCCTGCCGGCCCAGAATAGCCATTCGAAGGCGTGTTTTTCGTCGCTCCAGCCCCACCAGCCGCCCTTACCCTTGGCGCCGTCGATGTCGGAGGTGGCGATCGGGCCACGCGCCTTGACCTCCTGGAAGACCTCTTCGATGAACGGCATCTTGTCGTCGGCCCAGCGGGCAAGACCCTTGTAGATTTCCGTGTCGTCATTGGCGTTCGCCCGCTCCATGCGCCAGCGCATCAGCGGCCAGGTTTCCAGCGGCAGCAGCGACGCTTCGTGCGCCCAGTATTCGAACAGCATGCGTTTTTTGCCCGGCGCGGCGGCATCGTCGAGCAGCGCCATCGGGTAGGGGCCGAGCCGCGAGAACAGCGGCATGTAATGGGCGCGCACCACCGCGCTTACGGAATCGATCTGCAGCAGGCCCAGCCGGTCGAGCGTTTTTGTCAGATGCCGGCGCGTGATCGGCCCGTTCGGGCGTTGGTCGGCAAGGCCCTGCGCGGCGATGGCGATGCGGCGGGCAAGGGCGAGTGAGATTTTTTCCTTCATCTGCATTCCGGCTGCATTTGTTGGTGTTTGTCGGAGTATTTTCTGGCGCTGCACCATATGGACGGGCCATCCGGCATTCGTCCACTGGCGCGCGTCATCATCCTGACAGCATATGTGGTTGATACATGCCGCGAATTCGCCAAGGTTCGGCTTGCTTCGCCCCACCGCCTGCGCTAACCCTCGCCGCATCGCAGCAAGGTTTTCGGGCGCTGGCCGATCGGGTCAGACTGTCGCGGTCCCAGCCTCCCGTTCCGTGCTATGATCGGACAAGTCAGGATCGCCAACGGAAGGCCGGAGCATGGACGGACTACTCAGTTCCTATCTTCCCGTCGTCATATTCCTCGCCGTGTCGATCGCCATCCCGGTCGCGCTGGTGGTTGCGCCCTATCTGGTCGCCTACCGCAATCCCGACCCGGAGAAGCTTTCGGCCTATGAGTGCGGGTTCAATTCGTTCGACGACGCGCGCATGAAGTTCGACATCCGCTTCTATTTGGTGTCGATCCTCTTCATCATCTTCGATCTGGAAGTGGCGTTCCTGTTTCCGTGGGCGGTGTCGTTCGGCCAGATCGGCATGCTGGGATTCTGGTCGATGATGATCTTCCTGGCCGTGCTGACCCTCGGCTTCGTCTACGAGTGGAAAAAAGGAGCGTTGGAATGGGATTGAACGACGCTTCCGCAACGCTCGTCGCGCCAAGGCCCAAGGGCATCATCGACCCGAACACCGGCAAGCCTGTCGGGTCCGATGACGTGTTCTTCGGCGAGCTCAACAACGAGCTGTCCGACAAGGGTTTTCTGGTCACCTCCTCCGAGGCGCTGATCACCTGGGCGCGCACCGGCTCTCTGATGTGGATGACCTTCGGGCTGGCCTGCTGCGCGGTCGAGATGATGCACATCTCGATGCCGCGCTACGACGCCGAGCGCTTCGGCATCGCGCCGCGCGCCTCGCCGCGCCAGTCGGACGTGATGATCGTCGCCGGAACGCTGACCAACAAGATGGCGCCGGCGCTGCGAAAAGTCTACGACCAGATGCCGGAGCCGCGCTACGTCATCTCCATGGGCTCCTGCGCCAATGGCGGCGGCTATTATCATTATTCCTATTCGGTGGTGCGCGGCTGCGACCGCGTCGTGCCGGTCGACATCTACGTGCCGGGCTGCCCGCCGACGGCGGAAGCGCTGCTCTACGGCATCCTGCTGCTGCAGAAGAAGATTCGCCGTACCGGTACGATCGAACGGTGATCGGCCATGTATTCGATTGTACCGACGTTGCGCCGTTTGAAAGCCGAGGGTGTTCCCGCTGAGAGGCAGATCAGCCTCGTCCTCGAGCATGCTTTAGCAAGCTTGGGGCGTGACGGGGCGGTAGAATGGTTTGCGGATCGGTTGCGGGCTGCCGACCGTGCAATCGAGCGCGTGCGGCTTCGGACATACGCGGAGCGCATCGCCACCTTGGAACGGCGGGTCGCCGCACTGGAGGCTCACGAGTGAGCGAAGCGCTTAACGATCTCTCGGCCTATCTTTCGGAGAAACTGGGCGGGCGGCTGGACAAGGCTGTCGTCGCCTATGGCGAGCTTACGCTGTCGGTCGAGGCGGCGAACATCGTCGACGTTCTGTCTTTCCTGAAGAATGACGTGCAGTGCCAGTTCGTGTCGTTCATCGATATCTCCGGCGCCGATTATCCTTCGCGTCTCAAACGCTTCGACGTGGTCTACCATCTGCTGTCGCCCCGCCAGAACTTGCGCATCCGCGTGAAGGTGCAGGCCGACGAGGACACGATGGTGCCATCCGCGACCGCCGTCTATCCCGGCGCGGACTGGTTCGAGCGCGAGGCCTACGACCTTTACGGCATCCTGTTCTCCGACCATCCGGATCTGCGCCGCATCCTCACCGACTACGGTTTCGAGGGGCATCCGCTGCGCAAGGATTTTCCGCTGACCGGGTTCGTCGAAGTGCGCTACGACGACGAGGCCAAGCGGGTGGTCTACGAGCCGGTGGAGCTCAAGCAGGAGTTCCGCAATTTCGATTTCATGTCGCCATGGGAAGGCACGGATTACGTGCTGCCGGGTGACGAAAAAGCCAAGACGAACTGAGGCGTATTATGGCCGAAACGTCGGTACGCAATTTTAACATCAATTTCGGTCCGCAACATCCGGCGGCGCATGGCGTTTTGCGCCTTGTGCTCGAACTGGACGGCGAGGTGGTCGACCGCGTCGATCCGCATATCGGACTGCTGCATCGTGGCACCGAAAAGCTGATCGAGGCAAAGACCTACCTCCAGGCTGTGCCATACTTCGATCGGCTCGACTATGTCGCGCCGATGAACCAGGAGCATGCCTTCGCACTCGCCGTCGAGCGGCTGCTCGATATCCAGGTGCCTATCCGCGGCCAATTGATCCGCGTGCTCTATTCCGAGATCGGCCGCATCCTCTCGCACCTGCTCAACGTCACCACGCAGGCGATGGACGTCGGCGCGCTTACCCCGCCGCTTTGGGGTTTCGAAGAGCGCGAAAAGCTCATGGTGTTTTACGAGCGGGCCTGCGGCGCGCGCATGCATGCGGCCTATTTCCGGCCGGGCGGCGTGCATCAGGACCTGCCGCAGAAACTGGTCGAGGATATCGGCAAGTGGATCGATCCGTTCCTGAAAACGGTGGATGATCTCACGGAACTGTTCATCGAGAACCGCATCTTCAAGCAGCGCAATGTCGATATCGGCGTGGTGTCGCTCGACGACGCCTGGGCCTGGGGTTTTTCGGGCGTGATGGTGCGTGGCTCGGGCGCGGCTTGGGATCTGCGCAAGAGCCAGCCCTACGAATGTTATCCCGAGATGGAATTCGACATTCCGGTCGGCAAGAACGGCGACAATTACGACCGCCAGGTGATCCGCATGGAAGAGATGCGGCAGTCGGCGAGGATAATGCGCCAGTGCGTCGACAGACTGCTCGGCAAGGACAGCAGCGGGCCTGTGTCAAATACCGACGGCAAGATCGTGCCGCCGAAACGGCCGGCGATGAAACGCTCGATGGAAGCGCTCATCCACCACTTCAAGCTCTACACCGAAGGCTATCACGTACCGGCTGGCGAAGTGTATGCCGCCGTCGAGGCGCCGAAGGGCGAGTTCGGCGTCTATTTGGTTTCCGACGGCACCAACAAGCCTTATCGCTGCAAGCTGCGCGCGCCCGGCTTCGCGCATCTGCAGGCGATGGATTTCCTCTGCCGCGGCCACATGCTGGCCGACGTTTCGGCCATTCTGGGCTCGCTCGACATCGTGTTCGGGGAGGTCGACCGGTGAGAATGCTGCTGTCTCTTGCCGCCCTGTCGCTGCTCGCCACGCCTGCCATGGCGCAGGACAAGCCGACGGTCGAAACCCTGCTCAAGCAGGGCTACGAGGTGGTCGGCGTGTTCCCATCGAATGCCGGTCCCGGTCTCCTGCTGGAGAACGATGACGATAAGCTGATGATGTGTTTCGTCGCCGAGACCGCGCAGTCCACCGAAATCGTCACGCAATATTGCAAGCCCGTGCGTTGAGGTTTGTCTGAATGTCCGTCCGCCGCCTAGCAGAAGCCAGCGTCCAGCCAGCCACCTTTGCCTTCAACAAGGCGATGACTGACGAGGCCAGGACATGGATCAAGAAATATCCGGAAGGCAGGCAGCAGTCGGCGGTCATCCCGCTGCTGATGTTGGCGCAGGACCAGGAAGGCTGGGTGAGCAAGGCGGCCATCGAGCATGTCAGCCAGATGCTCGAAATGCCGCTGATCCGCGTACTGGAAGTCGCGACTTTCTATACCCAGTTCCAACTCAAGCCGGTGGGCTCGAAAGCTCACATCCAGGTCTGCGGCACGACACCCTGCATGCTGCGCGGCTCGGAAGCGCTGATGGATGTCTGCCGGTCAAAAATCCATCACGACCAGTTCCACCTGAACGACAACGGCACGCTGTCGTGGGAGGAGGTCGAGTGCCTCGGCGCCTGTGTGAATGCGCCAATGGTTATGGTGTTCAAGGATACCTACGAGGATCTGACGCCGGAGCGGCTGGCCGAGATCATCGATGCCTTCGAGGCCGGCAAGAGCGTGACGCCTGGACCGCAGGTCGAGCGCACCTACTCCGCGCCGATCTCGGGCCTCACCAGCCTGAGCGACGACGTGGCCGTGCTGAAATCTACCCGCGATCGCGAAGCGCGGGAGGCCGCGACCGCGCCGGCCGCCGATGCCGTGACGGTGCCGCCATCGCAGGCGGCCAAGCCGAAGACCGACGCGCCGGAGACCAGCCCCGCGCTGAAGACGCCGTCGCCGGAGACGGCGAGCGTCAATGGCGAGAAGGTGGCAAGCGTCGCGGCGCCCGCGCATTCAGCGGCGAACGCCAACCAAGCTGCGCCTGCCGTCGAGAAGACCGAGAAGCAGCGCACCGCGCGCGCGCCGCGCAGCGAACCCGCCGCGGCGTTCAAGGCTCCGGAAACGAAGCAGGGAAGCACAGCACCCAAGGCCAAGGCCGCTTCGGCAAAACCTTCGCTGGAGGACAAGAACCGTCCCGCGGGCATCGAGAAGCCGGCTGTCGTTGACGACCTTCAGTTGATCTCAGGCGTCGGCCCGAAGATCGAAGGCATCCTGCATTCACTCGGCATCTACACCTACGCGCAGGTCGCGTCTTGGAAGAAGGCGGAGCGCGAGTGGGTCGACGGTTATCTGTCGTTCCACGGTCGCATCGAGCGTGAAGACTGGGTGAAGCAGGCACAGGCGCTGGCAAAAGGCGGCGTCGCCGAATACATCCGGGTCTTCGGCAGGAAGCCGGTCTGAGGGACGAAAAATGCTTCAGGACAAAGACCGTATCTTCACAAACATCTACGGGCAATTCGACCGCTCGTTGAAGGGCGCGATGTCACGCGGCGCCTGGGACGGCACCAAGGCAATCATCGACAAGGGCCGCGACTGGATCGTCAATGAGATGAAGGCGTCTGGCCTGCGCGGTCGCGGCGGCGCGGGTTTCCCGACCGGGCTCAAATGGTCGTTCATGCCTAAGCAGAGCGACGGCCGCCCGAGCTACCTCGTCGTCAACGCCGACGAATCCGAGCCCGGAACCTGCAAGGACCGCGACATTCTGCGCCACGACCCGCACACGCTGGTCGAGGGCTGCCTGCTCGCCGGTTTCGCGATGGGGGCGATTGCCGCCTACATATATGTGCGCGGCGAGTTCATCCGCGAGCGCGAGGCGCTGCAGCGCGCCATCGACGAGGCCTATGACGCCGGTCTGATCGGCAAGGACAACAAGAACGGCTACGATTTCGAGATCTATGTCCACCACGGCGCTGGCGCCTATATCTGCGGCGAGGAAACCGCGCTGCTCGAAAGTCTCGAGGGCAAGAAGGGCCAGCCGCGGCTGAAGCCGCCTTTCCCGGCGAATATGGGCCTCTATGGCTGTCCGACGACCGTCAACAATGTCGAGTCGATCGCCGTGGCGCCGACCATCCTGCGCCGGGGTGCTGCATGGTTCTCGTCGATTGGCCGGCCTAACAATGTCGGCACGAAGCTGTTCATGCTGGTCGGCCATGTCAACACGCCCTGCACGGTGGAGGAGGCGATGGGCATCTCCTTCCGCGAGTTGGTGGAAAAGCATGGTGGCGGCGTGCGTGGCGGCTGGGACAATCTGCTGGCCGTCATCCCTGGCGGCGCGTCCTGCCCGGTGATCAAGGGCGAGGACATGGCCGATGCCATCATGGATTTCGACGGCATGCGTGAGAAGAAGTCGTCCTTCGGCACGGCGGCTGTCATCGTCATGGACAAGTCGACCGATATCGTGAAAGCCATCGCGCGGCTCGCCTACTTCTTCAAGCATGAGAGCTGCGGCCAGTGCACGCCGTGCCGCGAGGGCACCGGCTGGATGTGGCGGGTGATGGAGCGGCTGGTGCGCGGCGAGGCGCAGAAGCGCGAGATCGACATGCTGCTCGACGTCACCAAGCAGATCGAGGGTCACACGATCTGCGCGCTGGGCGACGCGGCGGCCTGGCCGATCCAGGGGCTCATCCGCAATTTCCGCCCCGAGATCGAGCGGCGCATCGACGAATTCAGCCGCAACGCGCACCGCGCCGAACCGGTGCTGGTTGCGGCGGAGTAAGTGAGACACAGAGCGAACGAGACGCAATATCGCATTGATTGCAAAAGAAAAAGACGGATAGGGCGGAAGCACTGAGGAAGAAACGAAGACGGGCGAAATCCGGAACCGAAGGAGCAAGCCGATGTCGATGTTTTCCGACGACCTGATGCCGAACGGGAAGATCTTTGACGAGATGATGAAGGAAACGAAAGCGCTGATGCCGGCTGAATTCGCCGGCGCCGTCAATATGATGGCGCATCCGCTCGCCGGCATGGCGGCGATGTCGGCGCTCGGCCTCGGCTTCGCGAGCCACGCCGCTGGCGTATGGTTCGGCGCGATGTCCGGCGCGACGGCTGCATCGCAGCGCATGTTCGTCTCCGCCTTCGACGCCGCAGGCGCGGACGAGTTTCGCGATACGGCGCGGACGCCGGAAAAGCGCGCCAAGGCCACCGCGTCCCTGTTGATTGCCGGTGCCGGCCTCGTGCCCGTCGTTGAAGATGCCGCGCCGCCAAGGTCGGTTGCCGAAGCCAAGCCCGCCAAGGTTCCGCGCGTCGTCGAAACGCCGCCCGTCGAATTGGAAGCTGCGCCCGAGGCGGTGCCGGAGATCAAAAAGCCTGCCGTTCGCAAGGCTGTGAAGGAAGTTCCGCCGGTCGTGGAGGCGGTGGAACCTGTTGCGGAGCTTCAGGAACTGGCTGCGGCGGTGACGATTGCGGCGGAAGTCCCGTCCGCGCCGGTCGCCGAGCAGGTCGTGCCGGAGGGACCGCGCAAGCCTGCGTCGATCGACAAGCCTGATATGCCGGACGATCTGAAGGTGATCTCCGGCATCGGCCCGAAGCTGGAGCAGGTGCTGAACGGTTTTGGCGTCTGGACCTATGCGCAGGTCGCGGCCTGGGGCAGGGACGAGATCGCCTGGGTCGACGACACGCTCGGCTTCAAGGGGCGCATCGAGCGCGACGGCTGGATCGAGCAGGCGGCGAAACTGGCGGCGAGCAAGGGCGCCTGATAATGCATCTCGCCCAGCTCAACATCGCCCGGCTGAAATATCCGATCGACGATCCCCACGTTGCCGACTTCGTCGTGAATCTCTACCGGATCAACGCCATCGCCGATCGGTCGGAGGGCTTCATCTGGCGCCTTCAGGATGAGACCGGCAACGCGACAGCGGTCGGTGGCTTCGACGATCCAGCGGTCGTCGTCAACATGAGCGTGTGGCGGGATGCCGAGAGCTTGGAGTATTTCGTCTGGAACACCGTGCACAAGCAGATATATCGCAGGCGCGCCGAGTGGTTCTCGCTCATGGGTGAGCAGCATTTGGTGATGTGGTGGGTGGAACCGGATCACATTCCGGGCGTGGCGGAGGCGAGGGCGCGGCTCGACCATCTGCGGGCAAACGGCGACAGCGACTTCGCCTTCGGCTGGGCGCACCTGCCGCATGTAAAACTTTGGCAGCAGGCGCGTTGCGCGTGAGCGGGAAGGAGCATTCGGAAATGCAGGTTCACGACAAACGCGACGTGCTCGACGTGAAGAACGCCACGGTGGCGAATTCACGCTTCGACGACGTCAACCTGTCGAACTCCCATTTCCACGTGACTAACCTGTCGGCGGCAAAATTCGAGAAGGTGCTGCTTAGCAACGCCGAGGTTGTGGACGCCAATCTTTCCGGCGTGGTGTTCGTCAACGTGAACATGAGCAATGTGAAGATCGAAAAGGCGCTGCTCGCAGGCATGACGATCGACGGCGTAGAGGTCAGCGACCTTTTCAAGGCATATGAAGCGGCGAACACCGCCGAGGATAGATAATGGCAAAGCTCAAGGTCGACGGGAAAGAGATCGAGGTACCCGACCACTACACGCTGCTGCAGGCGGCGGAGGAGGCGGGCGCGGAAGTGCCGCGCTTCTGTTTCCACGAGCGGCTGTCGATCGCCGGCAACTGCCGCATGTGCCTGATCGAGGTGAAGGGCGGGCCGCCGAAGCCGGCCGCCTCCTGCGCCATGGGCGTGCGCGACCTGCGTCCCGGCCCGAACGGCGAGACGCCGGAAATCTTCACGACCACGCCTATGGTCAAGAAGGCGCGCGAAGGCGTGATGGAGTTCTTGCTGATCAACCATCCGCTCGACTGCCCGATCTGCGACCAGGGTGGTGAGTGCGACCTGCAGGACCAGGCGATGGCCTTCGGCGTCGATTCCTCACGCTACAAGGAGAACAAGCGTGCGGTCGAGGACAAATATATCGGCCCGCTGGTCAAGACGATCATGAACCGCTGCATCCACTGCACGCGGTGCGTCCGCTTCACTACGGAGGTCGCCGGCATTTCCGAGCTCGGCCTGATCGGCCGCGGCGAGGACGCCGAGATCACCACCTATCTCGAACAGGCAATGACCTCGGAGCTTCAGGGCAATGTCATCGACCTCTGCCCGGTCGGAGCGCTGACCTCAAAACCCTTCGCCTTCACGGCGCGGCCGTGGGAACTGACCAAGACCGAATCGATCGACGTCATGGATGCGGTCGGCTCGGCCATCCGCGTCGACAGCCGTGGCCGCGAAGTGATGCGCATCATGCCGCGCGTCAACGAGCAGGTTAACGAGGAGTGGATCTCCGACAAGAGCCGCTTCATCTGGGATGGTTTGCGCACCCAGCGCCTCGACCGGCCCTATGTGCGCCGGAACGGCAAGCTCGCCGTCGCCACCTGGCCGGAAGCCTTTTCGGCGATCAAGGCGGCGGTTTCGAAGGCCGCCCCGGAGCGCATCGGCGCCATCGCCGGCGACCTCGCGGCCGTCGAGGAGATGTATGCGCTAAAACTGCTTGCCGAATCGCTCGGCTCGAGGAACATCGACTGTCGGCAGGACGGCGCGGCGCTCGACCCGTCGCTGGGGCGCGGCAGCTACATCTTCAACCCCACCATCGAAGGGATCGAGCAGGCGGACGCCGTGCTGATCATCGGCGCCAATCCGCGCTATGAGGCGTCGGTGCTCAACGCCCGCATCCGCAAGCGTTCGCGCATGGCCGGCCCGTTCCCGGTGGCTGTCATCGGCGAGGCGGTCGACCTGCGTTATCCACATGAGGTGCTGGGCGCCGGCCCGGAGACGCTCAAGGATCTCGCCGCCGGCAACGGAAAATTCTTCGAGGTGCTGAAGAACGCAAAACATCCGCTGATCATCGTCGGGCAGGGCGCGCTGTCGCGGGCCGACGGCCCCACGGTGCTCGGCCTGGCCGCGCAACTGGCAACCGCCGTCGGCGCGATTGCCGAGGGCTGGAACGGCTTTGCGGTGCTGCACAATGCGGCGGCGCGCGTCGGCGGCCTTGACATTGGTTTTGTGCCGGGCGAGGGCGGCAAGGATGTCGCCGGAATGCTGGGTAACACGGATGTCCTGTTCCTGCTCGGTGCCGATGAACTTGACCTTTCCAAGGCTGGCAGCGCCTTCGTCGTCTATATCGGCACGCATGGCGACAAGGGCGCGCATCGCGCCGACGTCATCCTGCCGGCGGCCGCCTACACCGAAAAGTCCGGCACCTACGTCAACACCGAGGGCCGGGTGCAGCAGACCAGCCGTGCCGGTTTCGCGCCGGGCGACGCGCGCGAGGACTGGGCAATTCTCAGGGCACTCTCCGATGTGCTCGGCAAGAAACTGCCCTTCGATTCGTTGCCGCAGCTCAGGGCGAAACTCCACGCGGAACATCCGCATCTGGCCGAGATCGACGAGATTCTGGCGGGCAGCGCCGACGACGTGGCGAATGCGGCGAAGCTCGGCGGCTCGCTGGGCAAGGCGGCGTTCGTCTCGCCGGTCGAGGATTTTTATCTCACCAATCCCATCGCGCGGGCTTCCGCCGTGATGGCGGAATGCTCGGCGCTCGCCAGGGGCGGCTTCAAGCAGGCGGCGGAATAGGCAGTCCGATGGAAACCTTCTTCACACTCTACGTGCTGCCCGCGTTGATCATCCTGATCAAGTCCGTGGTGCTGCTCGTCGTCCTGCTGATCTTCGTTGCCTATCTGCTCTATGCCGACCGAAAGATCTGGGCGGCGGTGCAGTTGCGCCGCGGCCCGAACGTCGTCGGTCCCTGGGGGCTGCTGCAGTCCTTCGCCGACCTGCTGAAGTTCGTGTTCAAAGAGCCGGTCATTCCGTCCGGCGCCAATAAGGGCATCTTCCTGCTGGCTCCGGTGGTGTCGGCCGCGCTTGCGCTGGCAACCTGGGCGGTGATCCCGATCAGCGACGGCTGGGCGATCGCCAACATCAATGTCGGCATCCTCTACGTCTTCGCCATCTCGTCGCTGGAAGTCTATGGCGTCATCATGGGCGGCTGGGCGTCGAACTCGAAATACCCGTTCCTCGGCGCGCTGCGCTCGGCCGCTCAGATGGTGTCCTACGAGGTCTCGATCGGCTTCGTCATCATCACCGTGCTGCTCTGCGTCGGCTCGCTGAACCTCTCCGACATCGTGCTGTCGCAGAAGGATGGCATCGGCACGATGATCGGGCTGCCCAACACTTTTCTCGACTGGCACTGGCTGGCGCTGTTCCCGATGTTCGTCGTGTTTTTCATCTCGGCGCTGGCGGAGACGAACCGTCCGCCCTTCGACCTGGTCGAGGCCGAGTCGGAACTCGTCGCCGGTCACATGATCGAATATTCGTCGACGCCGTTCCTGCTGTTCTTCCTCGGCGAATACGTCGCCATCGTGCTGATGTGCGCGCTGACAACCGTGCTGTTCCTCGGCGGATGGCTGCCGCCCTTCGATTTCATCCCCTTCACCTGGGTGCCGGGCGTCATCTGGTTCGTGCTGAAGGTCTGCCTGGTGTTCTTCATGTTCGCCATGGTGAAGGCGTTCGTGCCGCGCTACCGCTACGACCAGTTGATGCGTCTCGGCTGGAAGGTCTTTTTGCCGATCTCGCTGGCGATGGTCGTCGTCGTCGCCGCGTTCTTGAAGATCACGGGGCTGGTGTGATGTCGGCTTCGCTGATCGGCGCGCTGGTTGGGCTTGTGATCGCGGCGGCGGATTTTTATCTGCTGCGGCTTCTCGCCACGCGGGTCGATCTGCCGGAGACGAAAAAGGTTCTGAATGTTACCGGCCTCAGCCAGTTCGTGCTGATGCCGCTGGTGGGCTGGTTCGTCGGCCCGCTGTTTGGCGGAGGCGCAGAATGAGCGATTTGTCCGCTGGTGTCGTTGGCGTCGCGGCAGGCCTGCTGATCGCGCTTTTCGGCAATGTTGTGGTTCTGCCCTATGTGCTGAAGCAACAGGACAGGAAATTCGCTGCCGACTACCGGGCTCCGGTATTCGGTTGGGACAAGCAACGAATGGCGTCGATGACCAGGCTCATGTATCGGGTCCAGATACCTATCATCTTTGCTTTGGTCGGCGCCGTCTTTGCAATTCATGTGTTTGGAGGCTCGCAATGAGCGCTTTAGCCCAGGCCGCCAAGTCGCTGTTGCTGAAGGAATTCGTCGGCGCCTTCTTTCTGTCGATGCGTCAGTTTTTCGCGCCGAAGCCGACGCTGAACTATCCCTTCGAGAAGGGGCCGGTCAGCCCGCGCTTTCGCGGCGAGCACGCGCTGCGCCGTTATCCCAACGGCGAGGAACGCTGCATTGCCTGCAAGCTCTGCGAGGCGATCTGCCCGGCGCAGGCCATCACCATCGAGGCCGGCCCGCGCCGCAACGACGGCACGCGGCGCACGGTGCGCTACGACATCGACATGGTGAAGTGCATCTATTGTGGCTTCTGCCAGGAGGCCTGCCCGGTCGACGCCATCGTCGAGGGGCCGAATTTCGAGTTCGCGACGGAGACGCGCGAGGAACTCTACTACGACAAGGACAAGCTGCTCGCCAATGGCGACCGGTGGGAGCGCGAGATCGCGCGCAACATCGATCTGGACGCGCCGTATCGGTAGGCAGGCAGGATCGGGGACAGTTTACTTAATTCCGCATTCGGGCGCTGCATCCGGCGAAGCGGGCGGGAGCGGAATTAAGTAAACTGTCCCCAGCGCAAACATGGACGGGCCGCAACGGCTCGTCTAAGGAACACGCGATTTCGCGGCCGGAGGCGGCGCGGAGTCGGGAAATGAACCCGGGGGAACCCCATGCTCAACGGACTAGAGGCGGTCTTCTTCTACCTCTTCGCCTTCGTCGCGGTCGCCGCGGCGTTCATGGTCATTTCCGCCCGAAACCCGGTTCATTCGGTCCTCTATCTCATCCTCACCTTCTTCAATGCCGCGGCACTTTTCCTGCTTACCGGTGCCGAATTTTTGGCGATGATCCTGCTCGTCGTCTATGTCGGCGCGGTCGCGGTTCTGTTCCTGTTCGTGGTCATGATGCTCGACGTCGACTTCGTCGAACTGAAGCAGGGGGCGCTCGCCTACGCGCCGATCGGGGCGATGGTCGGCATCATTCTCGCGGCCGAACTGATCGTCGTGCTCGGCGGATACGCCTTCGCGCCGGAGCTTGCGAACTCGGTCGCAATGCCGACACCGGACGTGCTGACGAGGCACAACACCGCAGCGCTCGGCGACATCCTCTACACGGACTACATCTACTACTTCCAGATCGCGGGCATGATCCTGCTGGTCGCCATGATCGGCGCCATCGTGCTGACGCTGCGCCATAAGGTCGGCGTCAAGCGCCAGGACATCTCGCGCCAGGTCGCCCGCACGCAGGCAACGGCCATCGAGATCAAGAAGGTCGAGACGGGGAAGGGCATCTGATCATGCAAGTCGGCATCGCGCATTTTCTGACCGTCTCGGCGATCCTGTTCACGCTCGGCGTGTTCGGCATTTTCCTAAACCGCAAGAATGTCATCGTCATCCTGATGTCGGTCGAGCTGATCCTGCTCGCGGTCAACATCAATTTCGTCGCTTTCTCGGCGGCGCTGGGCGATCTTGTCGGCCAGGTGTTCGCGCTGTTCGTGCTGACGGTGGCTGCGGCCGAGGCCGCGATCGGCCTGGCGATCCTCGTCGTCTTCTTCCGCAACCGCGGTTCGATCGCGGTCGAAGACGTCAACATGATGAAGGGCTGAGCGAAGGTTTTCCTATGTACCAGGCCATCGTCTTCCTTCCTCTCATCGGCTTCCTGATCGTCGGGCTGTTCGGCAATTCGCTGGGCGCCAAGACCTCGGAATACATCACCTCCGGCCTGCTGGTTGTGTCGGCGGTGCTGTCGTGGGTCGCCTTCATCACGGTCGGCTTCGGCGAGGTCCAGACCTTCACCGTGCCGGTGCTGCGTTTCATCGATTCCGGCAGCTTGCAGGCTGACTGGGCGCTGCGCATCGACACGCTGACCGCCGTGATGCTGGTGGTGGTCAACACCGTGTCGGCGCTGGTCCACATCTACTCGATCGGCTACATGCACCACGACCCGCACCGGCCGCGCTTCTTCGCCTATCTCAGCCTGTTCACCTTCGCCATGCTGATGCTGGTGACGTCGGACAACCTCGTGCAGATGTTCTTCGGCTGGGAAGGCGTCGGCCTCGCCTCCTATCTGCTAATCGGTTTCTGGTATAAAAAGCCGTCGGCCAACGCCGCCGCCATCAAGGCGTTCGTCGTTAACCGCGTCGGCGATTTCGGCTTCGCGCTCGGCATTTTCGGCGTGTTCCTGCTGTTCGGCTCGGTGTCGTTCGACACGATCTTTACCAACGCCGCCGCCAACTACGCGCCGGCCGCCGTGCACGGCGAGGCGACAACCGGCGAGGGCCACGGCGCCGCCACGGCCGAGACCGGCCATGAGGCCGCGCCTGCTGCCACGGAAGCGGCCCCTGCCACAACCGAGGCGGCTCCGTCCGCCGAATCCGCCGCTCCAGCCGCGAGCGAAGCGGCTCCTGCCACCGGCGAGCATGGCGCAGCCCCGGCCGCCACGGGCGAGCATGGCGCGGACCTCGCCGCAGCGCCCGCCGGCGAGACGGTGATGAACTTCCTCGGTTACAATCTCGACAGATACGCCGCGCTCACCGTCATCTGCCTGCTGCTGTTCATGGGCGCCATGGGCAAGTCGGCGCAAGTGCCGCTGCACACCTGGCTGCCGGACGCCATGGAAGGCCCGACCCCGGTGTCGGCGCTCATCCACGCCGCGACCATGGTCACTGCCGGCGTGTTCATGCTGGCCCGGCTGTCGCCTTTGTTCGAGCATTCGCAGACGGCGCTGCTGGTCGTGACCATGATCGGAGCCATCACGGCCTTCTTCGCGGCCACCGTTGGCCTAGTGCAGAACGACATCAAGCGCGTCATCGCCTATTCGACCTGCTCGCAACTCGGCTACATGTTCGTGGCGCTCGGCATGGGCTTCTATTCGGCGGCGATCTTCCACCTGTTCACGCACGCCTTCTTCAAGGCGCTGTTGTTCCTGGGTTCCGGCTCGGTCATCCACGCCGTTTCCGACGAGCAAGACATGCGCAAGATGGGCGGCTTGCGAAAACTGATCCCGAAGACCTACTTGATGATGATCATCGGCACGCTGGCACTGACCGGCGTCGGCATCCCCTTCACCATCATCGGCACCGCCGGCTTCTTCTCCAAGGACGCCATCATCGAGGGCGCCTTCGCCGGCCACGGCATTTTCGCCGCAATCGCCTTCACCTTGCTGGTCGTGGCGGCGATATTCACCAGCTTCTATTCGTGGCGGCTGATCTTCATGACCTTTCACGGCAAGCCGCGCGCCACCGCCGATGTCATGCACCATGTGCATGAATCGCCCAATGTCATGCTGGTGCCGCTCTATGTGCTGGCCGCCGGCGCGCTGTTCGCCGGCTTGATCTTCCATGATTATTTCATCGGGGAGCACTACGAGGCGTTCTGGAAGACGGCGCTCTACACGCTGCCGGACAACCACATCCTGCACGCCATCCACGAGGTGCCGGCCTGGGTGAAGCTCTCGCCGTTCGTGGCGATGGTCGCCGGCTTCCTGGTAGCGTATCAATTCTACATCCGCGACCCGGAGGCGCCGAAACAACTGGCGGCGCACCACCGCGGCCTCTACCAGTTCCTGCTCAACAAGTGGTATTTCGACGAGCTCTACGACTTTCTGTTCGTGCAACCTGCCAAGCGGCTCGGATACTTCCTGTGGAAGACCGGTGACGGCCGCCTTATCGACGGCCTCGGGCCGGACGGCGTGTCGGCGCGGGTCGTTGATCTCACCAATCGGGTGGTCAAGCTGCAGACCGGCTATCTCTACCACTATGCCTTCGCAATGCTGATCGGCGTCGCCGCGCTCGTTACCTGGATGATGCTCGGGAGCAGCCTCTGATGTCCAGCATGCCTCTTCTCTCGCTGGTCACCTTGCTGCCGCTCGTCGGAGCGTTGATCGTCCTGTTCATCCGCGACGAAGGCGATGCGGCGCGCCGCAACATCCGCAGCGTCGCGCTGTGGACGACTGTATTCACTTTCGTGGTATCGTTGTTCATCTGGACCGGTTTCGACAACAGTAATCCAGGCTTCCAGTTCGTCGAGAAGGTGGACTGGCTGGGCGGCGGCATTTCCTACCACATGGGCGTCGACGGCATCTCGATGCTGTTCGTCATCCTGACGACCTTCCTGCTGCCGCTCTGCATCCTCGCCTCCTGGCACGTGGAGAAGCGTGTCAAGGAATACATGATAGCCTTCCTGCTGCTCGAGACGCTGATGATCGGCGTGTTCTGCGCGCTCGACCTCGTGCTGTTCTACGTGTTCTTCGAGGCCGGCCTGATTCCCATGTTCCTCATCATCGGCGTGTGGGGCGGCAAAAGGCGGGTCTATGCCAGCTTCAAGTTCTTCCTCTACACGCTGCTCGGCTCGGTGCTGATGCTGCTTGCCGTCATGGCGATGTACTGGCAGGCCGGCACCACCGACATCCCGACGCTGCTGGCCCACGACTTCCCCGCCAATATGCAGACATGGCTGTGGCTGGCCTTCTTCGCCTCCTTCGCGGTCAAGATGCCGATGTGGCCGGTGCACACCTGGCTGCCGGATGCCCACGTCGAGGCGCCGACGGCGGGGTCGGTCATCCTGGCGGCGATCCTGCTGAAGATGGGCGGCTACGGTTTCCTGCGCTTCTCGCTGCCGATGTTCCCGCTTGCCTCCGCTGATTTCGCGCCGTTCATCTTCACGCTTTCGGTGGTGGCGATCATCTACACTTCGCTGGTTGCGCTGATGCAGGAGGACATGAAGAAGCTGATCGCCTATTCCTCGGTCGCCCACATGGGCTACGTGACCATGGGCATCTTCGCGATGAACCAGGAAGGCATTCAGGGCTCGCTGTTCCAGATGCTGTCGCACGGCCTGGTCTCTGGCGCGCTGTTCCTCTGCGTCGGCGTCGTCTACGACCGCATGCACACCCGCGAGATCGCCGCCTATGGCGGGCTGGTCAACAACATGCCGAAATACGCCGTGGTGTTCATGATCTTCACCATGGCCAATGTCGGCCTGCCGGGAACCTCGGGTTTCATCGGCGAATTCCTGACGCTGATGGGCGTCTTCCAGGTCAACACATGGGTGGCCTTGTTCGCCACCACCGGCGTCGTCTTGTCGGCCGCCTACGCGCTCTGGCTCTATCGCCGGGTGATCTACGGCGTGCTGTCCAAGGAAAGCCTGAAGGGCCTGCTGGATCTGTCGACACGCGAGAAGACGGTGATCTATCCGCTGGTCGTGCTGACCATCTTCTTCGGCGTCTATCCGGCGCCGGTGTTCGACGCGACGGCTGCCTCGGTGAAGGCGCTGGTCAGCCAGGTTTCCGCATCCATCGAGGCTGGCCCGCAGACCGCGGCCGCCGAGCCGGCCGCTGCGGCGGAACCGGCCGCGCACTGACAGGATTTTGGGCAGATGACGCCAGACCTATCCGCTAGCCTCTCGCTCGCCGCGCCGGAGCTCATCATCGCAATCGGCGCGATGGCGCTGCTGATGGTTGGCGTCTATTCCGGCGAGAAGGCGAACACCACAGTGACCGGTCTGGCGGTAGCGATCCTGATCGCCGCCGGCGCCTGGATACTGCTGTTCACCGGCAACGGCTCGGCTTTCGGCGGAGCCTTCGTCAGCGATGCCTTCGGGCGCTTCATGAAGGTGCTGACGCTGATCGGCTCTATCGTCACGCTGATCATGTCGGTCGGCTTCGCCAAGGCCGAAAAATTCGACAAGTTCGAATATCCGGTGCTCATCATGCTGGCGACGCTCGGCATGCTGCTGATGGTCTCGGCCAACAGCATGATCGCGCTCTATCTCGGCCTCGAGCTGCAGTCGCTGGCGCTCTATGTGGTGGCGGCCATCAACCGCGACAGCGTGCGCTCGACCGAGGCCGGCCTGAAATATTTCGTGCTGGGCGCGCTGTCCTCCGGCATGCTGCTCTATGGCATCAGCCTGGTCTATGGCTACACCGGCAACACCGGCTTCGCCGAGATCGCCGCCGCGCTCGGCGAGGGCGAGCGCCAGCTCGGACTGGTGTTCGGCCTCGTCTTCGTGCTGGCCGGCCTTGCCTTCAAGATTTCCGCTGTGCCGTTTCACATGTGGACGCCCGACGTCTACGAAGGCGCGCCGACGCCGGTGACCGCCTTCTTCGCCGCCGCGCCGAAAATGGCGGCGATGGCGCTGCTGGTGCGCGTCACCATGGGCGCCTTCGAGCCGATCGCGCCGGACTGGCAGCAGATCATCGTCTTCGTTTCGATCGCCTCGATGGTGCTGGGCTCGGTCGCGGCCATCGGCCAGAGGAACATCAAGCGCCTGATGGCCTATTCGTCGATCGGCCATATGGGCTTCGCGCTGGTCGGTCTTGCTGCCAATTCGCAGGCTGGCGCGCAGGGCGTTGCGCTCTACATGCTGATCTATCTGATGATGACACTCGGCACCTTCGCCTTCATCCTCGCCATGCGCCGCAAGGATGGCAATGTCGAGCAGATCGGTGATCTCGCCGGCCTGTCGTCGACCAATCCCGCTATGGCGACGATCATGACCATCCTGATGTTCTCGCTGGCCGGCATTCCGCCGCTCGCGGGTTTTTGGGCCAAATGGTACGTCTTCCTCGCCGCCATCAACGCACAGCTCTATACGCTGGCTGTCATCGGAGTGCTGGCCTCGGTGGTGGGCGCGTATTACTACCTGCGCATAATCAAGATCATGTGGTTCGATGAGCCGGTTGGCGGCTTCCTGCCGATGGCCGGAGAACTCCGGCTGGTGCTCGGTGTCTCCGGCGCCTTCGTGCTGTTCTATGTACTGATCGGCGGCCCGATCGGAAGCATGGCGCAGGCCGCGGCAAAATCGTTCTTCTGAGGGATGCGGTTCCAGCTTCCTCCGACCGCGATTGCCGAAGGCTACCGGCTGGATGCGCATGACACCGTAGGCTCCACCAACGCTCTGGCGATCGAGCACGCCCGCGCCGGCGATCCGGGCAAACTCTGGGTGGTCGCCAGCCGGCAGGAAAGCGGACGTGGCCGCCGCGGCCGCGCCTGGGCGACGCCGGAAGGCAATCTCGCCGCTACGCTTCTTCTCACCTCCGGCCGCGATCTGCAGCGCGCCGCCACGTTGGGTTTCGTCGCCGGGCTGGCGCTGTCCGATGCGCTCGACGCGGTCGCGCCGGGCGTCAGTTTCGCGGTGGCACCGGATGGCGGCAGTGGCTCACGCGGAGCCCGCTTCGAGCTGAAATGGCCGAACGACGTGCTTGCCGGAGGCGCCAAGATGGCCGGCATCCTGCTGGAATCGACGATGATCTCGGATGATCGGGCGGCAGTGGCGGTCGGCATCGGCGTCAACGTTGCCGCCTATCCGGAGAACGTGCCTTATCCCGCCACGTCGCTGCGGGCGCTTGGTGCTAGATGCGATGCGGCGACGCTGTTCCTGGCGCTCGCCGACGCCTGGAGCGAGACCATGCGGCAATGGGACGAGGGCAGGGGGCTTGGGACTATCCGCAAGCGCTGGCTGGCGCGCGCCGCCGGGCTCGGCGGCGAGGTCGCGGTGCGGGCCAACGGCAGGATCGTGCGCGGCGTCTTTGAGACGATCGACGAGGAATGCCGCTTCGTCATCCGCGAGGATGGCGGCGGCAGGATCGCCATCGCGGCCGGCGATGTGCATTTCGGCGCGGTGGCGTCGGCGAGCGCGGCGTGAGTTTGCGCGGGGGACAGTTTACTTTTTTCCGCCCGCGCGCGCATTGAAGCGCTTCGGCCTTTCTGCGGAAAGAAAGTAAACTGTCCCCGGCAGTACCCGGCAAGAGGTAGACATGGCAAAATATTCAGGTCCCGAACTCGTCTTCGCCCCGCTCGGCGGCGTCGGCGAGATCGGCATGAACTTCGCCCTCTATGGCTTCGGCCCGGCCAACGCGCGCGAATGGCTCGTGGTCGATGTCGGTGTGACCTTTCCCGACGCGACGCTGCCTGGCGTCGATCTCGTGCTGCCGGATATCCGCTATATCGAGGAGCGGGTGGAAAGCCTGCGCGGCATTGTCATCACCCACGCGCATGAAGACCACTATGGCGCGCTGCTCGACCTGTGGCCGAAGCTCAAGGTGCCGGTATGGATGACGCCGTTCACCGCCGGCCTACTGGAGGCAAAACGCCAGTCGGATGGCGGCGGTCCGAAAGTCCCCGTCAACATTTTTCGCGCCGGCGAGAAGTTCACGGTGGGGCCGTTCGGCATCGAGGCGGTCGCCGTCACCCATTCCATTCCCGAGCCAGTGTCGCTCGCCATCACCACACCGCTCGGCACGGTCGTCCATACCGCCGACTGGAAGATCGACCCGGCGCCGGAGATCGGCCCGCTGACCAACGAGGCGCGGTTCCGCGAACTTGGCGCGGCCGGCGTGCTGGCGTTGATCTGCGATTCCACCAATGCCTTGCGCGAAGGCGATTCGCCGTCGGAGCAGGCTGTCGGCAAGGGGCTGCGCGGCGTCATCGAGGCCGCACCCGGCCGCGTCGCTGTCACCACCTTCTCGTCGAATGTCGGCCGCATCCGCTCGATCGCGGAAGCCGCGCGCGATTGTGGCCGGCAATGCCTGCTGCTCGGCCGCTCGCTGAAGCGGGTGGTCAACGTCGCCGGCGAGCTCGGCTACATGGACGGCCTGCCGGAGTTCATCGACGAGGAGGACTACGGCTTCATCCCGCGCGAGAACCTGGTGATCATCTGCACCGGCAGCCAGGGCGAGGCACGTGCGGCGCTGGCGAAACTCGCCCGCGACGAGATGAAAACGGTGGCGCTTTCGCCGGGCGATATCGTCGTATTCTCCTCGCGCACCATCCCGGGCAACGAAAAGGCGATCCTCGAGATCAAGAACCAGCTTATCGACCAGGGCATAAAAATCGTCGAGGACAGCGATGCTCTGGTGCATGTTTCCGGCCATCCGCGCCGTGCCGAACTGCGCCGCATGTATGAATGGACGAAGCCGAAGATCGGCATCCCGGTCCATGGCGAAGCCGCGCATCTGGTCGCGCAAGGGTCGCTGATGGCCGCGTCCGGCATTCCCGAGGTCGCGCAGGTGCGTGACGGCGACATGATCCGGTTGGCTCCGGGTGCCGCCGAAATCATCGACAAGGTGCCGTTCGGCAAATTCTACAAGGACGGCCGGCTGATCGGCGACGACGAAGTGATGGGTATCCGCGAGCGGCGAAAACTGTCCTTTGCCGGCCATGTGGCGGTCAATGTCGTGCTGGACGACAAATACGAACTTTCCGGCGATCCGGACCTCGTGGCGATTGGCGTCGCCAAGGTCGACGGCACGGGCGAGGAGCTTGAAGAACTCATGCTCGATGCGGCAATCGGCGCGGTGGACTCCATCCCCCGCGCGCGCCGAAAAGACCTCGACCTCGTGCAGGAAGCGGTGCGCCGAGCCGTCCGCGCCGCCGCCAACGAAACCTGGGGCAAGAAGCCGCTGGTGACGGTGTTTGTGACGAAGTGAGGCAGTCGGCAATGGGCAGTAGGCAGTAGGAGCAACGAGTATTGTCAAAGTAGGATTGTGTCAGCCGCCACCCCTTTTCGTTTTCCCTACTGCCGACTGCCTATTCCCGACTGCCCGCCTGACGGTTATCCACGCCTTTCCAAGGAAACCCCCAATGCTCGGCCGCCTGAACCACGTCGCCATCGCCGTCCCGGACCTCGCCGCCGCGACCGCCACCTATCGCGACACGCTGGGCGCCACGGTTACGGCGCCGCAGGCGCTGCCGGAGCATGGCGTCACCGTCGTCTTCATCGACACCGGCAACACCAAGATCGAATTGCTGGAGCCGCTGGGCGAAGCCTCGCCGATCGCCGCGTTCCTTGAAAAGAACCCGTCGGGCGGCATGCATCACGTCTGCTACGAGGTGGACGACATCCTTGCGGCCCGCGACCGGCTGAAGGCGTCGGGAGCGCGCGTGCTTGGCGACGGCAATCCCAGGATCGGCGCCCATGGCAAGCCGGTGCTGTTCCTTCACCCGAAGGACTTTTTCGGCACACTGGTCGAACTGGAACAGGCGTAAGGGTGAACTGTAGAAAGTCGGCTAAATGACCTATATTTCCGCCGCCGCGGTCTTTCTCATCATCTGGTGGACGGTGCTGTTCGCCGTCCTGCCGTTCGGCCTGAAGACCCAGGACGACGACGGCGAAACCGTGCTCGGCACCCATTCCAGCGCGCCGCGCGGACCGCACATGCTGCGCGCCGTGATCCGGACGACCATCGTTTCGCTAGTCATCTTCGGATTTCTGGTGTTGCTGACGCGATACTTCGGGCTCAGCTTCGACGATATTCCGCGCGTCGTGCCCGACTTCAAGTAATACTGCTTACGTTACGGCAGCTCAAAAATCTGCACAAAAAAAATGCAAGGCACGAGGCCTTGCAATTTTAACGCGTCCGATCTGCTTTCCGGTAACCGGCGGCAGCAATTTCTCGCGCCTAGATCGCATCCTCCCAAGACTTGACCGCGTAACAAGGCGATTTGTTTATCGCCCTCTTATTATGAGGCCGCACCTTAGACCAAGGCCGGACAAAATGTCACGGAAAATTTTGTCGGGAAACAGCGTTTGATGTGCTGCACTGCACAACGGAACGGCAGGCCGTGCCTCAAAAAATGACAACCGCGTGACGGCCTTTCGCGCCTCCGGCCTGCGGGTTTTCATCCCGTCATGAAATCGCTATGAAGCGCGTGCAGGACGCTGCCTCCTGCCGCCGATTCCGGCGCCATTTCCTGCATCCACGGACCCTTTCATGCGGCTTTCGCGCTACTTCCTGCCGATCCTCAAAGAAACGCCCCGCGAGGCCGAGATCGTGTCGCACCGGCTGATGCTGCGCGCCGGCATGATCCGCCAGCAAGGGCAGGGGTCGTTCACCATGCTGCCGCTGGGAAAGCGCGTGCTCGACAAGGTCTGCAAGATCATCCGCGAGGAGCAAGACCGCGCCGGCGCGCTGGAAATCCTGATGCCGACCATCCAATCGGCCGAACTCTGGCGCGAGAGCGGCCGCTACGACGACTACGGCAAGGAGATGCTGCGCATCAAGGACCGCCAGGAGCGCGACCTGCTCTACGGTCCGACCAATGAGGAGGTGGTGACGGAAATCTTCCGCGCCTACGTCAAATCCTACCGCGACCTGCCACTCAACCTCTACCACATCCAGTGGAAGTTCCGCGACGAGGTGCGGCCGCGCTTCGGCGTCATGCGCGGGCGCGAATTCCTGATGAAGGACGCCTATTCCTTCGACCTCGACTTCGAGGGCGCCAGGGCCTCCTACAACCGCATGTTCGTCTCCTATCTCAGGACCTTCACCCGCATGGGCCTGAAGGCGATCCCGATGCGCGCCGACACCGGCCCGATCGGCGGCGACCTCAGCCACGAATTCATCATCTTGGCCGACACCGGCGAGAGCCAGGTGTTCTGCCACAAGGATTTTCTGAACCTTCCCGTCCCGGGAGAAGACGTCGACTACGACAGCGATGCCGGGATCGGCGGCATCGTCCAGCAATGGACGACGCCCTACGCCGCCACCGACGAGATGCATGACGAGGCAGCCTGGGACAAGATCCCCGAAGCCGACCGGCTTTCGGCGCGCGGCATCGAGGTAGGCCATATCTTCCATTTCGGCGAAAAATATTCGAAGCCAATGAACGCCAAGGTGCAGGGTCCCGACGGCAAGGAACATTTCGTATCCGGCGGCTCCTATGGTATCGGCCCGACGCGCCTGATCGCGGCAATCATCGAGGCGAGCCATGACGAGAACGGCATCATCTGGCCGGAATCGGTGGCGCCCTTCGACATCGCGCTGATCAACATGAAGGCTGGCGACGGCGATTGCGACCGCGCCTGTGAGGGGCTCTACGCGGCGCTGACGGCCGCCGGACGCGACGTGCTCTACGATGACACCGACCAACGCGCCGGCGGAAAATTCGCCACCGCCGACCTGATCGGACTGCCCTGGCAAGTCATCGTCGGGCCGCGCGGCGTGGCCGCCGGCGAGGCCGAGATCAAGAACCGCGCCACCGGCGAACGCTTCACCGTCCCGCTGGCCGACGTGGCCGGTCGCCTCGCGGGCGCTTCCGCATGACGGCGAAGGCGGCGGCCGCCGGACCGGCCGGAGCAGGGCCGTTCTCGATGTTCGAGCGCATGGTGGCCTGGCGCTATCTCCGGCCTCAGCGCAAGGAAGCGGTCGTCTCGGTCATCGCGCTGATCTCGTTCTTCGGCATCATGCTGGGCGTCGCCGCGCTCATCATCGTCATGGCCGTCATGAACGGTTTTCGCGCCGAGCTGCTGACCAGGATCCTCGGTATCAACGGCCACCTCATCCTGTCGCCGGTCGACCTGCCGCTCGACGACTATGATGCCATCGCCAAGCGCATCAACGGCGTCGGCGGCGTGAAATATGCCATTCCGATGATCGACGGGCAGGTGCTTTCGACCGGCACGGCCGGGCCTGGCACCGGTGCGCTGGTGCGCGGCATCCGCGGCGAGGATCTCGGCAAGATATCGCTGGTTGCCACAAACATCCGCCAGGGCTCGCTTGTCGGCTTCGACACAGGCGAGGGGGTGGCGATCGGCGCCCGCATGGCCGAGAATCTCGGCCTCGTGCTCGGCGACACGATCACGCTGGTCTCGCCGGAGGGCGACGCCACGCCGTTCGGGACGACGCCGCGTGTAAAGACCTATCCGGTGACTGCGATCTTCGAGGTCGGCATGTCCGAATACGATTCCTCGATCGTGTTCATGCCGCTCAGCGAAGCGCAGCTCTATTTCAACATGGATAACCAGGCGCAGACGATCGAAATTTTTGTCGACAATCCCGACACTGTCGACGCGCTGAAACCGGCGGTCGAGGAGGCGGCGCAGCGGCCGGTCTATCTGGCCGACTGGCGGCAGCGCAACCAGACCTTCTTCTCGGCGCTGCAAGTCGAGCGCAACGTCATGTTCATGATTTTAACGCTGATCGTGCTGGTCGCGGCGCTCAACATCATCTCCGGCCTGATCATGCTGGTGAAGGACAAGGGCCATGACATCGCCATCCTGCGCACCATGGGGGCGACGCAGGGCGCGATCCTGCGCATCTTCCTGATGACGGGAGCGGCGATCGGCGTCGCCGGTACGCTGGCCGGCGTCGGGCTGGGCGTGGTCGTCTGCCTCAACGTCGAGACGATCAGGCAGTTCTTCTCCTGGCTGTCGGGAACCGTGCTGTTCAATCCGGAGCTCTATTTCCTCAGCCAGTTGCCGGCGCGCATGGATTTCGGCGAGACCGCCTCGGTGGTCGCCATGGCCCTGGTGCTGTCCTTCCTCGCCACCATCTTTCCGGCATGGCGCGCCGCGCGGCTCGATCCGGTCGAAGCGCTGCGGTACGAATAATGAGCGATATCATCATCGAACTGAAGGCGGTCGAGCGCCATTACGTGCAGGGCCAGCGCAAGCTGACCATCCTGAACGGCGCCGACTTTTCGCTGAGCCGGGGCGAGATGGTTGCCCTCGTCGCGCCGTCGGGAACCGGCAAATCGACGCTGCTGCACACCGCCGGCCTCTTGGAGCGCCCCGACGCTGGCGATGTCATTCTCGGCGGCCGCGCCTGCGGGCGGCTTTCCGACCAGGAGCGCACCGCGATCCGCCGCAACGACATCGGCTTCGTCTACCAGTTCCACCACCTGCTGCCGGAATTCTCGGCGGTGGAAAACATCATGATGCCGCAACTGGTGAAGGGCTTGCCGGCGTCCGAGGCACGCACCCGCGCCATGCAACTGCTCGACTACATGCAGATCGCCAAGCGCGGCGAGCACCGGCCGGCCGAGCTCTCCGGCGGCGAGCAGCAGCGCGTGGCGATTGCGCGCGCCGTGGCCAACGCGCCGCTCGTCCTTCTCGCCGACGAGCCGACCGGCAATCTCGATCCGGTTACAGCATCCTATGTCTTCGACGCGCTTTCGGCGCTGGTGCGGCAATCTGGTCTTGCGGCGCTGATCGCCACCCACAATCACGACCTCGCCCGGCGCATGGATCGTCGCGTGACACTGTCGGAAGGGCATATCGTGCCGCTTTAAGCATACGCCGAGCGGATGCTGCTTGTGCCCGAGGTCCACTGTTTGCATAAACCGATCCGTCAAGCCTGAAGTGCAGCAGATTTTTCGTTGGCTTTGCGTTTTCGCGTCCGAGGCCTGGAAAGCCCTAGCTTTGCCGGGGATCGTTACCCATAGACCTCGACAGTCGCGAGGGTCGCCCCCTCATATGCAACTGAAACTCAAGATGTAGTTGATATTCGAATTCGGCGGCCCCTGACGCCAGCCGTCGCCGCCGCGGCTTACTCCGCAGCCGATATCCTCGACCGGTTGGCTGCCGACGCGGAACAGTTCGACAAGAACCTTGGTGTCGTCGTTGGCCAGGAAGGTCATTGTCCAACCGGTCGCTTCGATCGAATGCACAAGCCATCTGCCGCTTGAAACACCGACCTGCATGCGCGGGTCGCGCGCGTCGGCGGTCATCGTCCAGGTTCCCTGGCGCAAATCCTTGCCGCCGGCCACCGACATCTCGACGATGCGGTCGCTCGTCTTCCAGTCGGCATCCTCGGCGAGTTTCAGCTTGCAGTCGATCTCCTTCATCGCACGCCTCCCGTTCGAGCCGCGCCGCCTCGGTGTTGCCCGAGCATTTCGAAACCGCCTGGCGAAGCCTATGCAAAGAAGCTGGTCGCGGCAAGGTTGAAGACAAGGATGCCATCAGCGATCAGCTTCGCTGCTCTGGTCGCGCCACCTTTTGGCGATGTCGCAAACAGGCTGCACTCCCGGCTCGCCGACCTATAGTGTGCGGCAAATTCCATTTCAGGATCGCGGGTTATGGCAGAGTTTCCGGCAAGGGCGAAAGTCGTCATCATCGGGCTGGGCGGCATCGTCGGCGCCTCGATCGCCCATCATCTGATCGAGCGGGGTTGGGACGACATCGTCGGCATCGACAAGTCGGGAATCCCGACCGACATCGGTTCGACGGCGCATGCCTCCGACTTCTGCTACACGACCAGCCATGACTACCTGTCCTGCTGGACGACGCTCTACTCCATCGATTTCTACGAGAAGATGGGCCACTACGCCCGCATCGGCGGCCTCGAGGTGGCGCGCGTCGGCGATGATTCCCGCATGGAGGAGATCAAGCGCAAGATCGCCTCGGCCAAGGCTTTCGGCACGCGCGCCCGCGAGATCGGCCCGGCCGAGATCAAGGAAAAGTTCCCGCTGATCGAGGAACATATGGTGCAGGGCGGGCTGTGGGATCCGGATGCCGGTCTCGTTATCCCGCGCTCGCAGACGGTCGCGGGCAAGCTGGTCGACCAGGCAGAGGCGTCCGGCAAACTGAAGTCATTCGCCAATACGGCGGCGAAATCGCTGGTCATCGAGAATGGCCGCATCAAGGGCGTGGTCACCGATCGCGGCACGATCCACGCCGACTACGTTGTGGTCTGCGCCGGTATCTGGGGCCGGCTGATTGCCGAGATGGCGGGCGAGGACCTGCCGGTCATGCCCATCGACCATCCGCTCACCTTCTTCGGCCCCTACACCGAGTTCGCCGGAACCGGCAAGGAGATCGGCTGGCCGCTGCTGCGTGACCAGGGCAACTCGGCCTATATGCGCGACACCGGCGACCCGAAGACGGCCGAAGGCGGACAGATCGAGTGGGGTTATTACGAGGAGACCAATCCGCGGCTCTGCCATCCGCGCGACATCCTCGAAAAGCACCAGTCGCGCCTGTCGCCCTCGCAGCGAGACCTCGACATGGACCAGATTCTTGGCCCCCTCGAGCGCGCCATGGAACTGACGCCGATCCTTGGCGAGCTCGGCTACAATGAGAGTCATTCCTTCAATGGCCTGCTGCAGGTGACGGCCGATGGCGGCCCGTCGATGGGCGAGAGCCAGAAGGTGAGGGGGCTGTGGTACGCCGTCGCCATCTGGGTCAAGGACGGCCCCGGCATGGGTAAGCTGATCGCCGACTGGATGACCGACGGCCGCACCGCCATCGATCACCACCAGATCGACTATGCGCGCTTCTATCCGCACCAGACGAAGGAACAGTTCATCTGGGATCGGTGCACCGAAACGGCGATGAAGGTCTATAACCCTGCCGTCCACCCGCGCGAGCCGTTCTCGAAAGGCCGCGATATCCGCCGTTCGCCATTCTATGAACGCGAGAAGGAACTCGGCGGCTACTTCATGGAACTCGGCGGCTGGGAACGCGCGCACGGCTACGCCGCCAACGAGCACCTGCTCGAAAAATACGGCAACCGCGTGCCGGTGCGCGCGAACGAATGGGACGCCAGACATTTCTGGCGCGTCTCCAATGCCGAGCATCTCGCAATGAGCGAGGATTGCGGCATCGTCAACCTCTCGCATTTTTCGATGTACGACATTGAAGGCCCGGACCATGTCGCGCTCTTGGAGTGGCTGTGCGCGGCAAGGATCGGTGGCGATGCCAATATCGGCAAAGGCATCTACACCCACTTCCTCGACGAGGAGGGCATGGTGCGCGCCGACTTCACTGTTATCCGCATGGCCGACCGCTGCCGCCTGGTCGACGGCGCCGACGCCGGGCCGCGCGACTTCCACTACATGCGCCGGATGGCGGAGGACAAAGGATTCGACGTCACAATCACCGATGTGACCGAGAAATACGTCACGATCGGTATCTGGGGTCCCAACGCGCGGACAACGCTGCAAAAGGTCGTGGAGAATCCCGAAGGGCTGACGCCCGAGAATTTCGCCTTCGCCGCGATCAAGCCGATCAAAATCGGCGGCAAGGACGTCACCGCCTTCCGCATCTCCTATGTCGGCGAGCAGGGCTGGGAACTGCATATGCGCTACGAGGACGGGCTGGCGGTCTGGGACGCGCTGCGGTCGACCGGCATCATGCCGTTCGGCGTCGAGACCTATGCCAACACGCGCCGCATGGAAAAGAGCCTGCGCCTGCAGAACGCCGACCTTTTGACGGAATATAATCTGCTCGAAGCCGATCTTGCCCGCCCTAAGGTCAAGGAAGCGGATTTCGTCGGCAAGGCAAAGCATGAAGAGTATCGTGCGCGCAAGAACCAACCGGCGATGCTGTGCACGCTGGTGATGACGGAGAACGTCGATTCAAGCGGCGTTGCCCGCTATCCCGTCGGCACCATGCCGGTGCTCGATCCGGAGACGGGCGAGACTCTGGTCGACGAACTCGGCCGCCGGTCTTTCACGACCTCCGTGGCCTACGGCCCGACCATCGGCAAGAACATCGCGCTCGCTTACTTGCCGTGGGCCTACGCCCAAGAAGGCCGCAAGCTGACGGTTGAGTATTTTGGTGAGACCTATCCGGTCGAAGTGGCCGGCGTCGGCTACAAGCCACTCTACGATCCGGAGAATTCGAAGCCGCGGAGTTGAGAGCGCACAATGCATTATTAGTCGCGAAATCGTGAAGAACAGGCCGGGGGATTTCCTCCGGCCTTTCTTTTCAAGGCGCGGGTTTCGCGTAACCTAACGTCATGTCTCGTTCTTCGCGCACCGGACAGATTCTCGCCACCGCCGCCATGCTTCTTGGCGGTCTTTGCGCCCAGTCCGCGCAAGCCCAGGAAGTGGTCGATGTCGAGCTGGTGCTTGCGGTCGACGTTTCGCTTTCCATGTCGCCGCAGGAACTGGAAATCCAGCGGCGCGGCTACGCGGCGGCGCTGACCGACGAGCATGTGCTCCAGGCGATTGCCGAGGGCGCTTATGGCAAGATCGCGGTCACCTATTTCGAATGGGCCGGCTCGACCACCCAGCATCTGATCGTGCCGTGGACGGTGATCGCCTCGCGCGCCGATGCGGAGCGTGTCGTGGCGCAGCTTGGCGCAAATCCGCCCAACAGCGCGCGGCGCACCTCGATCTCGGGTGCGCTGGAATTCGGCGCCGACCTTTTTGCCGAAAGCCAGTTCCGCAGCATGAAGCGGGTCATCGACATTTCCGGCGACGGGCCGAACAACCAGGGCAGCCCGGTGGTGCTGACGCGCGACGGCGTCGTCGCGCAGGGTATCGTCATCAACGGCCTGCCGCTGATGACCAGCGGCGGCTTCACCAGCGTTTACGACGTCAAGGATCTCGACAACTATTACACCAATTGCGTGATTGGCGGGGCTGGCTCGTTCATGATCCCGGTCAACGACTGGGAGCAGTTTCCCGAAGCGATCCGGCGCAAGCTGGTGCTGGAACTGGCCGGCGATTTCGAGCTGCCGGCCGACGAGGGTTTTCCGGTGATTCTCGCGCAGGACCTGCAGGGCTACGATTGCATGATCGGCGAGAAGATGTGGCGGGATCGGTCGTTCATGTGGGATGCCCGCTGACGCCGTATGCTCTCGGGCGCGCCTCGAAGCCCGAACCAGAACAAAAGCCTCCAGACCGTAAATCCTCTCTTAGGTGAGGGCCGCGTATGGTCGCGCCATGCAGCAGGAAACAGCCCACCCTCAAGATATCGGTCCGGCGCGGCCATTTGGATGGGGCATTGTCGGCACCGGCGTCATTGCGCGGCAATTCGCCGCCGACCTTCGCCATGTCCCGGGCGCGCGGATCGGCGCGGTCTGCTCGCGCAGCGAGAAAGCCGCGCAAGATTTCATGGCGGCGACCGGCGCGGCAGGATTTCATTCAACGCTCGCGGCACTGCTTGCCGACCGCGATATAGACGCCGTGTATCTGGCGACGCCGAACATGCTGCACGCTTCGCAGGCGCTGGAGACGCTTCGGGCGGGAAAGCCGGTGCTGGTGGAAAAACCTCTGGCGACGTCGAGCGGCGATGCTGCGCGGATAGCCGATCTCGCCGGCACGAGCCGGTGCTTTGCCATGGAGGCTTTGTGGACGCGGTTCCTGCCGGCGGTGCGGGCGGTCCGCGACATGCTGGCGGCCGGCGCCATCGGCGAGATCACCCGTATCGAGGCCGAACTCTCCTATCGCAAGCAAGAGACGCAAGGCGATCGCTTCTTCGATCCGGCGCAGGGCGGCGGGTCGGCGCTCGATCTCGGTGTCTATCCGCTGTCGCTCGCCGTCCATCTGCTCGGCATTCCCGAGAAATTCTCGGGGCGCTGGTGGGCCACGGGAAGCGGCGTCGACCGGCGGTGCCGGTTCGAGCTCAGTTTCGCCGGTGCCACGGCCGAACTGTCATGCGGTTTTGACCACGACGGCTCGAACATCTTTGCGATCTTCGGCGACCGAGGTGCGATCCGCATCGAGGCGCCGTTCCTGAAGGCACAGCGGATCACGCTGTTCGAGCGCGGGATGAGCGGGTTACCGTTTATCGGGGCGAGGGGACCGACCTCCGGCCTTGCTGGCAAACTCCTCTCGCGGTTACCGCTGCCGGGCCGCAAGGCCAGCCATTTCCGGTTTCCCGGCAACGGGCTGCAATTCGAGGCTGTGGCCGTCATGGAAGCGGTGAGGGCGGGCGCGGCGCAGTCGAGCGTCATGCCGCTGCGCGAAAGCATCGCAGTGCTGGAAGTGATCGAGACCGTGCTGGGACAGCCCGCCGAGCGGGATTGATGTTTGTATCCCAGGAACAGCTCTCGTCGAATGCTGCTGTTAACTTATGCCGCCAGCAACTGCTTGCGGTCGACGCGTTCCTGCTGCGGCGAGCGGGCATAGAGCTCGCGATAGCATTTCGAGAAATGCGACGCAGAGACGAAGCCGCAAGCAACGGCCACTTCCACCACCGGCATGGACGACTGGATGAGCAGGTGCCGGGCGCGGTCGAGCCGGATTTCTAGGTAGTAGCGGGCAGGCGAGCGGCCCATCTCGGTGCGGAACAGCCGCTCGATCTGGCGGCGCGACAGGCCGACATCGTCGGCGATCTCGATCAGCGACAGCGGCTCGGAAAGATTCGCCTCCATCAGCTCGATGATCGACAGCACCTTTGCATTCTGCACGCCGAGGCGGGCGCGCAGCGGCAGCCGCTGACGGTCGGTCGGGCTGCGGACGCGGTCGGTCAACACCTGCTCGCAGACGCGATTGACGAGGTTGTCGTCAAAATCGTCGCCGATGAGTTTTAGCATCATGTCGAGCGCCGCGGTGCCGCCGGCGCAGGTGTAGATGTTCTGGTCGACCTCGAAGAGGTCGGCGAAGACGTTGGCCTTCGGAAAGGCCTCCGAGAAGCCGGGCAGGTTTTCCCAATGGATCGCGCAGCGTTTTCCGGAGAGCAGCCCCGCGGCCGCCAGCACATGCGCTCCCGTGCACAGTCCGCCGATGGCGACGCCGCGATTGTATTCCTCGCGCAGCCAGGCGAAGGCCGACTTGTTCTGGTATTTCTCGACATTGATGCCGCTGCAGACGACCACCATCGACGGCCGCTCTTGACCGGCCATCTTGCGCCGTTCCTCCTCCAGCGACGTGTTGACGGCACATTCGACGCCGTTGGAGGCGTTGACCGGCCTGCCGTCGTAGCTCGCCAGCCGCCATCGGTAGGCTTCGTAGCCAAGCATCCGGTTGGCCGAACGCAACGGCTCCAGCGCCGTGGCGAAGGCGATCATGGTGAAATCGGGGATGAGAAAGAAGACAAGCGACCGTTTGATCGGATGTTTTGCGGCGTTCAAGCAAGCCTCGCGCGGATGCGACATCAATGTCGCTATCAGCATAGGCTCAACAGGAAAACGTCTTGCTGTCAATGGAGTGGCGGCCGCGCGATGCAAAAAATGCGACATTGCGGCGCGTCGGCCTCAGTGCAGATATCGGGAGCAAACGAAAAAGCCACGCGGGCGAGGCCGGCGCGGCTTGATCGACAGACAGCAGTTCTGGTTGCGGCTTAGCGAACGATGAAACCCAGACGGGACGCGGCCATGGCGCCGGACTGGCCAGGCATGGTGCGATCGAGCCGCTGTCGCTCCAGGGCGGTCGTCAGGTTCATTTCGCGGTTGCGAGAAAAGAGGCGGGAGAAGAATTTCATGACACGGCTCCATGCAGTGGTTACACGGGGTGCCTTCGCTATGGTCTGCTTAGGAGTGGGGCATCTCGTTTGATGCCAGTGATATAGGCATTTGCACTTTGCAGTGCAGCAATAAAAGCGAAGCGCTTAACATAAAATGCGACATCCGGGCTGCGGCGCCGGCTGGCGTAAATTTAAAAAAACCAAACAAAATCAGGTGGTTTTTGCTGTCAAAGATCAGCTATGCGGCTGGCTCAGACGCGTCATGCGCGGCAAGCATGACTGCACGAAGAACAGGCAAACTAAAAAACAAAACCCGCCGTCACGAAAATGACGGCGGGCTACGTGGAACACTTCACGATCAGCGACCTCCGGCCCAGGACCCGAGGGCGATGCGCGAGGAGGGCTGCCGCTCACTGGCGTCCGGCCAGCCAATATCCTTCTGGATCTCGTAGGGCAGTGCGCGGACCTGGCGCTCCGTGAGATAACGATTGCGGGCGACGCTGTATTCGTGGGCCAGATGGCCGATGGCAGAAAAGATAGACATTTTATCCTCCTTCAGATGAGGCCGCGCGCAAGGCGAGGCCGTTGACGCGCACCGGCCTTTCCGGCGCGCGATCCGTCAAATTCTCGTTTCCGGTCTTGGGTGGCGGCAATTGTCAGGATGACAAGTTTGCCGCCGTCCACACTGTTGACTATGGCCCTTGCGTCATGTTCAATCAAACGAAATGAAGTGATGCTTCCGATCAGATTTTTTGAATGGACCGACGCCGATGAACGCCCCCCTCAATCATCCGCTTCCACTCCTCGATCTTGACGTGCTCCGCACTTTCGTGGCGATCGCCGAAACGGGCAGCTTCACCATCGCCGCCACCGCGGTGTTCCGCACGCCCTCGGCCGTCTCGATGCAGATCAAGAAGCTCGAGGACATTCTCGGCCGCTCCGTGTTCACGCGCGATGCCCGCTCGGTGACGCTGACCACCGATGGCGAGATGCTGCTCGGCTATGCAAGGCGGCTGCTCGCCATCAACCGCGAGGCGGTGTCGAAATTCATCATTCCTGACATCGTCGGCGTGGTCCGCCTGGGCTCGCCGGACGACTATGGCGAACGCGTGCTGCCGCATGTGCTGAAGCGCTTCGCCCAATCGCATCCGTCGATCGCCGTCGATGTCACCATCGACCAGTCGATCAACCTGCGCCGGCGCATGGACGACCGGGCGCTGGATATCACGCTGCTCACCAATTCCTACCGCACCAGCGCGCTCGGCGCCGAGGTGCTGCTGACCGAGCCGATCGTCTGGGCCGGCGCCAAGGGCGGCTGCGCGCATCTGCGCGAGCCTCTGCCGGTGTCGCTGTGGGAAGAGGGCTGCGCCTGGCGGGCCGGAGCGCTGGAAGCGCTCGGACGGGAAGGGCGCAACTACCGCGTCGCCTATATGAGTGCCCACACGGCCGGCCAGCGCGCCGCGATCCAGGCCGATCTCGCCGTCGCGCCGCTGCCGAAGTCGTTCCTCAACAACGACATGGTCGAACTGGGGCCGAAGGACGGCATGCCGGACATCGGCAACTACAATCTGGCAATGGTCGTGTCGCCGGACGCCAGCGCGCCGGTGAAAGCCGTCGCCGACCATATCCGAGCGACGTTCGAGACGTTTCGGGATACGGGCAGGTTCTGAAGACGCCGGATTGCGGGATCGGGCGCAGCGGATAAGCTGTGCCCGATCCGGCCTTGCGGCTCAGCGCAACGTGTTCAGGTAGACGCTGCGGACGTTCGTGGCCATGCGGGACTCCGGACTGGCAGGCCAGCCGATGTCCTTCTGCAGTTCCGGGGGCAGCGAATTCATTTCGCGGATCGCCAGCCGGGTGCGGCGCGCCATGCGGAGAGCGGCGCCAAACCGGCCGATATCATGAAGTATCGACATTTTTCATCTCCATTGCGTGTCGCGGCTGCCGGACCATCCGGGGAGCCGATCGCGAGCGGAGGTATGCCGTGTGTTTGTTTCTGCCCGATTGCGCCCGAAAGTGCCTTCGTTTCAGCAAATTCTGATTTGCAGAAACATTTGTATGCAAATGAACTGATGCGCCGCAATATTGTTGATGTGACGCCTATTCGCGGTTGCGTCGGGCCGCGCGAGCTGCGGCGGGTGGCGGCGTCGCCGACGGTCTGCCCGGCAGCAGCCTCACCTGCTGGGGAGTTTCGGAAAGGGATCGACCTTGTTGGGCAGTGAGCGAGATCATCCTATCTGGCCAAGGTTTCGGCGATTGCGGCCGCGCCCGGAACGGGCAGCGCGAGGATCGGCTTGGCGTCGCGGAAGTATGGCGGAAGACGCGTCGCATCGTAGGAGGGGCTGACCCCGATCAGCGCCACCAGTTCGTCGAAACAATCGAACGGAAGGCCGGCCTCCGGCTTGGGTCCGTCAATCTCGGCCGCATAATGATGGCGATTGATCGGACCGTCCAGCGGCACGATCCGGTCGGACGAGGTGTGGCTGATACGCCGGTATCCGAAGATGGTGAAGCTTGCGATGAGCTTCTTCACAAGCAACGGCTTCAGCGCCAGATACATCTCCAGCGTCGTCATATGGTTGGTGTGTCCGCTCCAATCCGACCAGTACAGCTTGACGCCCATTGCGGCCAGCGGGCCGTCGCTGTCGAACCAGGGCTGGCGGACCAGCACGAACTCCGAACTGATGGAAGCGGCGGTGCGCAGGATCTGTCCGGCGATTTTCGGCGAGGGAATGTGCTCCAAGACATGTGCAATCAACGAGAAGCGCGCCTTGCCCTTGAAGGACATCGGCAGCGTCAGATCGGCAAGCTCGGCTGTAAAACCCTTTTCGCGTGTAGCCGCCACCTTCGCCGGATCGAGGTCCACGCCGACGCCGTTGACGCCGCCGAGCCGCTCCATCGCGAACTTGATGGAGCCCCCCGATGAACAGCCGAAGTCGACGAAATCGTAAGGAGCGAGATCGATCGTCACGCCGTCATTCCCGTGCCCGGCGCGCGGCGCGCTCCTCGCGCGAACGCCGGCGCGGGCCGCCGTCGCCGGCAACCTGCTCGACGACCTTTCGCGGCGGCAGTGTCACCTGCTCGGCGAGTTTCGGGAATGGATCGACCTTGTTTGGCAGCGCCATGGCGTCGATGAACAGTTGCTGGAAGTGCGGCTCCAGCGCAGTTTCGATCTTCTCGATCCTTGAAACCTCTTTCTCGATCTCGCGGCGATGGTTGCGGTTGAGCAGCGCCATCAGCGCTCCGGTGCCGGCGGCGTTGCCGACCGCCTTCACTTCGGAGAGGTCGCAGTCGGGGATCAGGCCGAGCACCATGGCGTATTTCGGGTCGATGAAGGAACCGAAGGCGCCGGCGAAGCGGATCGTGTCGACGGTCTCAACACCCTGCTTCTCCATCAACAGTTTCACGCCGGCGTAGAGCGCCGCCTTGGCGAGCTGGATGGCGCGGATGTCGTTCTGGGTCACCGTGATGTGCGGTTCGCCCTGGCGACCCTCGCGCAGCAGGTAGGAAAAGGTGCGGCCGTTCGGGATGATGCGCGGGCTTCGCGCGGCCAAGGCGCCGTCGATGACGCCGTCCTCGGAGATGATGCCGGTTAGGTACATCTCGGCGACCACCTCGATGATGGCCGAGCCGCATATTCCGGTCACGCCGGTGGTCCAGGAGGCGTCGTCGAATCCCGCTTCGTCCGACCACTGCTCGGTGCCGATGATCTTGTAGCGCGGCTCCAGCGTGTCGGCGTCGATACGTACCCGCTCAATGGCTCCGGGCGCCGCACGCTGACCCGAAGAGATCTCGGCGCCCTCGAAGGCCGGGCCGGTCGGCGAGGAGGCGGCCACCACGCGGTTCCTGTTGCCGAGCACGATCTCGGCATTGGTGCCGACGTCGACCAGGAGCATCATGCTGTCCTGCCGGTACGGGCCTTCCGACAGCGTCGCGCCGGCGGCATCCGCGCCGACATGCCCTGCGATGCAGGGCAGCGTGTAGTAGCGGGCGCCGCGGTTAACCTCGATGCCGATCTCGTGAGTCCAGCCCTGCGTCGCGCCCGACACGGCGAGCGCGAACGGCGCCTGGCCGAGTTCGGTCGGGTCGATGCCGAGGAACAGATGGTGCATGATCGGGTTGCCGACGAACACGGTGTCGAAGATGTCGTGGCGGTCGACACCGCCTTCCTCGCACACCTTGCCGATCAACGTGTTGATGGCGTCGCGCACCGCCTTGGTCATTGCTTCCCGGCCGTCCGGGTTCATCATCACATATGACACGCGGCTCATCAAATCCTCGCCGAAGCGGATCTGCGGGTTCGGCGTGCCGGAGGAGGCGACGATGCGTCCGGAAAGCAGCGACACCAGATGCATGGCGATGGTGGTCGAGCCGATGTCGCATGCAATGCCGTAGGCTTCGTTCTTCAGGCCGGGATAAAGCGCGATCAGTGTAGCGCGCGAAAACTCCATGTCCTTGTGGATGGCCGCCGTGACCGCCCAGTTCTCCTTGCGCAGGATCTTCTGCACTTCGGGGATGAGATGCTGGGCGACGCGCAGGTGCTTCCAGCCCCAGTCCTTTTCAAGCACGGCCTTCAGCCGCTCGAGGTCGCCGGTCGGCTTGTGCATGTCGGGCTGCTCGACCTCGACATAGCACATCTGCACCGCCGAAAACCGCTCGATGACGCGGTCGACAGCGGCCTTGCGGATCGTCTGGGCGTTGATGACGGTATCCTGCGGGACGTCGACGACAAGGTCGCCCTGGACGGTCGCCGAACAGGAGAGGCGGCGGCCTTCGGGCAGACCGCGCACGCGGTCGTAGCGCTCCTCCTTTGGCCCGCGCGGCGATATATGGTCGAGCGACGAGACGATCTTGTGCTTTGCGAAATTGCCTTCCTGCACCTCGATCTGGCAGCGGCCGCAGGTCGCGCGCCCGCCACAGACCGATTCCACATAGACGCCGAGCGAGCGTGCAGCGTCGAGGAGCGGGGTGCCCACGGGGAAGCGCCCTCGCTTGCCGGAGGGCATGAAGAGGACGAGGGGATCGGTGATGTTTGCTGGAGAATTCATGATTTCTTACTTCGCTGAGCAGATTGCGAGGGCTTGACAATCCTTGGCAAGCACTTCATGGGAAATTTTATGATCAATGCCTCGGCACATATCGTCGCCTTTCGCTTCGAGCGACTAGCCCTGCTTGCCTAATGGCGAGCGGGTAACGGCATTTCTTATCCCAATACTCGCCCGCCATGTCAGCGGGTTTAGCCCAACCGGTAGAGGCAACGGACTTAAAATCCGTCCTGTATGGGTTCGAGTCCCATAACCCGCACCAAATTCCTGCGAGCGTAGCCCAACAGGTAGAGGCACTGCACTCAGACTGCAGTCAGTGTGGGTTCGACTCCCTCCGCTCGCACCACGGGAGGGTAGCCCAATCGGCAGAGGCAACGTCCTGAGATGGCGTTCAGTACGGGTTCGAGGCCCGTCCCTCCCACCAACCTCTTCTGCGATACCGACGTTGCGCAATTGAGTTTCTTATCCCCTAGCCATCCTGGCCTCGCGCCCGCCACGGCGGCGTCCGCCGGCGGCAGCACCTTCCGCGCCGGGCGTGACAACGGCCACCGGCGGCGGGGCGGCGTGTTCGCCCGGCTTGAAGTCCTTATAGGTCTTGATCCAGGTCATGCAGTCGCGGTCGGTGCCGTTGAGCACGTTGGCGGCGCGGACCGCCTCCATTTCCTGCGGACGCACAGGGTTCATGATTGCCGAGGTCATGCCGGCGCCTATCACCATCGGGATGAAGCCGGCATTGATGCCATGGCGGTGCGGCAGGCCGAACGAGATGTTGGACAGCCCACAGGTGGTGTTGACCTTCAACTCCTCGCGCAGGCGGCGCAGGAGGGCAAAAACCTGGCGGCCGGCATCGCCCAGCGCGCCGATCGGCATGACCAGCGGGTCGACCACCACGTCATGCGCCGGGATGCCATGGTCGGCGCAGCGCTCGACGATTTTTTTGGCCACCGCGAAACGAACGTCGGGGTCCATGGAAATACCGGTCTCGTCGTTGGAGATGGCCACCACCGGCACGTTGTATTTCTTCACCAGCGGCAGGATCGCCTCCAGCTTCTCTTCCTCGCCGGTGACAGAATTCACCAGCGGCCGGCCCTTGGCAACCTTCAGCGCGGCCTCGATCGCGGCGCTGACCGAAGAATCGATCGACAGCGGCAGGTCGACGGTGCGCTGCACGATCTCCAGCGTCTGGACGAGGAGGGCTGGCTCGGTGGCGTTGGGGTCGACGGCGGTGACGCCGGCATTGACGTCGAGCATGGTGGCGCCGGCGGCGGCCTGCTCGATCGCGTCCTTGATTACCGTCTCGAAATTGCCGGCCGACATTTCGGCGGCGAGTTTCTTGCGGCCAGTCGGGTTGATGCGTTCGCCGATCACGCAGAAGGGCTGGTCGAAGCCGATGACGATTTCGCGGGTCGCCGAGGCGACGATGGTGCGGGTCATAAATCTCTCCTCGTGATATAAAGACTTCTTTATATCGTTTTCGTTCTGGTTCAATCGGCGGCGCGCTCAATGCGCGGTTTTCACCATTTCCGCCTGCGTTTCGGTGATGTCGTCATGCAGGATGTGGTCGAGCCGGTCGGCGACCATCTGGTCGTCGCGGCGCGCCTCGCGCTTCCACGGCTGGCGGCCCTTGAGCACGCCGGATTCGTCGACGATCTCGGCGACATATTCCTCCTGGCGGTAGGCCATGACATGGATGCCGGAGACGCCCGGAATTTCCTTCACCTCGTTGATGATGTCGATGCAGAGGCGCTTGCCTTCGGCCTTCTGGTCCTGGGCGCCTTCCAGCCGCTTGATGATCGCATCGGGGATGTGGATGCCGGGCACGTTGGAGCGGATCCATTTCGCCGTCTTGGCCGACGCCAATGGGCCGACGCCGCACAGGATGAAGACTTTTTCGGTCAGGCCGAGATCGCGTGCCTTCTGCATGAAGGTCTTGAACATAGGCACGTCGAAGCAATACTGGCTTTGCACGAATTGCGCCCCGGCGGCGATCTTCTTGCCGAGATGGATCGGGCGGAAATCATAAGGGGGGGCGAAGGGGTTGACCGCCGCGCCGAGGAAAAGCTGCGGCGGCGTTGTCAGCTTGCGGCCCGACAAAAACTTTCCGTTGTCGCGCATGATGCGGATGGTTTCGAGCAGCGACATGGAATCGAGATCGAACACCGGCTTGGCGCCCGGCTGGTCGCCGGCCTGCACGCCGTCGCCGGTGAGACAGAGCATGTTGGCGACGCCCATGGCAGCACCCCCCAGCACGTCGCCCTGGATGGCGATGCGGTTCTTATCGCGGCAGGCGATCTGCATGATCGGCGCATAACCCATGCGGGTCAGCAGTGCGCAGATGCCGACCGACGACATGTGGCAATTGGCGCCGGACGCGTCGACCGCGTTGATGGCGTCGACCCAGCCGTCGAAGACTTTGGCGCGATTGTAGACGTCCTCAGGATCGGCGCTGTCGGGCGGGTTAAGCTCGGTGGTGACCGCGAACTCGCCGCGGCGCAGCACGCGCTCCAGCCGTCCGCGCGAGGTGTGGCCGGGCAGGGGCTCCAGTGGAAGGTGGATGCCTGCTGGATTCTCGTCGCGCTGGAAGGGGCGTTTCTCGATCACGCGGTTGCTCCCGCCTTAGCCTGTTCGCGTTCGGCTGCGGCACGTGCGGTGACGCGCAGCCAGGCCGAGGTCTCACGCAGCGACTGGTCGACCGGCTTCTGCACGGCCAGGATGGCGTCGCCCTTGACCATATTGCGGGAACCTTCCCATGCCTTCACCCACACGCACGGCATGTCCGGCTCGACCTCGCAATTGCCGTTGGCGCGCACGCCGCCGCACGGGCCGTTGCGCAACTGTTTCGGGCAGTTCATGGGGCAGGACATGCCGGTCGAAGACAGCACGCACTGGCCGCACATGCGGCAGTCGAACATGAAACCCTTCACCCGCTTTTCGACGAATTTTACCGGCGCCTCGACACGGCCGTAGCCTATGCCCCTCCACAGGGGGTGGAGCAGCAGGAACATGTCGGCGAAGCGAGCATAAAACCATTCGAGCAGGCGCGAATGGCGGATGGCCCACAGCCGCACCGAATAGGAGCGCTGCACGCGCCGCTGTGGCGACACGTCGGCAGGTTTGTAGTCGCTCTTCGGCGCGGCCTTCTTGACCTGCGTCGCCTGCGTAATGCCGCCGGATGCGCTGGGCGGCATAATAGACGTGCCGTTGGCCGGCCCTTTGGCCGCAGTCGAGTTCGGCTGGGTATCAGACATTTTCCTTGCCGCCGGATTTCGCGAGAGCGACCAGCCGCTCCCGGTCGTATTTTGCATCGAATTCGGCCGCGGCTTTGTCGGCCTCAGCCTCAAGGTTGTCGCCGACCGGCACCGGGTCGGCCTTGCGCCATTCCGCCAGATAGGCGTCGGTCTCCGCGGCGCCCGAGCGCATCGCCGCCATGTCGATGGCTTCCGTGAAGCGCAGCGGCAGCTCGCGCTTGGCGCTTGTACGCCCACGCTTGACGATGATTTGGGCGGGAATGTCGCGCCAGTAGACGACGATGAGGTCGGCCATGAAATCCCTGTATTTGCTGTTGTTGGAGCATTGCCGGAACGCGGGGAATCCCGCTTCTCATCAGACGACGCGCGCGCCTTCAAAAGCGACAGGGCAGAATGTCGCTGATGGGCAGGGGAAGGCCGTGTCAGAAAAGGCGTGGGTCCAGATCGGCGGCGAACCGGCGATGGAACCGGACGTAGCCTCTTTCGGTCGACTTGAGGTGTTCTGCGATGATCGCGTGGAAGCGCGGCAACCGGTGGAACGGCACCGTCGGATAGGAATGATGCTCAGCATGGTAGGGCATGTTCCAGGCGAAGAACCGGACGAACCTCGTGGTGAAGGTCGTACGGGTGTTCTCGAGCATGTTGGCGACATGCGGACAGCGTGTGTGCTCGGCCAGCAGGTAGGCGCGCAGGAAGGGCTGGCCGGCAAGCGCCGGTACGATCCAGGTCCACAAAAGCATGTCTGAGCCGGCGAGCAGGGAGGCTGCCAAAAGCGGGGCGTAGAGCGCAAGGACGACGCGCGCCTCGAACCGGACCTTGGAGCGGCCCTTCTCCGGGACGTAGGTATCGCGATTTTCGCCTACGGCATTGGCGAACACCACGCGCGCCATGCCGGTCCAGTAAGGAATTCCCGAGAGGTATAGCAGGTACTGCCCGATCGTTTCCGGCTTCGGGCTCAAGAGTTCGGGGTCGTTGTCGGGGTCGTGGGTATAACGGTGGTGGGCGAAATGGAAATATCGGAACCAATTTGGTGGCAGTGCGATCAGGAAGCCCGATACGAACGCGGCGGCGCGGTTTAGCCAGGGGGTCTCGAAGGCGGTTTCGTGGATCGTTTCGTGCAAGAGCGTGAACAGGAAGACGATGAGCACGCCTTGCGGAACGATCAGCAGCGGCCAGAATGGGATATCAACGCGATCAGGCATGCCGTCAGGACGATCAGTCCGCCGTGGACGCCGAGGCGCAGGAGGGCCGGCCGATCGGATTTTGCCGTGATGAGGCGGCGCTGCTCGGGCGACAGTTGTGCGATGACGGCGCGGTGATCAATCTCGGGCATGCGGAGGAGTTTAGCGGCAAAACCGCTGGGCGGTAGATGTCATGTCGTCGTCGCCGCAAAGAGCGATATCAAGAGATGTCCGGAATGCTATGCTTCAAATCGACAATCCGTACGATCATCCTGCGGGCGGGATCGAATGGGAGGTCCCGAAAATCAAATGCGGCGTAGAAGGACCGCACACCATCGTCGAGAGGCTGCGTGACAACGCCGATGCAGCCGATATGCTCGGAAAACCTCAGTGCCGTCAAAAGAGCATACTTCGTCAGGGAACTCGCACAGCCCTGTCCCCGATATCTTGTGTCGACGGCAAGTTGTCCGAGCAGGACGACCGGTACGGGGTCTGGCCTGTTTCGCTGCGAAGTCTTGGGCAGATAGGCACGCTCGATCTGCGCCGCGCTCAGGGAAACAAAGCCGGCAACGGCTTCGCTCGACGCGTCGCAAATTACGCTGGTGCGGGAGGAGTCGTTCTCCTGGTTTGTCCAAGCGTGACGGCGGAACCAGTGGTTCAACGACGCACGCCCGCAATCGAAGCTGTCGCGGTTCTCTCCGGCGGTCAGTGGACGGGGCGGGGTTAGTCTTCCCATACAGGCTTGCTCACCATCAGTTTCCTGAGCTTCGGCAAGTCCTGCGGCGGGGAGCGCACCCATGCCTCGAATTCTTCCCATTTTTCAGCGGGAATTGTTATCGAACGCGGCTCCATAAGCTCCAATTCTGCCGCCTCGATCGCTTTGCGGCGGATGAATTCGCTCAGGCTGGTGCGGGCCTGCCCAGCCGCCGCTTCGAGCAGTTCTCGTTCTCCGGGCGTTACCCGGACGCTGAGGGGCGCCATACTGTTCATTTTGATCTCCTACGCTATGTCATACAATAGCATACGACGAATACTGGCGCCAGATGGTTACCATATGCCACGCGTCAGTCCGGTCCAGAGGTAGAACCACAGCGTCGGGTGATACCACTGTCTCGACGGCAGGCCGGTATCGACCGGCGCCAGCGGCCCGGCCAGCGCATCATCGATGGCGCGCGTGCAGATGTCGCGGGAGAACGCGGCCTGGGTGAGCGCATAGGTGGCGATTGTGTCGCCCTTCGACGGTTTTCCGCGCGCCTGTTGCAGCACCGCGCCGGTGTCGACGCCAGTGTCCACCAGATGCACGGTCGTGCCGAAATTTCTCCTGTCGCCTGAGGCCAACGCCCAATAGCCGCCATTCATGCCGCGGTATTTCGGTGCGATGCCCGCATGATAGTTGAGCACCGGGCAAGAGATCGAGGCGAGAGTTTCGCGTTTCAGCAGCCGGCAGCCGGCCAGAAAGACCACTTCCGGGTTGATCCTCTGCAAAGCCGCTAAGAATTCCGGGCTGTTGGCGGAGGGAACCTCGATCGTCCGTTCACGCGGCGGTGGGGTGGTGTCGAGACTGATTTCGGCCGAAATTCCGGCCAGCCGGTGTGCATAGAGCACCTTCGAGGTGCGGATGATCAGCATCGTGCCGATCTGCCCGGCGACCGAAATCCAGCCCTGGTGCCGGGCGCGGCGCCTCAGCAGCGCCCATTTCGATTCCGGCTGTTCGAGAATGACCGTCGGCGGCCCGAACTGCGCTGCGATGGCATTGATGATGCCCCAGATGTGGCGCCCGCCTTCGGTCACCACCACGATGCGGCGCGGCCTCAGAGAATCCATATGAGCGTGGCCTGGACCGCGGCGGTTGCGGCGCCGAAGACGACGGTGACCACGCCGATGGAGGCGATGGCGACGCCGCTGCCGATCGCGAAGAGGATCCCGTCGCGTTCCGACAAAGCGAGACCGAGGAGGGCCACGGAAAAGGCCGGAAGCCAGTTGCCGAGCGGGATCGGCAGCGTGACGATGATTGCGAGGACAAGCGACATGATGCCGACGATGCGGTCACCGCGCCGCCGCCAGAACGGCCAGTAGCGCGGGCGGACGAACTCTTCCAGCTTGACCAGCCTGGGGATGACACGATCCATGATCGAGCGGAACTGCTCGGCCGAGATCGACTTTTCGCCCATGAATTTCGGCAGCCAGGCGCGCTTGCTGCCATAGGTGAGTTGGGCTGCGACCACCAGCAGCGGCAGGCCGAGTATGGCCGACGAGGGCGGCGGCAGAGGTAATAGATTGAAGGCGGCGAAGAGGACCAGCAGGGCGGCAAAACTGCGGTCGCCGAGCGCGTCCAGAATGCTGGCGATGGTGACGCGGTCTTTTGCGTCGGCGGCAAGCCTGGCGAAGAGCTGCGACAGCCGCCGCGGCCTGCGCCGGAAGGGCGCACCGCCAGCCCGGCCGGTCTCGAAACCATCCATCTCCGTTCTCATGCCGCCCGTGCCAACGCCCGCAAGCCCCTGTGCAAGCAAGATATTCTGTTCATGAAGGAGTTAAGTCTTGATGACAGTATGATGTTCCAAGGCCGAATGTGGGCCTGGATCGGAATTCCCGCAACGGTTTTCGCTGTTATCGTTTGAATTCAAGAATATCGAGCTTGGATTCGTATTGGGGCGCCGGGAACTCGATACGCCATTCGCTGGGGCCGGTGCGGAAGGCATATCCCGCCTGGTCGGTCTCCGGGCCGTTGCCGTAGAGTTTTATCCGTTCGCCACCGATGAAGCCGGAACCCAGATAAATCAAACGCTTGGCGCCGTCGTCGAAGAAGCGGCCGGCGGTGCGCTGCGATCCGGACAGCTTCTCCAGCATCCAGCCGGAGCCGTTGTCGGTGACGCGGCACTTGAACCAGCCATAGACGACAAGCTCGGCGAGGCCGCCGGCCTTGATCGTGCGGCATTGCCAGTTGCCGGTCATGTCGAAATCCTGGAACGAAATCATGCGCTTGGCCACAAGAGCATCGAGCACCGCCACGTCCGCGGGCTCACCCTTGCGCGCTTCGGCGAGGGCCGCCAGCCGGGTCTGGCCGTATTCGTCCAGGCGTTTCTTGTCGGCCGCGGTGATCAGGTTGACGATCTCGCCGGTGGCGAAGGCGGGCAGGGCGCAGAGCAACGCAAGGGCGGCAGCGGCGGCGAAGGAGGTGGATTTCTTTGAGGTCATTTTTCCAGTCTTATCAATTGACCACGGTGAATGCCGAGCCTGAGTCGTTCCCGAAAAAGCCGTGGTCGACAACCGCTGCGGGTCTAAGAATCCTGCCTTTCCAATGGCTTGGCTCTCTAGATCGGACTTCTGTTCGTCAGGGGCATGACACCGGCGGCTGGAACATGACAAAACCTGGCCGGGAAAGGCAAGGAGCTTGACGGGAGCAGCCAGGACAAGGCCGCGAACTTTCTGTGCCTGGCCGGTTTGAAGTGAGAGCCGGGACTACGGGCGGACCGCGTTCAAAGATATGTTCAGCAGAGAGGGCGCCGATACGACCCGGCGGCTATCCGGCTCCAATATCCGAGGCGTCAGCCTACATCTTCGAACGGTGCTCCCGCGAAATAGGTGCGGCGGCGGGAACGCGGCGTGTCGCCGAAATAGTCGGCCCACCAGTCATCCGTCCGCAGGAATTTCGGCGCCGGGTTGGCGTTCCTGAAGGTGGTCGATTCCCGGAACGCGTGATGGCTGTAGAGGCGCATGAACTCGCCGAGATAGATGTCGGCGACGCGCTTGTTGCCCTTGATGACCAGCATGTTCTCGTCGTTGTTGGTCGTCGAGGCGTTGCTGAAATTGGCCGAGCCGGCGATGACGGTCGGGGTGCTGGAGAGGGGGTCGATCAGCATGAACTTGTTGTGCACGTAGTTCACGTTCTTGTTGAGGCCGGTCAGGCGCTCCTTCACCCAGCCTTCGAGTGCATCGTCGCGGATGATGCTGCCGATGGCGAAGACATTGGCCTTGTTGAAGCGTAGCCTGTCGATGGCTCGCTCCTCGGCGATGCGCTCGGCTTCCTGGTCGCGGTCGAACGCCCGCGTCTTCTTTTCGAGCAGGGCGAACCGCAGCGGTGCTGCCGACGTTCGGTAGACCTCCTTGAACAACTCGTTGATGCCGAAGGCAAAGGTCATGAACAGGCCGCTGTTGGCCCGCATGGCGAGGTTGCGGTACCATTCGAGCGCGCGCAGGCTGGGGCGCGGGCTGAACACCACGGTGGTGCCGGCGTCTGCCGTGTGGCCGACGGGTACGGGCGACAGCGCTTCGACGCGCGGTTCCAACTGTGCGTTGGGGAGGTTGGCCTCAAGCAGATCCCAATAGTCCGCGAATTTTTGGGCCACGACGGGATCCTCGACGACATGCGCGACATTGGAATGGCCGAAGATGCCGCCTTCCGAAAAATTCGTGCCGCCGGTCCAGACCGCCTGCGGCTGGCCGTCCTTGACCAATACGATGAACTTGTTGTGTGAGATGTAGGATTTGTTCTCGGTGCGCTGTTTGGAGACGGCGGCGAGGCCCGCATCCTCGACCTCCTCCTCGTTGCGGGCGCCGGGATTGTCCTTGCGCCGATCATAGACGATTTTGAGCGTCACGCCGCGGTTTCGAGCTTCCGCGAGCCGGCGCAGGAATGGCGCGTAGTGGAACTCGTAGGCAGCAACGCGCAGTTCGAAGCTGGCGTCCGTCGCCCGTGCGATGAAGCCTGTCATCGCCTCATATAGTCCGCGGGAAAGCCAGTCGAAGGCGGCGTTGTTCTCGACCTTGTCGGGCGCGCGATAGCCGAAGCGCCTGACATAGGCCTGCGAGCCGGCTACGCCGCTGTTGAAATAAACATCGTGATCGCCACCTTCGGGCGCCTCGGTGGTGATCGAGATCGAGACTTCGGCAAAAGCCGTCAGCGCCGCCGGCACGCCGTTGAGCGCAGTCACGACATAGGTGTATTTGCGCCCCGGCTGCACCGTGTAATCGGACCAGCCGAAGCTTTGAATCGGATGCTCCTTGCTGGAATAGGAAGAACCCGAGGGAAATCCCGGGTTGGTCGCCTCGAAGCACTTCATGCCGCGCAGATATTCGGCCGTATTGCCCTCATGGTCCGTGCGGTGGATCGAAAAGCCGAGAAGGCCGTTGCAGTTGGCTCGCTCAAGATTGAAGCCCAAAAGGACAACATAGGTGCCAGATATGGCTTGAACTGTCAGTCCATCCTTCGACGTCTTTTTCCGCATGACGCTGTTCCCTGGTTTGCAGGAAATGCATACACTGAAACTTTGAGCGGAAAAACTATATCCAAGAATTTCGTAAAAGTCGAGGCGTCGTATACTATCGGAAGTTGGCTAATATACTCTCTCGTCGGACAGATCTCGATCGCCCGGCGCCGTCACGCAACACGCGACAGGGCAGGGACCAGATCGCCATAGCCGGTGAAGCGGCGCTCGTAGGCAAGGCCAAGCAATCTGGCCGCGTCCTCGGCAACCTTGTCCAGCGCCGGGTCGTCGGTTTGCGCGAGATAGACGAGTTTTTCGTAGTTGCCGAAGAAATCCTTGATCAGTTCCGGATGTCGGTCGAGGCCGAGCGGCTTCATGAAGAAATTATCGAAATGCCGGCACAGGAAGTCGGTCATGTAGAAAGAAAGCATGTCGCGGTCGCCTTGCGCCTCGAAGGTTTTCGAACCCTGATAGAACGCAAAACAATGCGGGCCTTCCATGCGCTCGACACCATGCTTTTCGATGACGCGGTCGAGCATGCCGCCGGTTCCGCAGTCTCCATAGCCGACAAAGATGTGGCGGTAGCCTTCGGCCTTCGCCTTGATGATCGCCTTGTCCATCTCGGGCGCGATGCGATCCGGGCGAAAATGATACTCGGCAGGCAGACAGGTGAGATCCATGTGGTCAAGCGCGCCCTGTGCCTTGACCGCCAGCACCTCTCGCGCCAGCATGCCGCAGGCGATAACGAGGACGCGTTCGACGGGCGGTGTCTCGTGATTTTGCTTCGCCGGCATGGAACTTGTTTGAGTTTCGACGGTTAAGTTTAGCACTTATCAAAAGAGGGAGTCACCATGACATCGACCCGCATCGCATCGCTCGCCGTGCTGCTCGCCTGCGCGCTCGCCATTTCGGCCTGCGCGAACACTGTGCGCGGCGTCGGCAAGGACGTCAAAGGTACCGTCAACGCGGTCGAAGATACGGTCGAGTGACCCTCTCGCACGCGTCATGATGTGAAAAAGCCCCGGAGCCGGGGCTTTTTTGTGTCCTGGTAAGATGGAGAGGCGCGGGAACGCCAATCTCCTTGCCTTCTCGGCCGGCTATTTTATACGACTGAGAAATCCGCGCCGGTGAGTGCGAGATTGACTGTAATCGTGGCGAATTGGACGCCGGCGACGGCGCCGGTGCCATCCTCGTCGTAGAAGAGTTTTCCCGTGTCGGTCTCGTAGATGATGCGGTCGCTGGCATCCTGGGCGAGGCCGGTGGCGTTTGCCCGGAACGTCTCGCCGGAAAGCGTGCCGACGTCCAATTCCGTGAAGATCGCGTCGGACAGCAAGAAGCGGTCGTCGGCAACGTTGAAGTCGACGATGGTGTCGATGTTGCCCGCCCCGAGCGCGGTGGCGAAGGCGAAGCTGTCGGCACCGGCGAAGCCGCGCAGGCTGTCGGCACCGCCCTTGCCCTCCAGCCGGTTGTTGCCTGCATTGCCGAGAATCTCCTGGGCGACCTCGTTGCCGGTGAGGTCGATGTTAGAGGTGCCGCTCGAGCCGTTGGTGGTGAAGAGTTCGATGAAAACGCCCTTGCCGAGCACGTAGTCGACGGCGGCTGTCACCCTGTCCGCCGTTCCTTGCGAGGAACTCTCGACGATAATGTCGCCCGAATTGAACACGCGATAGGTGTCGTTACCGCCGAGCCCTTTCAGTGTGTCGGCCGCGCCGACGCCGCCGTCACTCAGTGTGTTGACGCCGGCATTGCCGAAAATCTCCTGGACGAGTTCGTTGCCGGTCAGGTCGATGGCCACCGTGGCCGACGAGCTGTTGGTGGTGAGAAGCTCCACCTCGGCACCCTTGGTCAGCACGTAGCTCACGGTGATGATGACCTTGTCCGCCAAGCCCGCGCCCAGTTCCTCGTTGACGATGTCGCCGGCCTCGCCGACGCGGAAGACATCGTCGCCGCCACCGCCGGTCATGGCGTCGTTGCCGGCCTTGCCGTCGATCGTGTCGTTTTTGCTCGACCCGGTAAGCACGTCCTGCAGGGCAGAACCGTTGATGGTTATGGAATCGGCACCATTGGTGAAGAAGCTGAAGGTGAGATTGCTGAGGTTGGCCACCTGGCCGACGGCATTGACGATGATCTGGTCCACGCCAGCCGAGCCCGAGATCGCGGTGATCGCCGCGCCACCGATCTGGTCGCTTTCGAAAGTCGCGGTTGAGTTTCCGCTGATGAAATCGAGGCCCTCGACGCCGCTGATAGCGAGCGGGCTGAAATCGATGGCGCCGGTGTTGAAGAGGCTGAGGTTGTCGAAGCCCAATCCTGCGTCGACGATCTCGCCGGCGACAGCCTCCGCGCCGGCAAAGTAGCGGAAATTGTCGGCGCCCTTGTCGCCGATCAATGTGTCCAGGCCGCCGCCGCCGGTGATCAGGTCCGACGAAGCGCCGGTGCCCTTGATCGTGTCGTTCTGGGACGAGCCGAACAGCACATTGGACGTGATGCTGGTGCCTTCGATGCTGATCGCGTTGTCGGCATCCCAGTTAACGAAGGTCGTCACGCCGCGCAGATCGACGTCGCTGCCGCGTACCCTGAGCGTCACGGTCTCGCCCGCGTCGGCGGCAAGCTGCGTGAAGCCGCCGGTGCCGATCTGCTTGCCGTTCACGATCGTGGTCTGGCCATTCGCAATCAGGCTGAGCCTTTCCACGTTCGAGAAGGCGACCAGGGTGAGGTCGTCGTTGGTGCCGTTCGAGGTGACTTCGTCGAAACCGCCGACGTTGTGGCTGCCGCCGTCCACCTTCGTGCCGACGGCAAAGCTGTTGCCGGTCATCTGGATTTTGTCGTTTCCGTTGCCGGCGCTGATCACATCGATGCCGTTTGTAAGCCCATTGCTGGTCGCGATGTTGTCGCGCTGGGCGCTTCCTGTGATCGTGTCGCTGCCGGTGGAGCCGAAGAGCTGCGTCTCGTCGGTGCCGCCCCAATTCGTGAATTTCCAGCCTGCCGCCGAGAAGTTCGTCGCGGCGGCGAAGTCGACGCGCACCCGGTTCTGGTTGGCGTCGCCGATGAGTTCCACGGTATTGGAGATCAGGCCGGCGCCGAACTGCGCCGGCGCGAAGATTGCCGTGGAAGTGGCGGGGCCTGGCGTCTGGAACAAGATCTTGTCGATGTTGACTTCAGGGGGTCCACCGCGGAAATCGGTGTTGCCGTTGTTGGTGATCGTAAGCGTGGCCATGATAACCTCTCAAGCAATAGCGGGGAGGCGCGCCTGCGCCTGTCCGGCTGTTCGGGTTGATGCCCCAGTAAATTTTTTCGAGTGATGCCGATTGTCTTTGCCGGGTCGCCCCGGCTGTCTCGTGGCCAGTCGCCTCGTCGGGCGATGTTTTCGGTTCGCCGCATCAGGCGGCCGCGTGATTGCCGAAGCGGGCTGGTAAAGCATTCCCGGGCGGGATTCGAATTTCGACGGCAGTCCAAGCCCGACGAAGGAGCAGGAACCGGGCGCATCGGGTCGGCACATACGGCCGGCGCCGAAGCGTTTCGGTCCGGCTGAATTCCCCCGCTCATGCTGGCGCGAAGTCATCATGGCCCCGTGGTGAAGCGCCGATTCTGAGAGACGGCAGCTTTCCGTAGGGGAAAGTATGCGAATGTCTTTCGGATGTCCTTGAGATCAGCTTGATTTTCCCTTGAGAATTCCTTGATATTGCTTGCCGGCTTGCAGCCGGGGCGGGGGCCGGCTTGCAGTACGCTTTCGGTGACTATCTGCTCGACATCGAGCGCATCGAGCTCAGCAAGGCCGGCGCGCCGGTCGCGGTTGAGCCGCAGGTTTTCGAAATTCTCGCCTATCTCGTGCGCAACCAGGACAGGGTGGTCGGCAGTGACGAATTGCTCGATGCCATCTGGAAGAGGCGCGCGGTCTCGCCGTCGGCGCTGACCAGCCGCATCAACGCGGCGCGTCATGCCATTGGCGACACTGGAGCCGGGCAGCATCTGATCAAGACCGTGCCCCGGCGCGGCTACCGCTTCACGGGCGGCGCCACGGCCATCTCGGCCCCCCGGCCGCCGGCCTCCGGCGCTCTGCACCAGGAGGTGCTGTATTGCACGTCCGGCAATGCGGTGCGCATCGCCTACGCCAAGGTCGGCAGCGGCCCGCCGATCGTCAAGACAGGCAACTGGCTGAACCATCTCGAATACGACTGGGAAAGCCCGGTGTGGAGTCATCTGCTGAGATGGCTGGCCACAGGGCGCCAGCTCATCCGCTACGATGCGCGCGGCAACGGGCTGTCGGACTGGGACGTGCAGGACCTTTCCTTCGACGCCTTCGTGCGCGATCTCGAAAGCGTCGTCGATGCCACGGCCCTCGACCGGTTCGCGCTGTTCGGCGCGTCGCAGGGGTGCGCCTTCTCGATCGCCTATGCGGTAAAACACCCCAAGCGGGTCAGCAAGCTGGTTCTCTATGGCGGGTTCGCGCGAGGGAGGCGGCTGCGCGGGACGCCGGTCGACGTCGAGCAGGCCGAGGCGTTGACGACGCTGATGCGCACCGGCTGGGGCCAGCAGAACCCAGCGTTCCGCCAGGTGTTCACGTCGCTGTTCATACCCGGCGCCACCATGGAGCAGATGGACTGGTTCAACGAGTTGCAGCGCAAGACCACCTCGCCGGAAAACGCCGTGCGGATCAGGCTGGTCTCGGACTACATGAACGTCGTCGACCTGTTGCCGCTGGTGACGGTTCCGACGCTCGTCCTGCATTGCCACGACGACGCGGTGCAGCCCTTCGAGGAGGGCCGCTTCCTGGCCGCCAACATCCCCGGCGCCCGGCTGGTGGGGCTCGAAGGGAGGAACCACCTGATCCTGGCGACCGACCCCGGCTGGTCGAAATTCCAGGAGGAGATCGGGGCGTTTCTGGCTTCGTGACCGGTTCGCCGGGCTCGCGCCGGACCATCAGCGTTTATATCACCAGCAAATCCGCGTTGGTCAGCGCCAGTCCGGCCGACAGTTGCGCGAACAGGCTCGATCCGCTGGCAGCGTTGCCATCGGCGTCGTAGAAGAGTTCGCCCGTAGTGGTGTTGTAGACGATACGGTCGTCGGCGTCCTGCGCCAGCCCGGTGGCATTGGCGCGGAACGCCGCCGCTGCCAGGGTTCCGGTGGACAGGGCCGTGAAGAACAGGTTATCCAGCCAGATCGTGTCGGCAGCCACGTTGTAGTCGGTGATGGTGTCGACATTGGTTGTGGCGTCCAGCGCCGAGTTGAACACGAAAATGTCCAGTCCGGAACCGCCCGTGAGCGTGTCGTTGCCGGCATAACCCTTGATGATGTCGTTGCCGGTGCCGCCCCTGATCACGTTGACGGCATTATTGCCATAGACGTAGTCGTCGAACGCCGAGCCGAGCAGGTTCTCGATCGAGTTGAAGGTGTCGCCGGCGGCGTCGCCGGTATTGATGGCCGTGTTCGCGAGGCTGACGACCACACGCGCGGTGGCCGAGGCATAGGAAGCCGTGTCGGTTCCCAGTCCGCCGCTGAGATAGTCGGCGCCTTCGCCGCCTGTCAGCGTATCGTTGCCTTCGATGCCGAAGATGCGGTCGGCTCCCTGGCCGCCGTCCAGCCTGTTTTCCCCGGTGGTGCCGACCAGACCATCATCGAAGTTCCCCCCGACGATATTCTCGATGGAATTGTAGGTGTCGCCGCTCGCCTCTCCCTCGTTGTTCTCGGGTGTCAGCAGTTGGACAACCACGCGGCCGGTTGCCGCCTCGTAAGACGCGGTGTCCGAGCCCGCACCGCCGCTCAGATAGTCGTCATCGAAAATGCCGCCGCTGCCTTCAAGCGTGTCATTCCCGTCGCGGCCAAAGAGGCGATCCGTACCGTATCCGCCCGCAAATGTGTTTGCGCCAGCATCGCCGAACAACCTGTCATTCCCGGACGTCCCGATAATCTTCTCGATGGAGTTGAAGGTGTCTCCAGTAGCGTGTCCCTGATTGTTGGCGGGTGTCTGCAGGTCGACCACTACCAACCCAGCCGTCTCGTACGAAACGGTGTCCCAACCCGCGCCGCCATCGAGATGGTCGGCGCCGTTCTCGCCAAGCAGCGTGTCCGATCCTTCGCCGCCTTCGAGATGGTCGTCGCCGAAGCCGCCGTACAGCTTGTCATCCCCGTCAAGGCCAAAGAGGTCATCCGCGCCGTAGTAGCCCTCCAGCCTGTTCACTCCGGCGGTGCCAGCCAACTCGTCGTCAAACCGCGACCCATGAATGTATTCGATGGAGACGAACGTATCCCCGGCGGCTTCTCCCTGGTTGTTGGCCGGCGCCAGCAAATGGACGACCACGCCCGCGGATGCTGACTCGTAGTAGGCCGTGTCGGCGCCCGCGCCGCCGTTCAGATAGTCGGCCCCGGACCCTCCTTTCAGCAGGTCATTGCCGATGCCGCCATAAAGGAGGTCGTCGCCGCCTTCGCCATGCAGAAAATCTCTGCCGCCGGCACCCTCGAGCCGGTTAACGCCTTCATTGCCACGAACGTTCTGGTCGAATTCGTTGCCAGTCAGGTCGATCGCAGCCGTTCCTGCCCCGTCGCGGGTTTCCAGCCATTCGATTGCCACGCCGGCGGCAAGCACGTAGTTGGAGCCGCTGCGAACGACGTCCAAGCCGCCTTCTCCGGCCTTCTCGATGACGCGATCCGCATTGCCTTCGACGTAGTGGATGTCGCTGCCCAGCCCGCCGACCGTGATGTCCGCGCCGAGGCCGCCGTCCAGGATATCTTCGCCGCGCCCCGACTGGAGAACGTCCGCGCCGTCAAAGCCAAGAAGCACGTCGCTATAAGGTGTGCCCTTGATCGAGTCATCCCCGGAAAAGATGAGAGCGGTCAGCGCCGCATCGTCGAGCGTCTGGAAAGCCGAGACGTCGATGCTGAGCCCGCTTATCGAAAACTCTTTCCAGTATGGAACTCCCGGATCCCAATCAACGTAGTAGGTCAGCCGATAGTCGATCTGCGTCACCGTGCCGGAAACGGCCTCGACCTCGCTGCCGTTCATATCGAACTCGAAGTCGCCGCCGAACCTCCAGACAGCGTCATAAGAACTTTCGTCGTAGACATATTCTATGTAATCCCCGGCATAGGACACGGCCGGGTCCGCGGGGCTTTGAAAGTCGGAGGGGTCGAGGCGTTGGAATTGCAAATCCCCCACGTCCACGCCAAAGTTTTCTGCCCAGCCGACGGTTGAGCTTACATCGGAAGTAAAAATCGCCATGATGTACCCTCCGCCGTCCGATCGGTCTCTTTCAGGCAACCACGACCGGACTTCATGCAACCAACGGTAGCTCAGTTGTGCCTTCCACTCAAGTTTCGCTTCAAAGTTTTTAGAAAAATTTTGCTATGATCATTTCTCGGAAATACAGTGCTATTTCAGTATCTGCTTATGATCGCCCGAGGCGAATGTCATCTGGATGTCATTGTAAGGACAATATCATTGGAACCGATAACTAGCTCCCGGGTGCACCGATGACGAACAGCAGACCAATACATGTCTGCTCTTCTAACGCGCAGGTGGATCCCACCCGCGATGCGGTCCGGATCGGCATAACCCGATCGTGGCGGAATTTCGGGCGGCCGGGCTGTAGCCGTCAGGGATAGCGGGGAGCACCGCGAGCGCGACTGATCCAGGACCTGCGGGCAGCCGACAACGAAACGTCCCCGGAGCATCGGGGCGGAGGTGCGAAAAGCAGGTCCCTCCGCGCCCTCGCGTGACCATTTAGGCCACGGAAAAATCCGAGTTGGTGAGCGCCAGGCCGGTGTCGGCGATGGCGAACAGGATGCCAGCGGCGCCGCCGCCGGTTCCGTCCGAGTCGTAATAGACTTCCCCCGTGTCGGTCTCATAGATGATGCGGTCGCTGCCGTCTTCGGCCAGCCCCGTCGCGTTCGCCCGGAACGCGGCGGCCGAAAGCGTGCCTGTGTCGAGCGCGGTGAAGATCGCGTCCGAGAGGAGGAAACGGTCGTCCACCACGACGAAGTCGACGATGGTGTCGACGTTTGCCGCGCCGATCGTCGAGGCGAAGACAAAACTGTCCTTGCCGTCGAAGCCGCGCAGCGTGTCGCTGTCGCCCTTGCCCTCCAGCCGGTTGTCGCCGTCATTGCCGAGAATTTCCTGGGCGATCTCGTTGCCGGTAAGGTCGATGGCCGACGTGCCGGTGGAACCGTTGGTGGTGAACAATTCGACGAAGACGCCTTTGCCGAGCGTGTAGTCGACGGCGGCCATCACCCGGTCCTCTGTCCCTTGCGTCGAACTTTCGATGATGGTGTCGCCGGCATTGAACACGCGGTAGGTGTCGTCGCCGCCAAAACCTCGCAGCGTGTCGGCAGCGCCGACGCCGCCGTCGTGCAGCGTGTTTTCACCAGCGTTTCCGGCGATCTCCTGGGCGAAGGTGTTGCCGGTGAGGTCGATGGCCGTCACCGCCCCCGAACTGTTGGTGGTAATGAGCTCGATCGAGGCGCCTCCATTGAGCGCGTAGCTGACGGTGGCGATGACCCGGTCGTCGCCTTTGCCGGCAACCTCGTCGATGACGTCGCCGGCCTGGCCTACGCGAAAGACGTCGTCACCAACGCCGCCCGACATGGTATCGTTGCCGCCCTTGCCGTCGATCGTGTCGTCCTCGCCCGTGCCGATGATGATCTCGCCGGCATTGGTGCCGTTGACCTTGATCACGTCGATGCCGTTCGCCCAATTGGAAAAGACGAGTTTGGACAGGTCGAAAAAACCGGCGCCGGTTCGGTCGACGGTCAGCGTGTCCACTGAACCGCCGCCGGTGACCTTGTCGAAATCGATGATCGCTTCTGAACCGAAACGAGCGCTGCTAACGCCGGACTGATAGGTCAGTTGCTCGACGCCGTTGAAGACGGTCTCGAAGAAGTCGATCGAGCCCGTGTTGACGAGTTGCACGGTGTCGGTGCCGGCGACGCCGATCACAGCTTCTTCTTCGCCTTTCACCAGGTCGCCGCCCGACCGGTAGACGAATTTGTCGGCGCCGTCGTTGCCGAACAACAGGTCGGAGCCGCCGCCGCCCTCCAGCGTGTCGCCTGCGGAGCCGCCACTAATCGTGTCGTCCTGATCCGATCCGACGAGGTTGTTGGCGACGAAGATTTCTCCCTCGATGGAGATCGACTGATCGTCGCGGCCCCAGGTCAAGAAACTGACTTCACTCAAATCCGTGGTGGATCCCTCGACAATAACGACGTTCTGGTCGGATTTCGTGCCGATAACCTGGTTGATCGCATCGGCGCCTAACTGGTTGTCGTTGAAGGTGGCGGTGATGATCTGCGCGAACTGGACCTGCTCGACGTCGACGATCGTGGTCCCGGTGAAGTCGTAGTCGGCGACCTGTGTCATCAGCAGGCCATCCGTGCCGTCGCCGCCATCGAAGATCGAGCCCGCGACCGCTCCGCCGGGGAGCCGCAGGACATCGTTGCCGCCATAGGCGAACAGCTTGTCGATGCCCCCGCCATTGTTGAGCGCGCCGATCTGATCCTTGCCATCGGTTCCGTGGATCTCGTCGTTGCCAACCGTGCCGAAGATCTGAACCTGGTCGAATCCGGTCCAGTTCGTCAGCGTCCAGTCGAGGGCGGAAAAGGTGCCGGCAGCGGACATGTCGACCCGCAGGAAATTGTTGCCGGCGCCGCCGGTCACCTCCATGCTGTCGGAGATTTTACCCGCGCCGAACTGGGCGCTGTCGAAGGTCGCGGAGATGGATACGGCATCGCCGTAGACGATCTCGTCGATGTCGACGAGGTTGTCGGCTGAGAAGTCGGTTGTAACGTCTACGTTGAGAACAGGCATGTTTCCTCCTTGAAATGAAAGATCATTTCAGTGCGAAGATGTATGCCCCGTTTTGGAAAGTCGGACGCGCGAACCGCCCGAGAATGCCGGGTTCCGACTGAACGGCCCGACCTGGCTTTCAGGCCATGTTTGACGGCCCAAGCTTGTTCCAGATGTCCGCAGGATACGCTGATACTTCCCGGAAATCCAGTCTCGGCCAGATAGCCGCAGAGCGACGGGTTTCGGAATAGCTGGACAGGTCAAGGCGAAGTGTCGACCCCGACCTGAATCGCCTCCGGCGGGAAGCTTGTCGCCGGGATCGTCGGGAGGGAAGCACCGAGAAAAACGGCGGCCAAAAAAGCCGCCGTTGCCGTGCCTGTCGTGAAGGACCTTGCCGAAAAACCTCAGGCGGCCCGGATGTTGTGCTTGCGCTTCATGAAGTCCTTGGCAGTCTCGACGGCGACCGCGGCGTCGCGGCAATAGGCGTCGGCGCCGACCGCCTTGCCGAATTCCTCGTTGAGCGGCGCGCCGCCCACCAGCACGACATAGTCGTCCCGGATGCCCTTTTCCTTCAGCGTGTCGATGACCACCTTCATGTAGGGCATGGTCGTGGTGAGCAGGGCGGACATGCCGAGAATGTCGGGCTGATGCTCCTCGATCGCCGCCAGGTATTTCTCCACCGCGTTGTTGATGCCGAGGTCGATGACGTCGAAGCCGGCGCCTTCCATCATCATGCCGACGAGGTTCTTGCCGATGTCGTGGATGTCGCCCTTGACCGTGCCGATGACCAGCTTGCCCTGCTTGGGCGCGCCGGTGGCGGCAAGCAGCGGGCGCAGGATCGCCATGCCGGCCTTCATGGCATTGGCCGACAACAGCACCTCGGGAACGAACAGGATGCCGTCGCGAAAATCCTCGCCGACGATGCGCATGCCCTCCACCAGCGCCTCGGTCAGCACCTTGTAGGGCGCCCAGCCGCGCTCCAGCAGGATGTTGGTGCCTTCCTCGATCTCTTCCTTCAACCCGTCATACAGATCGTCATGCATCTGCTGCACGAGTTCGTCGTCGGAAAGCTCGGACAGGATGATCTCGTCGTCGGACATCTTTTTCCTCGGGCTCCATGATCGCGCGGCATACGATGGCGGCTCAGCAGCGACGCCGGATTTCTAGCCCGCAAAGGCGTCAAATCCTTAGCTGATTTGCGACGCGCTGCAAAACGAAAGCGACTGGAGTTCGCACTTGGAATACAGGTCTATAAAATCCCAAGACCTCCAGTTCCTTCGTCCGATCGCAGGCAAGGTGCGCGGGCGGCTCAGCGCTCGGCAATCTTCTCGCGCAAACGGTCTTCCTGCGCGGCCAGTTCCGGAGTGAGCGCTTCGCCGAAATCGGCCGCCTCGAACACCTGCCGGATCTCGAGTTCGCTCGGACCGGGCATGGGGTTCGGGCAACGCTTCGCCCACGCAACCGCCTCGGCCATGTCCTTGACCTGCCAGAGCCAGAAACCGGCAACGAGTTCCGACGTATGGCCGAATGGGCCTTCGATGACGGTCCGGTTCGGCCCGTCGAAGGCGATCCGCTTGCCTTTGGACGAAGGGTGCAGGCCCTCGCCGGCCAGCATGATGCCGGCGTTGACCAGTTCCTCATTGTACTTGCCCATTGCTTCGAGCAGTTCCGTCGACGGCATCGTGCCCGCTTCGCTGTCGGCCGTCGCCTTTACAATCACCATAACGCGCATCGTTCTCTCCTGTGTTGAGCCGAGGCTCCGTCAGCCTCACCGATGATAAGACGAACGGAGGTGGCGGAATCCGACGGCTACGCATTTTTTCCTGCGGAGCCTGCATGGCGGAGGCGTCGCAGCCAGAGCCGCGGGTCATTTCCCGGTCAAGGGTCAGTTCTGCGTTACGTTTCGATAACCATGGAAAGACATTCCCCGAGGTATGGCATGGCGTGCGCTTGTCAACCACAGGCTGTGGCCAGAAGTTTCGCGCGGGCAGGGCATTCGGCTGCTATCCTGCGGCAAGGCTTTGCGGCGAGCGAGAGGGACGGTCCATGAATTTCGGCAGATTTTTTGACGCGACAAGGTTCGTCTTTGCTTGGCGCCGTGCGCTGCCATTGCTTGCCGCGCTGATCTTTTGGATGCCGCAGGCACAGATTGCCCGCGCCGACCAGGGCATGGAGATGCGCGTCCGCGATCTCGCGATCAGGCTGGACGCGTATGTGACAAAGGGGATGAAGGATTTCGACAACCCCGGCGCTGCCGTCGGGATCGTTACCAGCGACAAGCTGTATTTCCTGAAGGGCTACGGGGTGCGCAAGAAGGGCGGCGAACCGGTCGACACCAAGACCGTGTTCCAGATCGGCTCGACGACAAAGGCCTTCCTCGCCACCACCATGGCCATCGCAGCCGACCGAGGGAAACTCGACTGGAACGCGCGTATCGTCGATCTCGATGACGCTTTCGAGATGAAGGATCCCTGGGTGACGCGCGAATTCCGCGTCTCCGACCTGCTCGCCCAGCACTCCAGCATGCCGCCCTCGGCCAACGATCTGATGGGCATCCTGGGCGTCGAGCAGGCGGGCATGGTGCGCGCCATGCGTTTCGTCGAGCCGGTGTCGAGTTTCAGGTCGGCCTTCGCCTATACGAATGTGACGCACATGCTGGCGCAGCGCATCGTCGCCCGCCAGTTTTCCGCAACCGATTGGGATTCGGTCGTGCGGAAAGAGATTTTCGAGCCGCTCGGCATGCAGAATTCTTCCTTCACCGCGGAAGCGATCCAGGCGGCGCCCAATCATACGGAAGGCTACCGCTGGACGCCGCAGGGTTCCGTCGAGGTGCCGTTCACGCCGCTCTTCCCCTACGGGTTCGGGGCGGCCGGCGCGATCAACTCGACCATCGAGGATCTCGGCCCATGGGTGCGCCTGCATCTTGCAAACGGCAAATTCGAGGGCAGGGAGATCGTCTCGGCGAAAAACCTTGCCGTTACCAAGACGCCGCGCACCGGCATGAACGAAACGCTGACCTATGCGATGGGCTGGGTGATCCAGAGCACGCCCAACGGGCGGATCGTCTGGCACAATGGCGGCACCACTGCCTATGGGGCCTTCATCGGCATGGCGCCCGACAAGGACGTCGGCGTGATCGTGCTGACCAACGAGACCAATGTCGGCCTGCCCGACGCTCTCGGTGAGTGGATACTTGACCGGCTGCTGGGCAATCCCGAGATCGACCATGTGGCGGAACGGCTGAAGACGGCGCGCGCCGGCTATCAGCAGGAAGAAAAGGTCGGCAGCCCGCCGGCGGTGCGCCAGCCAGCGACGGTGCTGGCGCCGCTCGCCGGCGACTACGTCAACGACAGTTTCGGCCATGCGAAGGTCAGCGAGGACGGGGCAGGGCTGTCGGTCGGGATCCTGGCCACCGGCGCGAAACTGAAACTCGCGGACCAGGGCGGGCAGGCCTTTGCCATCACACTCGTGCCGGAAGGCCGATTCCAGGGCATCGCCGAAAACCTCGGCCCGACGCCGATCGGGATTGCTCAGTTCGAAGTCGACCAGAGCGGCGGGATCGGTGGGTTCACCTTTATTTCAGGGGACAACGGGCAAAAATATCCGTTCATGCGGAAGTAGGCGCGAGATCGGGAAACGTATTGACAACGTGGATACGGAGCACCAGATTGGCACTATGACAATGGCTCGCTCTCCTTCTTCCGCCAAGTCGGCAGCAGCTGTGCCGGTTGCCGAGCCACGTTCGCCAGCGGAGGCCAAGGGCAGCATCAACCTGCGCATCGAGACGCAGACCCGGCAACTCATCGACGATGCGGCGGCAGTGCTTGGCAAGACGCGCACCGAATTCATGATCGACAGCGCCCGCAACGTTGCGATCGATGTGCTCCTCGATCAGCGCCTCTTCGCGCTCGACCCGGGGCGGCATGAGGCTTTCATGCAGGCGCTCGACAATCCTCCCGCACCGGGGCCGAAGTTGCGTGCGCTGCTCAGCCGCGTGCCAGCTTGGGAGCGGTGACGCCAGAAGGTGACAAGACGAAGCTATCGGCGCCTGTTCCGCTGACCTCGGAACATGATTTGTCCGGCTTCGATTGTGGTCAGCCGGTGCTGGACGATTGGCTGAAGAGCCGCGCATTGAAAAACGAGAGCAGGTTTTCGCGCACCTATGTCGTCTGCGAAGGAAAACGGGTCGTTGCTTATTTCTGCATTTCCGCCGGCGCGGTCGAGCGGGCGGCTGCTCCCGGAAAGATACGACGCAATGCTCCCGACACGATCCCCGTGTCGGTGATCGGGCGCCTGGCTGTAAGCCGAGGTCATGCTGGACGCGGGCTGGGAGCCGACATCCTGTCGGATGCGCTCCGCCGCATCGCGGCAGCGTCGCAGGCCATAGGCATTGGCGCCGTGCTTATTCAGGCAAAGGACGAGCGGGCGAAGCGCTTCTATATGGCCTGTGCGGAATTCATCGAATATCCGGCGGACCGCCGCACGCTTTTTCTGCCCATCGAAACGGTGGTCGCGGGATTTGGCTGAGCAGAGATAGCTGCGGCACGGGGCAATCGCATCGGCAGCAAGTCGCCATCGATGCCCGTGTCTATTTTGCGACAGCGCTTGGCGCTACCGGGCCGTTTCGGGCACGGGGCTTGGCTACGATTTGGGCAAGAGGCCGCGCCGGAAGCGGCCGGAACGGATTCAGGGAAGAGCGATCATGAGCGAGCACGCGCCAGTCGATCAGGAAGCGTCGAACGCGAGGCGGGGCAGGGGTGCTTCCGGTGGCGCGGCTGCGCGCCGCGCGGCGCGCAGCGGTGGAGGTCCCGGCACGCAGCTTACCTACATCAAGCGGAAAATCCCGCTCTACGAGGTGCTCGGCGAGGAAGGCATTTCACTGATCGAGGCCAATGCCGACACGGTGCTGGAAGAGATCGGCATCATCTTTCGGGATGATCCGGAAGCGCTGGCGATGTGGAAGGAGGCCGGCGCCGACGTCAGGGGCGAGCGGGTGCATTTCCCGAAGGGCCTGCCGCGCTCGCTGCTGAAGACTGCGCCGTCGCTCTATACGCAGCATGCGCGCAACCCGGCGCGCTCGGTCGAGATCGGCGGCAAGGGCACGGTGTTCGCGCCGGTCTATGGCCCGCCCTTCGTGCGCGATCTCGACGGCAACCGCCGCTACGCCACCATCGAGGATTTCCGCAATTTCGTGAAACTCGCCTATATGGCGCCGTCGATCCACCATTCGGGCGGCACGGTGTGCGAACCGGTCGACGTGCCGGTGAACAAGCGCCACCTCGACATGGTGTATTCGCACATAAAATATTCCGACAAGCCGTTCATGGGCTCGGTTACCGCGCCGGAGCGAGCCGAGGACACGGTGGCGATGGCCAAGATCGTGTTCGGCGACGATTTCGTCGAGAACAACACGGTGCTGACGTCGCTCATCAACGCCAACTCGCCGATGGTGTTCGACGAGACGATGCTGGGAGCGCTGAAAGTCTATGCGCGCCACAATCAGGCCTGCATCGTCACGCCGTTCATTCTGGCCGGTGCGATGAGCCCGGTGACGGTCGCTGGCACGCTGACGCAGGTGCTTGCGGAAGTACTGGCGGGCGCCGCGCTGACGCAGTTGGTGCGCCCCGGCGCGCCGGTGCTGTTCGGCACTTTTGCCTCCTCGATCTCCATGCAGTCGGGCGCACCGACTTTTGGCACACCGGAGCCGTCGCTCGTCTCCTATGGCGCGGCGCAACTGGCACGGCGGCTCGGCCTACCGTTCCGTACCGGCGGGTCGCTCTGCGCCTCCAAGATCCCCGACGCACAGGCGGCCTATGAGAGCGCCAACACGCTGAACTCGACCATTTTGGCCGGCACCAACTTCGTGCTGCATGCGGCGGGATGGCTCGAGGGCGGGCTCGCCTCCTGCTACGAAAAGTTCATGATGGACATCGACCAACTCGGAATGCAGCAGAAGTTCGCCGAGGGTGTCGACCTCTCGGAAAACGGCCAGGCGATGGACGCTATCCGCCAGGTCGGGCCGGGCAGCCACTATCTCGGCTGCGACCACACCCAGGCGAATTTCCAGACGGCCTTCTACCGCTCGACGATCGCCGACAACAATTCCTACGAGCAGTGGCTGGCGGAAGGCGAGAAGAGCGCCTCGCAGCGCGCCAACGAACTGGCGCGACGCTGGCTGGAAAGCTACGAGGCGCCGCATCTCGACCCGGCCATCGACGAGGCGCTGGTCGACTTCGTGACGCAGAAGAAGAACTCGATGCCCGACGCCTTCACGTGAAGGGAGCCCGATACAGGCCGGGCTAAAGTGGCCGACATCATTCACAAGGAAGTCTGGCGCAGCGCCTTCAAGAGCTGAGCCGGGCAGCCCGAAAATGTGCTGAAGAGCAGACGGCTTGCGCCGACCGGCCACTTCGCCAACATCTGCGATTCAGATCACGACGAAATCGGCGTTGGTCAGCGAAAGCCCGGCCACAAGCCTGGCGAAGGCGATGCCGGGTGCGCCTGCTCCATTGCCGTGGGCGTCGTAATAGAGTTCTCCGTCGTCCGTATCGTAGATGATACGGTCACTGGAGTCGGCGGCCAGGCCCGTCGCATTCGCCCGAAAGGCAGCCGCGGCGAGCGTGCCGGTCGCCGTGAGCGCAGCGAAGACCGCATTGTCGAGCTGAATGGTATCGGCGGCGACGCTGAAGTCGGTGATGGTGTCGATGTTGGTGGCGCCGTTTGGCGCGGTGTTGAAGATGAAGAGGTCAGCGCCGCTGCCGCCGGTCAGGAAGTCGATGCCGGCATAACCCTTGATGGCGTCGTTGCCGGCGCCGCCGTTGATGGCGTTGTTTGCGCTGCTGCCATTGAGAATGTCATTGTAGTTCGAGCCGGACAGGTTCTCGATCGAATTGAAGGTGTCGCCCTTGGCGTCGCCGGCGTTGATTGACGGGTTTGAAAGGCTGACAACGACGGCCTTGGTCGCCGAGGCGTAGGAAGCGCGGTCCGAGCCGCTGCCGCCCGACAGATAGTCGGCGTCGGCGCCTCCCATCAGCGTGTCGTCGCCGTCCTCGCCGAACAGTTTTGTGTTGCCGGCGCCAGAATAGAGGCGGTCCTTGCCGGCGCCGGCGATCACGTTGCCCTGCACGGTACCTTGGCGTCCGTCATAGAGATCGTCGCCGCCGCCGAGAAACACATTGCCGATCATTTTCCCGGTATTGGTTATGAGGTCCCTGCCGTCCGCCGCGCTCTCCGCGTTGAAGGATGCGCTTCCCCTGATGATCCCACTGTTGCGAACGACGAAAGTTTCGCTCGATTCGGAGGATCGAAATATTCCGGACCCGCCGACGTCTATCGTTCCGGTGTTGACGATGCTGGTGCTGTCGAGGCTCTGGCTTTCCAGACTGACCCCAGCACCGGCGGCAGTAATCAGCCCGTCGTTGCGGACGAAAGAATTCGACGACACGATGGCCACGGCGCTGGCTTCGAGCGAATGGACCTCGCCGCCGGATTTGACGGAGACTGTGTTGTTTTCGCCGTCCAGTTCTCCAAGCAGGATAGCGACTTGGCCGATAGAGATGACGGTGCCGTAGACAATCGCTTCATGATCGCTTCCTTGCCCCCAGATCGTGAAACTGGCCTTCGAGGCGATGGTGACGTCGCTGGCGACGAAGACATCGTCGGTCGTTCCGAGCGGGGCGACCGTCGCGTCCTGGCTGGTGGAAAGCGGAATCTGCCATGCCATGAGCGTCCTCCCTTGCCCCTTGGTTTGGGCCATGTGATTTCGCGGCGGAAAGAATAGGCGGTGCGCCGGAACAACGGAAGATTGCGCCGAGAAGCCCAAAAAGGCGAGCCGTGCGGCACCCCCGGTCCCAAATTCTTGCCCGGCGGAACGGGCGTTTGTCAGATCACCACGAAATCCGCGTTGGTCAGCGCCAGCCCGATGCCGATCTTTGCGAACAGGATGCCACCGCCGGCTCCGCTGCCATCGGCGTCGTAGTAGAGTTCGCCAGTATCGGTCTCGTAAATGATGCGATCACTGGCGTCTCCAGCGAGCCCAGTCGTGTTGGCCCGGAAGGCGGCCGCAGGAAGTGTGCCCGTCGTGGTCAGCGCCGTGAAGACGGCGTCGTCGAGTTGGATCGTGTCGGCAGAGATGGAATAGTCGGTGATGGTATCGACATTAGTCGAGCCATTGAGCGCCGTGTTGAAGATGAAGGTGTCGGCGCCAGTGTAGCCGGTCAGCGTGTCGTTGCCGGCGTAACCCTTGATAGCGTCGTTGCCGTCGCCGCCATTGATGGCGTTTGTCGCCGAATTGCCGTTGAGCGCGTCGCTGAAATGCGACCCGGTAAGGTTTTCGATCGAATTGAAGGTGTCGCCCTCGGCGTCGCCCGAATTTATCGCCGGGTTCGCCAGGCTGACGATCACGGCCTTTGTGGCGGACGTGTAGGAGGCGCGGTCGCTGCCGTTGCCGCCGCTGAGATAGTCGGCGCCTGCGTCGCCCCTCAGCGTGTCGTTGCCGTCCTCGCCAGACAGCCGGTCGTTGCCGGCGCCGCCAAAAAGCCGGTCGATCCCGCTGGCACCCAGCAGAATGTCGTTGCCGTCCTCGCCATAACCGTAGTTGCTTCCCTCGCCGACACGAAGCTCGTCGTTGCCGCTGCCGCCGTAAATCTTGTCGGCATCGACGCCGCCGTCGACCCGGTCGTTGCCGGCGCCGCCGCGCAGCGTGCCGCCGCCATCCCTGCCGAAGATGAAATCGTCACCGCCGGCGCCATCGATCAAGTCGAGCCCGGTTCCGCCATCGAAGAAGTTGGCGTTGTCGTCGCCGATGAGTGTATCGGCAAACGCAGAACCGACGACGTTTTCGATCGACGAGAAGCGATCGCCCGCCGCATGGCCTCCGCTCGCGGCGCCGGTCGCCAGATTGACCGTCACGCCAAGGTCGGACGTGGAGTAGTCGGCGGTGTCGGCGCCCTCTCCGCCGAACAGCCTGTCGGCTCCTTTGCCGCCCTGCAGCCTGTCGTCCAGAAAACTGCCGCGCAGCGTGTCGTTGCCGACATTGCCGATGAGCACAAGGCTTGCGCTCGAACCCTGCATGACCCGGCCCATGAGCGTGTCGGGCGTCAGCATCGCGAACGATTCCAGGGTGACACCGCCCCGCGTCGCCCAGAGACCGTCCAGCGAGAACGCGATGCTGGCCCTTAGCGTCGTGCCGCCGCCGCCGACGTCGTCGGTGCGCCAACACTCCACGGCGCTGACGGTGCCGCGCAGGTCCTCGACACCGGTCAGCTCGATTCCTTTGCCCGTGGCAATGAAGAGCTGCCTCTCCGAATTGTCGACCGCACCGTTCACATAGCGATTGAAGTAAAATCGCCCCAGGGTGCCCCCATATTCGCTTGCGACATTGTCGACGGAATAGGGCGCGGTGCTGGCAAAGATGCTGTTGGTGTCGACGCCGCCGGGGTCGGCCACGGTAATTGTCACGGTGGTCATCGCATACCTCCAAAATAACCTCGGTTGAGACCCCCCTAGTGCAGTCGATTACCTCGTTCGCCATGGCGGGCAGCGCCCAGCATCTCAATCACGGAAGACGAGGTCGGCATCTGCCGTGCATACAAGAGCGTCGCCGTGTCGGGCATGCGGTCTGCGGAATACGGTCAGTTGGCTCGGCGCCACAGCCTTGTCACATTCATACCACCTCGAAATCCGCATTGGTCAGCGCCAGCCCCATGCCGATCTTTGCAAACAGGATGCCGCCGCCCGAACCGCTGCCATTGGCATCGTAATAGAGTTCGCCGGTGTCACGCTCGTAGATGATGTGGTCGTTGGAGTCCTGCGCTAGGCCGGTGGTGTTGTTCCGGAAATAGCCGGAGAGCAGGACGCCCGTGCTCAACGCCGCGAAGATCGCGTCTGACAGAAGGAACCGGTCGTCGGTGACGTTGAAATCAACGACGGTGTCGACATTCGAGGCGCCGAGTTTTGTGTTGAAGACGAAGGTGTCGGCGCCGCCCAGCCCGCTCAACGTATCGTTACCCTCCCGACCCTCGAGCCGGTTGTTGCCGGCGTTGCCGGTGATCTGCTGGGCGAAAGCATTGCCGGCGAGGTCGATGTTCGACGTGCCGGTCGAGCCGTTGGTGGTCATGATCTCGATGCCGACGCCGGCGTTGAGCCGGTAGTCGACCGCGGAAGCGACCCGGTCGGCGTTGCCCTGGCCGGCGCCTTCGATGATGACGTCGCCGGCATTGTAGATCCGGTAGGTGTCGTTGCCGCCAAGTCCCTGCATGGTGTCGGCGGCGCCTTTGCCGCCGTCGTTGAGGACGTTGGCCCCGGCATTGCCGATGATCGTCTGCTCAAGCGTGTTGCCAGTCAGGTCGATGGATGAAGTGCCTGTCGAGCCGTTGGTGGTCAGCAATTCGATGCAGGCCTTTGCGCCCAGCACATAGTCCACCGCCGCCATGACGCGATCGGCTGCGCCTTGCGTCGAGGCTTCGACGATGACGTCGCCCGAATTATAGACTCTGTAGATGTCGTTGCCGCCGAGGCCCATCATGGTGTCGGCCGCGCCCTTGCCGCCGTCGCTGATGACATTGGCTGCCGCGTTGCCGGTCAGCTCGTCTGCGAACTTGCTGCCGGCGACGTTTTCGATGACCGTGGTGAAGGTAAGCCCGACATTGCTTTCCCATTCATAGGCCGGCGCGCTTGGGTTGTTCATCGCATTGGTGATGAAGCTCGCGAACTGGGCTCCAAACTGCTCTATGAGGTCGGCGGTCTGGTCGGCGACGCTGTAGTAGGCGACGTCGGAATAGGCTCCCGGCCGAAGGTCTACCTTCGAGCCGCGGCTCAGCGCCGAAAGATCGATCGTGTCGATGCCGCCGGCGTCATAGATCGCCTGTCTTCCGTTCATGCTGGTGTCGGTGAAGGCATAGGTGGTGTTGCCCGTCGCGGTCGTCTTGTCGGCGCCGTAGTGGGCCTGGATGGCGGCGATATCGAGCACCATGGGCGTGAAGTCGGCGGTGCTGTCGTAGCTGACGAAGATACTGCCGCCGCCGCCTGACCATGTGTAGAAATAGTCCTGATGGGTGTAGCTCATCACCGTATAGGTGGTGCTGTCGTAGCCGGCCGGCAGGGTAGGCGCCTCGAACGGATGCTTGAGGCCAAGGGCGTGGCCCGCTTCATGGAGCAGCAATTCGAAGTTTGACGTGCCGCACGCGAACGATGTGCCCTTGAGCGTTTCGTCGATCCAGATGTCGCCATGCACCGGAACTTCCGGCCCGACCGGCGGCCCATAGCCATATCCGGTAAAATTGCCGCCTTGCAGGCCGGAGACGTCGGTGAACGCTATCCTGACGTTGCCGGGGTTGGCATCCGAGACCTCGGTGATCGACGGCGCGATGTAGGAATCCCAGAGGGCCATCGCTGTGCCGAAGTCGGTCGCCTGTGTGGCGTCGAGCGTGCCGTACTGCGGATTGACCGGCTCGCCCTTGCCGTAGCCCGCCTGCCAGACTGCTCCTGCTCCCGGGATTGAATAGGTGATGTCGCCGGCCCACTTCGCGTTGCTTGGGTCGACAAGACCCGCTCGCGCCTCGGCCGTCGTCACGTTGGTTGTGGTCATGAATTTCCTCGCGCAGAAGTCCTGGCCCGCCGACAACTATGCCGGGTGCAGGCGATTGTCCATGACGAATACAATCAGGAATATTTGCCAGATGCATCTCCGGTTGAATAAATCAACCGGCAGCTTGTCAAAGCCATGCAAAACAAGCGGTTTTGCAACTAAAGCATGTGGCTTCCGGGATCTCGCCCAGATATCCCTATCCAAGGGTCTTTACGGAAGACGATTCAGATCACGACGAAATCCGCATTGGTAATTCCCAAGCCGATGCCGACCTTGGCGAACAGGATGCCGCCGCCCGAAGCGTTGCCGTTGGCGTCGTAGTAGAGTTCGCCGGTGTCGGTCTCGTAGATGATGCGGTCGCTGGAGTCTCCGGCGAGGCCCGTGGTGTTGGCGCGGAAGGCGGCGGAGGCGAGAACGCCCGCCGTCAGCGCCGCGAAGACGGCGTCGTCGAGCTGGATTGTGTCGGCGGAAAAATTGAAGTCGGTGATGGTGTCGACATTGGTCGAGGCATTCAGCGCAGTATTGAAGACGAAATTGTCGGCGCCCGAATAGCCGGTCAAGGTATCGTTGCCGGCATACCCCTTGATGGTATCGTTGCCAGCGGCGCCATTGATGGCATTTTTCGCGCTGTTGCCGTTCAAGGCATCGTTGAAGTTCGAGCCCGAGAGATTTTCGATCGAGTTGTAGCTGTCGCCCTTGGCGTCGCCTGAATTGATGGCCGGATTGGCGAGGCTGACGATAACGGCTTTGGTTGCCGACGAATAGGCCGCCCGGTCGCTGCCGGTGCCGCCGGACAAATAGTCGGCGCCGGCGCCGCCCATCAGTGTATCGTCACCGTTCTGGCCGAACAGCCGGTTGTTGCCGGCGCCGGAATAGAGCTTGTCGATTCCGTCGCCGCCGAAGACATCGCCCTGGATGGTGCCGAGGCGGCCATCGTAGAGATCGTCGGCACCGCCGAGTTCGACATCGCCGATCATCTTGCCGCTGTTGGTGACGAGATCGATGGCCAACGTGCCGTCCTTGGACCAATAGGATGCGCTGTCGCCGGAAATGGTCCCGGTATTGGTCACGACCAGTGTGTCGATGGCGTTGATGTCGTGATAGACACCCCAGAGAGCGGCGTCGATCGTGCCGGTGTTGACCAGAGTGGACTCACCCACGACGTTGTCGGTCCGGTAAAAGACTGCGTAGTAGCCATGAGACGAGATCAGTCCGTGATTGATGATGTCGTTGTCGGTTCCGTGAATTTCGATGGCCTGGTTGTAGTAGGCGCGGACCTGGCCGGTCTCCTCGACGGTGATGGTGGAGTTGGCAACGAGGCTGGTGCCATTGCCGATGATCATTGGGCTGCCGGCAACGGTTCCAGCAATGATTACCTCATGGTTGATGCCATAGGCGGATATTGCAGGCTGGATGGTGTTGTTCACGGCAACCGTGGCGATGAAAACCTGCTCGGCTACGAATACGCCGTCGCCATCGTCGCTGAGCGTGACGATCGTTGTTTCGGACGTGGTGGACTGCGGGAATTTCCATGCCATGACCATTCTCCTGTTGGCTTGCCCGCGCGGGTCGGCGGAGCATTCGTTCCGGCACAAATCTTAGCACGGCGAGCGGACAAAGAAGCGGCGCGTGCCGCAGGCGGAAGCTTCGACGCCGCCAGGCGTCGTTGCCGCGGCCGAGCCCGACGGCATAAAGTAGCCCGATGGAGCGTTCGGAGAACAGGGAAGGGATGTCCGGCCGGTGGCCCGACATGGGCGGCGGCGGGCTTGACGCCATCGCGCTCGCCCTGTCCGCGCACGGGCTGATCCCGCGCGGCGGATTCAATTTCGAGGCGAGCGAGACCGCCCCATCCGGATTGTCAGGCTCGCCCGCAAAATCCGTGCTGCTGGTCGGTCAGGCGGGCGCGGCGCCGTGGCCGCATTTTCTTGGATGGCTGGAGAGGCAGCCGGACGGTCTTGCTAACCCGCTGGACACGTGGGCGCGGCAGACGATCGGCGTGGTTGCGGACCGAGTCGGCGCACGCGCCGTGTCGCCGTCCGACCGGCCCTATCTGCCGTTCCAGCAATGGGCGATGCGGGCCGAGCGGCTGAAGCCGTCGCCGCTCGGCATCCTCATGCACCCCGAATACGGGCTGTGGCACGCCTATCGCGGGGCGTTGCTGTTCGATACCCCGCTCGACTTTCCGGAGGCTGAGAAACCGATTCACCTTTGCGACGCATGTGACGGAAAACCTTGCATGAACGCCTGTCCCGTGGGCGCGCATTCGCAGGCCGGGTTCTACTATACAGGCTGCCTGGTACATGTCCGCACAGCAACCGGACAAGACTGCATGGAGCGCGGCTGCCTCGACCGCAACGCCTGCCCGTATGGCGTGGCCTATCGTTATCCGGCAAATATCCAGGCTTTCCACATGCGGGCTTTCGCCAGTCGTTGATATTTGTAGCCGGATGCGCAACCATTGCGGGCACGGGGGTGGTCAATGCCGGCCGCGCAAGGCCGGAGCATCGCGCGAGGTCAATCGCGCATGGAGGCATTTTGCATGACCGACGTCACCGCTTCCCCTAAATCCGTTCCCGTCGAACCCAGCCTGCACCGAGTGATGGGACCGTGGCTGCTCTTGCTGTTCATCGTCGGCGACATTCTGGGCACCGGCATCTATGCGCTCACAGGCCAGGTGGCAAAGCAGGTGGGCGGCGTGGTCTGGCTGCCTTTCCTGGTGGCCTTCGTCGTGGCGCTGATCACCGCCTTCAGCTACCTGGAACTGGTGACGAAATATCCTCGCGCGGCGGGTGCTGCGCTCTATACGCACAAGGCGTTCGGCATCCATTTCATCACTTTCATCGTCGCCTTCGCTGTGATGTGCTCCGGCATCACCTCGGCCTCGACGGCGTCGCGCGCCTTCGCCGTCAATTTCTCCAGCGCCTTCGGCCTCGGGCTGGAAGGCGGTGCTGGCATCATCGTGCTCGGGCTGATCTTCATGGCGATCGTGGCCGTAGTGAATTTCCGCGGCGTCGGCGAGAGCGTGAAGGCCAATGTCGTGCTGACCTGCGTCGAACTGACGGGACTGCTCATTGTCATCGTCATCGGCATGTGGGCGATCGGCCTCGGCCAGGGCGACGTATCGCGCATCACCGAGTTCCATACGCCCGAAGGCGTGAGCCCGGTCTGGCCGGTGATCGCGGCCACCACGCTGGCGTTCTTCGCCATGGTCGGCTTCGAGGACTCGGTCAACATGGCTGAGGAGACCAAGGACCCGGTGAAGATCTTTCCGAAAATTCTGCTTGCGGGCCTGCTGATCACCGGCCTGATCTACGTGCTGGTGTCGATCTCGGCGGTCACGCTGGTCGAGCCCGCGGCCCTCGGCGAGGGCGAAGCGCCGCTGCTGAAAGTCGTGCAGGCCGGCGCGCCGAATTTCCCGATCGGCATCTTCGCCTTCATCACCATGTTCGCGGTCGCCAACAGTGCGCTGATCAACATGCTGATGGCGAGCCGGCTGGTCTATGGCATGAGCCGCGAGCACGTGCTGCCGCCGGTGCTGGGCACGGTCCATCCGACAAGGCACACGCCTTACATCGCCATTGCCTTCACCACGCTGCTGGCCTTCGGCCTGATCACCTTCGTCGGCAGTGTGCCGCAACTCGGCGGCACCACGGCGTTGCTGCTTCTGTGCGTGTTCACAGTGGTCAATGTCGCGGTGCTGGTGCTGCGCAAGGACCGGGTGGAGCACCAGCATTTCAGGGCGCCAACCATCCTGCCGGTCGTCGGCGCTATCGCTTGCGGTTTCCTGACCGGCCCGTGGACTGGTCGCAATCCGGAGCAATACACGATTGCCGGCGTGCTGCTGGCGATCGGCGTCGTGCTGTGGGTGATCACGGTGGTGATCAACAGGCGGATGGGTGTGTCGCCGACGCCGCCCGACGTGGAGGACCTCGGCTCCGGCGCCCCAGTTAACTAAGCGCCGACATTCGGCGGCTGGCTGGTTTGCCGGCCGGTCGTGATCGTTCGATCAATAGCCCCCGATGATCGGCAGCACCTCGCCGGTAATGTAGCTGGAACAGTGCGGCGAGGCGAGGAAAACGTAAGCCGGGGCGATTTCCTCCGGCTGTGCCGGCCGTTTCATCGGCGTCTTTTCGCCGAATTTCGACACATCCTCGGCTTCCTTCTCCGACGGGTTGAGCGGTGTCCACACCGGTCCGGGCGCCACCGCATTGACGCGAATGCCCTTGCCGATCAGGTTGCCGGACAGCGCCCGCGTAAAGGCGTGGATGCCGCCCTTGGTCATCGAATAGTCGATCAATTCCTTGCTGCCGTCGATGCCGGTCACCGAGCCGGTGTTGACGATCGCCGAGCCCGGCTTCATGTGCGGCACCGCCTCTTGCGCCATGTGGAAATAGCCGTAAAGGTTGGTCTTCAGCGTCGTGTCGAAGTGCTCTTCCGTCAGGTCCTCGAATTCTGCCGAATGGATCTGGAAGGCGGCATTGTTGACCAGCACGTCGATCCGGCCGAATTTTTTTACCGTTTCGGCGACTGCCTTTCGGCAGTAGTCGCGCTCAGTGACGTCGCCGGGCAGCAGGATGCATTTGCGGCCTTCCCTTTCGACGGCCTTTTGCGTCTCCTGTGCGTCCTTGTCTTCCGACAGATAGGAAATGGCGACGTCCGCTCCCTCGCGCGCGAACAGCACGGCCACGGCCCGACCGATGCCGGAATCGCCGCCGGTGATCAGCGCTACCTTGCCCTCCACCTTCCTGGAGCCGATGTAGAATGGCGCCTCGTACATGGGCGCCGGCTCTATCCTCCATTCCTCGCCGGGTTTCGGATGATGCTGTTTCGGAAAGGGCGGCTCCGGATATTTTCGCGCACCGGCCTGCATCGCTTGGCCGTTGCTTCCGCCATTCTTCTTGGCTGCGTCCTTGCTGTCGACGCCTTTCTGGATGCGGCTCTGTTTCTTGGCTTCGTTGGCGGCTTGCGCCCGGTGATCTGTCTGCATGGCGGCGGTTCCTCGTTGATGACGCCCAACGTCCGACACGCCGAAAGGTTGAGCAAACCTTGCGACGTTTCATCGGCAATTGATGGTGAGGCCCTTGAGATGGTCGCGCCGGGCACTACTCTCCCGGCGCAACAGCAGCATCGGGACCGACATGAGCAGACGCGAGATCGAGATCAAAACAGAAGACGGCGTGGCGAAGGCGCACCTCTACGAGGGCGGCAAGGCAGGCGTCATCGTCTACATGGACGCTTTCGGCGTGCGGCCGGCCATGGACGAGATCGGCGAAGGGCTGGCCGATGAGGGCTACACCGTGCTGGTGCCTGACCTGTTCTACCGCAAGGCGCCGTATGGACCGTTCGACGCAAAGACCGCATTCGATAACGACGAGACGCGCGCACAACTGATGGGCCTAATCTCCGGCACGACGCAGGAGATGACGCAGCGCGACACCGCCGCTTTCCTGACCGCACTCGACGCGGCCGGCGCGACCGGGCCGATTGGTACCGTCGGTTACTGCATGGGCGGCGGGCGCGCGCTGAACGCCGCGGCGACCTATCCGGACCGTATCGCGGCAGTAGCAAGTTTCCACGGCGGCAATCTGGCCTCCGACGCGCCCGACAGCCCGCACCGCCAGGTGGGCAACATCAAGGGCCGCGTCTATGTCGGCGTCGCCGGCGTCGACCGCAGCTTTCCGCCGGAACAGTCGGCAAGACTGGCGCAGGCGCTGCGCGAGGCGGAGATCGACCACATCATCGAGAATTATGTCGGCATGGGCCATGGCTGGGCCGTCTCCGATCACGGCGCATATGACGAGGCCGGGGCGGAGCGCCATTGGGAGCGGCTGACCACCTTCTTTGCGGAAGCCCTGTCGGATAAGGTCTGATCTTTCCGGCAAGGCTGACATGTCCGACGATCCTTTCGACCTTTCCCGCTTCGTCGACGCGCAGGTGCCGGTGTTTGACCGCGTGCGCGAGGAACTGAAGCGTGGCCGGAAGACCAGTCACTGGATGTGGTTCGTGTTTCCGCAGATGGCGGGATTGGGCATGAGCCCGATGTCGCAGAAATATGCGATCGGTTCGGCTGATGAGGCGAGGGCTTATCTGGCGCATCCCGTCCTCGGCCAGCGGCTGCGCGAATGCGTGGAGATATTGCTGGAGCAGGAGGGACGCTCTGCGCATGCGATCTTCGGCAGCCCGGACGACATGAAACTGCGCTCCTGCCTGACGCTGTTCTCCGAGACCAGCGGCGAGGAGGTTTTTCTGCGCGCGCTCGACAAATATTTCGACGGCGAGCCGGATCGTGAGACGCTGCGGATTTTGGGAGAGGGATGAGCGGTGACTTGGGTGTGTCCTTCGAGGCTCGCCTGTGACGTTCGCGAAAATCTTCCATGCCGGTGGGGGCGAGCACCTCAGGATGAGGACCGCGAGGTGCCAAGCGCTAACAGGTAAAGTCGGCTCAAAGTTTTCGTAGCCGCGATAAGCTGAATAATTTCAGCGCCGACTTTTCCGGTTGGCGATTTGGCTCCTACCGTCCTCATCCTGAGGTGCTCGCCCCCACCGGCATCGAAGAGATTGGCGCGAACCGCGACGGGCGAGCCTCGAAGGACGCACCAAAACTGCCGGCGGATGACGCCGGCAGCGCAGGAGCAAGCCTCAATCCGCCTTGGCGACGTGCCAGGTACCGTCACCCTTGCCGTCGCCGGTCACGTCGCCGGCCGCCTTGTCGTTGATGAAGGTGTAGAGCGGATGGCCTTCATAGGCCCACATCTTCGTGCCGTCGGTGCGCTCGACCACGGTCCACTCGCCCATTGCCATCGCGCCGGCTTCGGCCTTCAGCGGCGGCCAGTTGGTGGCGCATTTGTCGTAGCAGTTCGACTTGCCGGCTTCGTCCTTGTCGAAGGTGTAAAGTGTCATGCCGTTCTGGTCGGTCCAGATCTTTCCGGCCGAGCTGTCCATGACCTTTGCCGGGTCGGCAGCGTAGGCGGCGCTGGTGGCGACGAACAACGCTGCCAGTCCAATTCCGAGAATCTTCATGATGATCACTCCCTGTTTCGGCCGGGGCGTGCGTCGCCCGGGACCTGAGACAAGAACGAGCCTGCAATTCGGCTTCTTCCCGTTTCCGAATCAAAAGCTGACTCTCGCGCGCAGGAAACGGGGTCATTCAATGGCGAAAAAAATCTTCCAACACCCCAAGGAATGGCCGATAGGCTTCGTCCCACAGGCAAATGATGGCGCTTGCGGTGGACGAGATCGAAGCTTCCGATGCCGAGCTGATCGGCCGGGCGCGCGAAGGCGACGGACAGGCTTTCGGCCAATTGGTCGAAAGGCATTACGATTTTGTCCATCGCGTCGCGTATCGCTGGTGCGGCCGAAAGGCCGACGCCGAGGACGTCGCCCAGGAAGTCTGCGTGCGGCTGGGATCGGCGATCAAGACCTATCGCGGTGCCGGCGCCTTCACCACCTGGCTCTACACGCTGACGCTCAACGCCGCCCGCGACATCGGGCGCAAGACGGCGCGGGAAACCGCCAAGACCGAAGCTTACGGCGTGCAGGCGCTGATCGGCGGCGGCGCGCTCCAGCAGCCGGAGCCCGAAGAGCAGACCGAGTCGCTGTGGGCCGCCGTGCGGCAACTGCCGGACAAGCAGCGCGACGCGGTGCTGCTGGTCTATGGCGAAGGCTTGAGCCATGCGGCGGCGTCGGACGTGATGGCGATCTCCGAGACGACGGTTTCGTGGCACATCCATGAAGCGAAGAAACGGCTGAAGGTGCTGATGCGTTCAGCCGGGGAAGTTTGACCATGGTCGACGACAACGAACTGTTCGCGCTGTGCGACATCGATCCGCCAAAACCCTCGGGCGAGGCGAGGGCGCGCGCCATGCAGGCCGCTATGGCCGCGTTCGAGGCCGAAAAAAATTCGCAAGCCACCCAAGGAACGGCAAAACCGCTGCGTCTCACCGACAGAGCAATCAAGCTTTGGAGTGGGATGATGTTTAAGAAACTCTATGCGACGCCGGCGCTCGCGACCCTCGTGGCGCTGCCGATCGCCGGGTACACGACCTTCTATCTCCTCAACAGGCCGGAATTGCCGTTCGTGTTCGGCACCGGCCAGGAGGCGACCGACGCGCCGCGCGAGCGCAAGCAGGAAGTGGCGGCCGGCGAGAAGAAGGGCGATCAGGACGAGGCGATTGCCGCGTTGCTGGAAAAGCGTAAGCAGTATGAAGCTGATCTGAATTCGCGGGCAGCTATAGGCGGTCCGGCAAAGCCGGAGGCACCAGCCGCACCCGCCACTGAGGCGCTTGCTTCGGCGGAACCCCGACCGGGAGGCGAGGCGAATGTATCGGTCGACGGCTTTGCCCCTGCGCCGATGGCTTCCGGTCGTGTGAGCCGCGATGCGTCAGGCGGCGTCGTCAAGATGACGATCACGCCATCCCCGAGCGTCGCGCCTTCCGACATGCCGGTGATACAGGAAGAAAACCGCGACCGCGTGCGGGATTTCGAGACCAATCCCATACGCTCGGCGCTGGAGAATCCAGTTTCAACCTTCTCGATCGACGTCGACACCGCCTCCTATTCCTTCGTGCGGCGCTCGTTGAAGGAAGGCTTTCTGCCGAGGGCCGACACGGTGCGGGTCGAGGAGATGGTCAATTATTTCCCCTATGACTGGAAGGGGCCGGACGCGGCATCGACGCCGTTCAACTCGACCGTCACCGTGATGCCGACGCCGTGGAACCAGAACACCCGGCTGATGCATGTGGCAATCAAGGGTTACGACGTGAAGCCGGCGGAAAAACCGAAGGCCAATCTCGCCTTCCTGCTCGACGTGTCCGGCTCGATGAACGAGCCAGACAAGCTGCCGCTGCTGCAGGCCGCCTTCCGGCTGCTGGTCAATACGCTCGGTCCTGACGACACGGTCTCGATCGTCACCTATGCCGGCGACGCCGGCACTGTGCTGGAGCCGACAAAAGTTTCGGAGCGCGACAAGATTCTGCGCGCCATCGACACGCTGACGCCCGGCGGCTCGACGGCGGGCGAGGCGGGCATCCGCGAGGCCTACCGGCTGGCGGAAAAGTCCTTCGTCAAGGACGGCGTCAACCGTGTCATGCTGGCGACCGACGGCGACTTCAATGTCGGCCAGAGCGACGACGATGACCTGAAGCGCATCATCGAGGAGAAGCGCAAGAGCGGCGTGTTCCTGTCGGTGTTCGGTTTTGGGCGCGGCAATCTGAACGACCAGATGATGCAGACGATTGCCCAGAACGGCAATGGCACGGCTGCCTATATCGACACGCTGCAGGAAGCGGAAAAGGTGTTGGTGCAGGATGCGTCGTCGACGATCTTCCCGATCGCCAAGGACGTAAAAATCCAGGTCGAGTTCAACCCGCAGAAGGTCGCCGAATACAGGCTGATCGGCTACGAGACCCGCGCGCTGAAGCGCGAGGATTTCAACAACGACCGCGTCGATGCCGGCGAGATCGGCTCCGGCCATTCGGTGACGGCAATCTACGAGATCACGCCGAAGGGCAGCCCGGCGACGGTGATCGACGATCTGCGCTACGGCCAGGCCTCGACCGACAATGGCGGCGTGGCGAACGCCGACGAATATGCCTTCGTGAAAATCCGCTACAAGGCGCCGGACGGCGACGTGTCGAAGCTGATCACCACACCGGTGACGGCGTCGAACGAAGTGGTGTCCTTCGACGCCGCCTCGACCGACCAACGGTTTTCGGTTGCCGTCGCGGCCTTCGGCCAGAAACTGCGCAATGCCGACCAGACAGCCGGCTTCGGCTACGACAAGATTGCCGAGATCGCCACTGCCGCGCGCGGCGCCGACCCGTTCGGCTACCGGTCGGAGTTCTTGTCGCTGATGCGGCTGGCGGCGGCACTGGACGCGGGCAAGCGTTAGGGCAAATCGGATCAGGGGCGGGCTTGCGTTGTCCGTGCACCCGCTTTCCTGACCTGGAAGTCGCGTATCGAGTTCCGTATATCCAAGAAAGCGGCCGAAACACCTCAGCTAGATGGCCTAAAGGAGTTCCGGCACGCTAGTCCATGAATGGACGGGCGATCACGGTCAAGACTTTAACAAGTAGATCGATGCTGGGGATGGCTAGCATAACGTAGCCGATTGCTGCCAGCATTAGACACCCAATCAGCCAGCCGCGACGGGTGTGGTATGCTTCTCGAAAGAACGTCTCATAAAGGATCGAGCGCAACAGGCCCTCATACTTGTTCTTCGCTTCGTTCCAATGCCCGCTGTGTTCAGATGTTTCTCTCAGACCGAAGCCAGGCTTACTGCCGGTTGCAGCTTGCATAAATTCTTCCCACTCTTTGTCGTAGTATTTCCCCTCAAGGGTGTATGCGTCGCGTCCGCTGTGTCGGATTTGATCATGGAGGTTGATATAGGTTCCCACCGAGAAGTGTTTTACACCTCGGTCTACGTAGTCGATCTGGTTATCTGCTAATCGCATCACCCATGGACGACGCCAACGGTACAGCAAGCTCGCGCATCCCACTAGTAGCAATCCGAGATAGATCAGCTTAAGTCTCGCAGAAGACGACAGACCAAACGCGGAGGTGCTCTCCGATGCGAGCTGGTTGAAGCTGATGTGTTGAGCGATGGCATCGTTGAATAGGATTAGGTAACCTACAATTGGGATTGTCATTGCACACCGAGCTACCCAACCGTCAAACAGCAGAACGCAATTTGGCCACCCAAAATTATAGGAAAAGATCTGCCATCTTGTTCGGAGTCGATCGCATATATTCAATCGCATAGCCACCCTCCCGTCACAGCCTCTCCTTCTGCCAACGGTATGACATTCAACGCGAACTTTCGGTCATCTGTCCAGCCCAGGGAAGGCGTGGGCTGCGCCTGACTTGCGACCGGAAACGCGTGCCCCTTGTCAAAAGATATATCTTTGCATAGATATGTCTCATGAGAGATATAACTGACAAAGGAGAATCCACTATGTTCAATCATTTTCGCAGGTCGCACGATCATTGCGGCGGCTGGTCCATGGCGGCCGGCGAGGGCGGCGGGCGCTTCGGCGGCCGGCGCGGCGGCGGCAAGGGTGACGGTACCTGGCACGTCGCCAAGGC
>NZ_JBIRCY010000034.1:0-81732 GCF_044326205.1 Mesorhizobium sp. IMUNJ 23232
GCCCGGGGGAGAGGATATGCGGCGGCGGCGATTGGCGCTCACCTTGCGGCCGGCTATCCTCTCCCCCGGGCAGGGGGAGAGGTGGCCCGAAGGGCCGGTGAGGGGGTGCTTTGTCGACAAAGAGATCAAGACCGCCGGTCTTCACCATCACGCGACCTCCTCGCCGAGATAGGCGGTGCGCACCTTTGGGTCGGAGCGGATTTTGGCAGGGCTGCCGATCGCCAGCGTGCTGCCGAGCCGCAAGACCTGGATGCGATGGCAGAGTTCGAAGACCAACGACATGCGGTGCTCGATGAACAGTACGCCGCAGGCGAGTTTTGAGGTGGTGCCGTTGATGATGTCGCGCAGGTCCCGGCATTCCGCATCGTTCAATCCGGCCGCCGGCTCGTCCATCAGCAGGAAGCGCGGGCGCATGGCGATGGCGCGTGCGATGCCGACGCGGCGCTCCTCGCCGAACGGCAAGGTGCCGACCTGCCGGTGCATTTTTGCGGTCAACGCCATCTCACCAAGAATCCGTTCCGCCTCGCCGCGAGCCTCGGTGCGGCTGAGGCCGATCGCCACGCCCCCCGCCTCGACATTTTCCAGCGCGGACAGGCCGGCAAAAGGCAGCACACTCTGGAAGGTGCGCACCAGCCCGCGACGGCTGCGGATATGCGGCTTCCAGCCCTGCATGTCCTCGCCGTTCAGGTGGACGCTGCCCCGCGTCGGTTCCTGGAAGCCGGTCAGAACGTTGATCAGCGTGGTCTTGCCGGCGCCGTTCGGGCCGATCAGGCCGAGAATCTCGCCGGGCTTCAGCACCAAGCTTACGTCGTCGATCGCCCGCAGACCCTGGAAGTCGACGGTGACGTTGCGGACTTCGAGCGTCGGGCCGGCCCGATCGGGGCCGGCCGGCGGAACCACCGACATGGCGATGCCTGCCGAAGTTACTTCGGCATCTGCTCGGCGCGGATGACGCCGATGACATTGCCCGGCTTGCCGCCCTTCACCTCCAGCAGGATCAGGTCGCGCTGCATGTTGATGTGGGTTTCTTTGGTAAAACTCGTCGGGCCGGTGATCAGCGGCTCGTTGACGAAGGTCTCCAGCGTCTCGCGCACCTTGTCGGTGTCGAAGGTGCCGGCCTTGTCGACGGCCTTCGACCAGCCCTGGATGACGCTGTAGCCGGTCAGCGCATGCGAGGTGACGGGTGCTGCGCCGTATTTGGCCTTGAACTTGTCCATGAAGGCGGCGACTTCCGGGCGCGGGTCATTGCCGAAGACCGAGCCGTAGGTCACGAGATAGGCGTCGCTGAGGTTGGGCACGGCCTCCAGCCAGTAGTCGCCGTCCCAGGATTCCGAGAGCAGCAGCGGCTGGTTGACGCCGGCGGCGCGCAACTGGCGCATGGCGCTGGAGCCGCCGGGCGGGAAGGAGGCAAGCACCATGACGTCGGGCTGCTTCGGCAGCGCCTTGATGCGGGTGATCTGGCTGGCGATCTGCGGGTCCTCGCCGCCGAACGTGTCCTTGCCGAGCAGCCCATCGGCGCCGGCCAGTTCCTTCCACCGCCGCTCGAAGGCGTCGGCGAACGAGGCGTCGAAGGCGATGGTGGTGTCGAGCAGGATGTAGGCCGTCTTCCAGCCCTGCTTGTTGTAGGCCCACTCGGCGAGCGCCACGGCCTGGCCCGGCGAGCCGGTCGCCATGGTGAAGGCGTTGGGGCCGATGCCGGAAGGACCGAATTTGGGGTCGCCGGCGCAGGTGGAGAACGCGATCAGGTTGGCGCCGTCGGCGACCGAGGCGGCCGCGCCGCCGTAGTCGTAGTCGCAGGTCACCACAACCATGCCGGCGCCCTGGTCGATGACGTTCTGCGCGGCGGTGGCGCCGTAGGCGATGTCCGACTTCGTGTCCGAATAGATGATCTTCAGCGGCCGGCCGAGCAGGCCGCCCTTGGCGTTGATTTCCTCGATGGCGATCTCCATCGCCTTCGCCGGGCCTTCGTCATAGGGCGCGATCGCGCCGCTCTGGGCGATCGCCGCGCCGATCACGAAAGGCTCCTCGGCCTGCGCAGACGTTGCCATGCCGGCGGCAAGAAGCAGGCCACTCAATCCCAAAGTCCGATAGTTGATCATGCCGTTCCCCTTTGTCGCTTTTTATGATCCTGGCAGTGATTGCGTCTGGCCGCGCAGGTTTTGGGTGGCGGCCAGATCCACTTCGTAGTCGACGCCATTGTCCTTGAGCCGGACCGCCACGCCGAACATTTCGGAGGCGGCGGCGATGCTCAGCCACTTGCGGTTGATGTCCTCGACAACACGTTCGAGATCGCGGCGCCGCGGATCGCCGTAACCGCCGCCAGCTGCCGAACGGTATCCGACCGACTCGCCGTCGGCGATCGAGCCGCTGAAGAAATCGGCCAGCCGCTCGACTGAGCCGTCGGCCTTGTGCCTCCATGTGCCGCAATGCGCGCCGGGCTGGCCGCCGAGCACGCCCTTGGCCGGAAAAGTGCCGCCGTCGCCGCAGACGTAAAGCGTCATGCCGCCGGTGAGCGAGCGGTAGCTGCCCTGGACGGCGGGAGCGCCGTTCCATTGGCCGAAGCCCATCGAATCCTCGCGGATGCGGCGTTCCTCGACGAGGATCGGGTAGGTCGCCTCGTCGACCTCGACGGAATCGGTGACCATGATGCCGTTGCCGACCGAGCATTCGTAGGTCAGCCAGCCGTCATGGCCGTGATTGGCCGGCCCGCCGGACAGCGCCATCATCAATTGCGTGATGTATTCGACCGGCTGTTCGCGCCTTTTGTCGATGCCCGACACGACGCCGAGCGCCGCCGAAAAATTGCCGCCTCCCTCCGCCATGCCATAAGGCGCGCCCATCTCGGAGAAGGCGCACTGCACGGCGTTCGCCAGCCGCTCGTTGACGTTGCTTGTGGCGCAGGACGTGCCGATCGGATGGCTCGGCCGCCCGACCACGCAATTGTTGCGCAGCAGCGGCACGATACGGCTGGAACTGCCCTCATTGTGTGGCACGCCGGCGTCCAGATTGTAATAGACGCCGATGCGGCAGGAGGCGACCGCGCAGGCCTCGGTCAGATTAAGGCCGCCCGGTACGCAGTCCGGGTTGTCGCGCACGTCGACGGTTATCAGGCCCTTCTTCGGATCGACGGTCACCTTGGCCTTGATCGGAATGCCCTCGTCGGCGACGCCCGCTACTGGGTCATGCCGGACCTCGTAGGTGTAGGTGCCGGCCGGCAGCATTTTTATCGCGGCGATGGCGCGGCGCTCGCCATAGTCCATCCACGCTTCGACGAAGGCGCGGATGGTTTCGATGCCGTATTGCCCGACTAGTTCTTTCAGGCGCCGCTCGCCGGTGCGGCAGGCGCCGACCTGGGCGCGGTAGTCGCCGTACCAGATGTTGCTGACCCGGATCTTTTGCAGGCCGATGCGGATGATATCCGGCTTGTCCCGAAAATTCTCCTGGATGCGCACACAGGGAAAATGCACGCCTTCCTGGTAGATCGTCGCGGCGAAGGGAAGGTAGGTCGACGGCTCCGGCGCGCCGATGTCGGCATGGTGGGAGCGGGAGAGGGTCCAGAACAGCGGCACGCCGTCGAAGAAGACGGGCACGCTCAGCGTCAGGTCGGCATGGTGAGTGACGCCGTAGAACGGGCTGTTGTTCAGGAAGGCGTCGCCCTCCTTCACGTCGTCGAACAGTTCGGTGATCGGTTTTGTGGTCAGTTCAAGCGCGTTGACGTGGATCGGCAGCGCCTCCTCGACCGAGACCAACCGGTGGTCGTAGGTGAGGATGCCGCAGGACATGTCGCGCGCGTTCTTGATGACCGACGAACGGCTGGCCTTCATGACCGTGTTGGTCATCTCGCGGATGATGGATTCGAAGCGGCTCGACAGGACCGCGAGCAGGACCGGATCGAAGCCCGCGACGTCCTTGCCTTTGCCCGACCGCTTCATCGCCCCATCCGAAAAAGGAGTTTTGGCGACCGCCGCTTTCGGCCTTCGCCTATTCGGTCAGCACACCGTAAAATGAATATGAAGTCAATATCATTTTTCTGAGCAACTGAGGCGACAGTTGACGTCACCGAGCCAATCATCCACGGAGGACCTCGACGCCCGCCATAGGCGGACGCAGAACATTTCGGGGAGATGCTTGTGAAAGCACTTGTTGTGATTTCTCATCCGGCTGCCGACAGTTTCAATCACGCTCTGGCGGAGGCGGTGCGAACGGCGTGGGTGTCCGCCGGGTGCGACGTCGTCTTTCGTGACCTTTATGCGGAAGGCTTTGATCCACTCCTGTCGGAGTCCGAGGCCCGCGGCATGCAGACTTCGGACGAAACGATTGCGGCGCATATCGCCGATCTTCGCGCTTGCGATTTGCTTGCCGTCATTCATCCAAATTGCTGGGGAGCGCCACCGGCGATGATGAAGGGCTGGATCGATCGCGTATTCGCCGAGGAGGCCGCCTTCACATTCGCAAAGGGCGCGGACCAGGGAGACCAGCCAATCGGTCTGTTGAGAACGCGTGCAGCCTTGATTCTGAACACGGGCAACACGCCCCTTGAGCGGGAGAAAAATCACTTCGGCGATCCGCTGGATCAAATGTGGCGACGGTGCATTCTCGAGTTTTGCGGCGTGAAGCATGTGAGCCGTGCGCTCTTTGGCGTCGTCGCTACAAGTTCCCACGACGAACGACGAGCCTGGCTAGAGGAGGCCGGAAGGATGGCGCGGGATACAGCGAGATTGGCCTCGTAGCGGCAAGGCTCACCGAAGCAAGCAATGTCCGCAATCCGGTCGACACCGGAAACTCAAACCTCGATACGAGCAAGAATCGGGTTGAATTCCCGTCCCCGTTCTATGACATCCATGACAGAGCGAAACTGGAGGCCATGTCATGGGCCACACGACACACAGGTACACCGTGTTCGAAACCGCCAACGGTTTCTGCGGCATCGCATGGACGGGCGAGGGCATCACCCGGTTCCAGTTGCCGACCCGGACGCCCGACGCAGCCGAGCGCATGATGCTGCGCCGCCTGCCGGACGCCGAGAAGGCCGTGCCGACTCCGGAAATCGCCGAGGCAATCGATGCGGCCAAACGCTACTTCGCCGGCGAGGCGGTCGATTTCTCCGGTATAAGGCTCGATCTCGGCGATCAGGAAGCGTTCTTCAAAAAAATCTACGATGCGCTCCGGCAGGTGGGCTGGGGGCATACGACGACCTACGGCACGCTGGCCAAGCAACTCGGCGCCGGGCCGGAAGCGGCGCGCGACGTCGGGCAGGCGATGGCGAAGAACCCGATACCCCTGATCATCCCCTGCCATAGGGTGCTCGCAGCCGGTGGCAAGGTGGGTGGTTTTTCCGCCCCGGGTGGCGCGACATCCAAGGTGCGGATGCTGGAACTGGAAGGTGTCCACATCGAGCAGGCGCAGCCGGCCAAATCCACGCCGAAGGCGCAGCAGTCGTTCGGGTTTTGATATCGCGAGTCCCTGACAGCGGTGCCGTCGCGTGACGGGTTATGCGGCGGCGTATCGCGCCTCGTGGTCGAGCAGCCAGCGCTTGCGCTCGATGCCGCCGGCATAGCCGGTGAGGTCGCCATTGGCGCCGACAAGGCGATGGCAAGGAACGATGATGCTGAAGGGATTGGCGCCGTTGGCGTGGCCGACAGCGCGTGGCGCGGATGGCCTGCCAATAGTCATGGCAAGGCCGGAATAGGCGAGCGCCCGGCCTGGCGCGATCTTGCGCAGGGCCGTCCAGACCGATTGCTGGAACGGCGTGCCGCCGTAGTCGACTGGAATACCGTCGATCGCGCCGACGTCGCCGACAAAATAGGCCTTCAGGGCAGCTACCGTGGCGCCAGATATCCGGCCGTTCTCCAGTTGGTAGCTGCCTGCTCCCAGCCGCCGGTCGAGCAGGCGGCTCAGCCGTTCCTCGCAGTCGGCGAATTCCGCTGCCCGCAACGCGCCGTCGGGATCGGCTACGAGCAGCATGTCGCCGAGGGGCGTTGCCATGCGTTCGACGGTCAATTGCAGTGTCATCGCGGTCACCTCGCGTCATGAAAGATGATGCCCAGCGTGTGGCGTCGGCCGGAACGCAGCCGGCTTACTCCATGCCGCAGATTGACGCGATAGTTGCCCTTGGTGCCCTGGACGGGCCGGTTATGGACGGCAAACGCCACCGCATCACCCTGCCTCAGCGGAACGACTTCCGCCCGGCTCTGCATGCGCGGCCGCTGCTCGGTCAGCACGAACTCGCCGCCGGTGAAGTCGCGGCCGGGTTCCGACAGCAGGATCGCAACCTGGATCGGGAAGGCCAGGTCGCCATAAAGGTCCTGATGCAAGGCGTTGAAGTCGCCGGGACCATATTGCAGCAGCAGCGGCGTCGGCCGCGTCTGGCCGGCAGCGTGGCAGATGCCCAGATAGTCCTGGTGTTCGGCGGGATAGCGGGTCTTGTCGCCCATGCGTTCGTTCCATTCATTGGCGGCGGGAGCGAGCCGCTGATAAAGCGCCGTCCTCAGCCCGTCCAGTAGGCCAGGGAGGGGATAGCGGAAGTAGCGGTACTCGCCCTTGCCGAAGCCGTGCCGGGCCATGACGACATGGCTGCGGAAATGCTCCTCATCCGGATAGAGCGCTGCGAATGTCTCGCATTCCTGGGGGCTCAGCAGTTTTTCGATCACGGCGCAGCCATGGGCGTCGAGGTCGCTTGCGAGCGCCTGCCAGTCATAGCGGGCGACGCGTTGCATGGTATCCGCGGGGGTGGGATTCGACATTCTTGTTTCGGCATTCATGAGAAATCTCCGTCCAGCGCAACCGTTCCCGGACATTGCCGCAGTGGGTGCTTCCGCCCAGAGGTAGTCACGACAGGCGGCACAGCGCCACCCGATTCCGGAATTCCGAAACGCAAGCACCGGTGGCGCTGCCGGCCGGTCTTTGCCGACCTATATGATGCTCGAAATGGAAGGCCGACGCGCCTGACGGCGTTGATTTGCTGCTACGACCAAACGGAGATCGTCATGATCCGGTGCATGTTCGTTGCCATCGCCGTCCTCCTGACCACGGAGGCGCAAGCGATCTCCCGGTTCTCGTCCGACCGTATGAGTTGTGCGCAGGTGCAGCAGAGGATCGTCAGCAACGGTGCGGCCATCGTGAGCTACACCTCGGCGCGGGGCAATCCGCTCTACGACCGCTTCGTTCGCAATGCCCAGTTCTGCCAGGGCGGCGAAGTCACGGAAAGCGTTTCCATCAGGGCCGCCGATACGAAATCCTGTCCGGTCCTCCGCTGTCAGGAATATGAGTCGCAGTTCGATTTCCGGTAGGCGGCATCGCCGTCAGGTCCGTCGACTTCAATCCTCCGGGATATTCTCCCGGAAGATGATCTGGAGGCGGAACGGATGCGTCTGGCAGGCTGAGCCGGTGACTGCGCTGTACAATATGTTGAGCGCCTCGCGCGCCTGGACGCGTGGGTTCTGGTCGATCACCGCGTCGATCGTGCCGTCCAGCAGCAGCGCCTTGTTGCCCTCGGTGGCGTCGTGGCCGATGAAGGTGACTTTTCCCGCCTTGCCGTGCTCGCGCAGCGCGCGGGCGATGCCCTGGTTGCCGGCGCCGATGTTGTAGATGCCCGCCAGATCTTCATACTGATCGAGCAGCATGGTCGCCTCGCGATAGGCGCGCTCCCGGTCGTCGCCCATTTCGCGCAGCTCGACGATCTTGAGGTTGGGGAAATCCTCGGCCAGCACGTGGCGGAAACCCATCTCGCGCTCCTCGTGACCGCGATAGGAGAGCGAGCCGGCGAACAGCGCGACCTTCCTGTTGCCGCCCGTCCCCATGAACCGGCCCATCACGTAGCCGGCAAGCCGTCCGGCCGCCCGGTTGTCGATGCCGACATAGGCGGTGCGGGCAACGACGTGGATGTCGGAGGCCAGCGTGACGATCTTCACGCCCCGCGCCTCAATCGATTGAATCGCGGCGCGAACGGAAGGGTGGTCGAGCGCGATGATGCCGACCCCGCGGATACTCGGGTCGAGGTCGCGCAAGGTCTTGGCGAGCGTGTCGGGGTTAAAACCCTCGATCGCCTGGATGGCGACGTCGAGTTCCGGGCGATGCGACGCCTGCAGTTCGATCTGGTTCTGCAGATTGGCGATGTAGGCGTTGGTTCCCTTGGGAAGCACGAAGAGCAGGCGGACACGTTCGATTATTGCGGACGGCTCCGGCTTGTGGTCCTCGATGTAGCCGAGCCGCTGCGCGGTCTCCAGTACGACCTCGCGCGTCCTGCCCTTCACGCCGGGGCGGTTGTTGAGCACGCGGTCCACCGTGGCGTTTGAAACGCCGGCTTCCCGGGCGATATCGGCGAGGGTCGAACGCATTGGCGAGATTCCGAAGGCCACGAATCGATACAGATAGCTACATAGTGTTCAGACACCCCGCAACGATGTCCTCGATCAGCTGGTCCGCGGGGCGCGCCCAGTGTCTTTCCGAAAATATCTCGACCTCCACCCAGCCGCCAAATCCGGCCTTTGACATGGCCTCGCCAATGGCCTTCAGGTCGATCACGCCCTCGCCCGGTATGCCGCGATCCATCAAAAGGCTTTCGGTCTGCATCTTCCAGTCCGAAATGTGGAATGCCGCCAGCCTGTTCCGCTTTCCCGCCTCTTCTATCCCTTGCCACAGGTCGCTATCCCACCAGACGTGATAGGCGTCCACGGCGACGCCGATGCCGTCGCCCAGCCTGTCGCACCAGGCATTGGCGTCGGAAAGCCGGCTGATCACCGACCAGTCGGGCGCATACATCGGATGCAATGGCTCCAGCGCCATGACGACGCCGGCTTTGCGCGCATGCTCCAGCGTCTCGGCGAGGCAATCGAAGGCGAAGGATCGCGCCTCCGCGAGCGACTTCGAGCCGGGCAGCAGACCGCCGACCACGGTGACGATCGACGGCGAGCCCAACTCGGCGGCGATATCGATGGCGCGCCGGGCATCGTCGATGCGCCCGGCACGGGCACCCTTGCCGTCTCGGCTGAACAGGCCGGCCAAGCAGAAGCCAGTGACGGATAGCCCGTTGTCGGCGATGACCTGCCGGGCGGCGGCGACGCCAACCGCCTCCACCTTGTCGCGCCATGGCGTGATGCCCTTGATGCCTGCGGCGGCATAGGCTTCGGCGGCTTGCGGCAAGGTAAGGGCATTCGTAGTGATCTGGTTGATCGTTATGCGGTAGCGATCGAGCATGTGGCGGCACTCCCTCCGGCGGTCACGGCATGGCAACGGACCCGGCCCGACGGGTCGGTCCCTTGTTCGCAATCCTGGCAGTGAAACCTATTTCGACAGGCGACCGAGATTGGACGCGTCGAGATAGTCGGCGATGATCTTGGGTTCGCCATGCAGGGCGGAATCGCGGAGCGCGAAGGTCAGCGCGATGCTCTTCAGATTGTCGTCGCCGCTGCTCGGCGGCTCACGGCCCTCGATCAGGCAGCGGCCGAACTCTTCCAGCGCGTAGGTGCGGTCTTCCGGCGTGTCCATCGGGATCTCGGCTTCCATCCAGCCGTTGCGTTCGAGAAAACCGTCCATCTGGATGGTCAGCCAGGTCTCTTCCGGATGCACCATGACGCGGTTGGAGCGGAAATCGATCTGGCCGCGCTCGCATTCGACATACCAGTCGCCGTCGAAGGTGGTCTGGTGGCCGCGCGCCGCCCAGCTGCCGAAATATTCGACCACGCCGCCGCCTTCGAGTTCGATGATGGCGTTGAGCATCGGCGGTTCCTTGAACCAGCTCCAGTTCGGGTTGTAGGCGTGGCCGTAGACCTTCTTCGGCTCGCAATGCAGCAGGCCGCGGATCTGGTCGAGATGATGGATGGCGCAGTCGCGGATGAAACCGTAGACCGCGAACTCATGCGTCTGCGGCGGCTTGGTAAAATACATCTCCTTGCGGAAGGTGATGTTGGCGAAGCCCATCGGGCCGAGCCAGCCGTCCTTCATGATCTTGGTCACCACCTGCGCGGCGCGGCGGTAGCGGTAGTTCTGGCTGACCATCAGCGTCTTGCCGGCGGCGTGGCCGGCTTGCACGAGCTTGTGGGCGTTTTCCATCGTGTCGGCGATCGGTTTTTCTACCAGCACATGCAGCCCGGCCTCGAACGCCTCGGCCGATACCGCCAGATGCGCGGCAGCCGGAACTACCACCAGCGCGGCATCGGCGCCGACGGCCTTTGCGCCTTCCTTGACGGAGGCAAAGGCGATCTTCGGATCGAGATTGTGGGCGGCAATTGCGGCGTCGAGCGCCTTGCGGTCGCGGTCGACGATCGCCGCCAGTTCCCATGTCGGCGACACGACGGCGCGTTGCAGCCATGTCTCGCCCCAGCCGCTCACGCCCACCTGGATCAGGCGCAGTTTCTTCTCCGGCATTCCCTATCTCCCTTATGTGAAACGGTCAGGCGGCGCGCACGCGCTCGCCATTGGATGGATCGAACCAGAAGGTTCCGGCCGGCGCGATGCGCAGCCCAACACGCTGACCGGGCTCAAGGCTGCGGAACCCGCGCGCCGAGGCGCACAGCTTCGTGCCGGCGCCGGTCGTGATGTCGACCAGGGTGTAGCCGCCCAGGACTTCCGACCGCAGCACCTCGGCCGGCATCGCATCGCCGCCGGCAGCCTCGATGCTGATGGCCTCTGGCCTGATGCCGAGATCGAACTCGGCGCTGGCTTGACGGCGCTGCGGCAGAGCGAGTTTCAGCCGGGTGCCGCCGGAAGCGAACTCGGCATCGTCGATCGTACCGCGCAGGATGTTGATCGCCGGGCTGCCCAGCATGTTGGCGACGTAGCGCGAATTGGGATCGGCATAGATCTCGGCCGGCGTGCCGATCTGCCTCGCCCTGCCGTTTTCCAGGATCGCCATGCGGTCGGCAACCGACATGGCTTCTTCCTGATCGTGGGTGACGTAGACCAGCGTATGGCCGACCTCGCGCTGGATGCGCTTCAGCTCGACGCGCATCTCCTCACGCAGCCGGGCGTCGAGTGCCGAGATCGGATCGTCCATCAGGTATGCGGCCGGGTCGCGCACCAAGGCGCGCGCTATCGCAACGCGCTGGCGTTCGCCGCCGGAAAGGTGGCTCGGCAGCTTGTCGAGAAGGCGGGTGATGTGGAGCTTTTCAGCAACCTGCTCGACGCGGCGAGGAATCTCGGCCGCCGGTACTTTTCGCTCCTCCAGCGGGAAGCGGATGTTTCTGCGGGCCGTCAGATGCGGGAACAGGGCCAGGTTCTGGAACACCATGGCGACGTTGCGGTCGCCAGGCGACACGCCTGCCATGGCGCGGCCGCCGATGCGCACCTCGCCGGAATCCGGCGTCTCCAGTCCGAGGATCAGCCTGAGCGCCGTGGTCTTGCCGCTGGTCGGCGGGCCAAAGATGCAGAAGAACTCGTTGTTCTGGATCGACAGCGACAGGTCGTCGAGCGCCTGAACGTCGCCGTAGCGCTTGCTCAGCCCGATGAGGTCAATGGAGGCCATGGCTTGCCCCTCCCCTGATTGCCAGCGTCGTCTGGGGATCGAAGGCGATCAGCCGGGCGGTGTCCGGCTCGAGGCCGAGGATATCGCCCTGCGAGACCGGGAAGCCGGCGCTCTCGACGATCTTGAACGGTTGGCCGCGATCCTGGAAATGGATGATGACGCGCGCGCCGATGCGCTCCACGAAGTCGGCTCTGGCGCGCAATGGTGCGATTGCAGGATCGGTGAGGCGCACATCCTCGGGCCGGAAGCCGGCAATGACGCTGCTGCCCTCCTTCAGCGCCAGTCTGTCATCGGCAAACGGCAGGCTGCCCATCTCGCCGAAGCTCAGAGCTCCGTCGCTGACGCCGGCGGTGAGCAGGTTCATACTCGGGCTGCCCATGAAACGGGCGACGAAGGTGTTGGCAGGAGCGCGGTAGACATCGGCCGGCGTGCCGACCTGCTGCAGCACGCCGCGATCCATGATGGCGATGCGGTCGGCCATGGACATGGCTTCGAGCTGGTCGTGGGTGACGTACACCATGGTCTGGCCGAGGCGGCGCTGGAGTTCGCGCAGCTCGGCCCGCATCACCGCGCGGAACGCCGCGTCGACGTTGGAAAGCGGTTCGTCCAGCAGGAAGATGGCTGGATTGACCGCCGCCGAGCGGCCGATCGCCAAGCGCTGCAGGATGTTCACCGACAGGCCCGAGGCGCGCCGGTCGAGGAAGGCGACGAGGTCGAGAAGGCCGGCGATCTCGCGAACCCTCGCATCGACCTTTGCCGCCGGCTCGCCCCTGGCGCGCAGGCCGTAGGCGAGGTTCTCGTACACGGTCATATGCGTGAAGATGGCGTAGTTCTGGAAGACGAAGCCGACGCCGCGCTTGCCGATCGGCACGTGCGTAACGTCGCGCTCGCCGAACAGCACGCGGCCATGCGTCGGCTCGACGAGGCCGGCGATCATGTTCATCGTCGTGGTCTTGCCGCAGCCGGACGGACCCAGCAGTGCTACGAATTCGCCATTGCCGATGTCGAGGTCCATGTCGGCCACGGCGACGGAGCCTGCGAACGACTTTCCCAATCTGTCGAGACGGATGGAAGACATGTCAGCGTTTCCGCATGCGGCTGAGCGCGAAGATCGCGACGGCCGACAGGATGATGAGGATGAAGAGCGCGATCGAGGCGACGTAGGACCATTCCAGCCGGAACAGCGCCACCTTGGAAATGTAGACCGACAGCGTCTCGGTCGAGGTTCCCGGCCCGCCCGCCGTCATGATGTACAGCGTGTCGAATATCTTGATGATCTCGACCACCCTGATCGCCAGCGCGATGACCATCACGGTGACCATGCGCGGCAGCACGATGGTGCGGAAGCGGTAGAACCAGCTCGCGCCGAGGATCGTCGCCGCCTTGACCTGGTCCTCCGGCACGCCGACCAGGCCGGCGAGCAGGATGAGGAACATCAGCGGCGTCCATTGCCAGATGTCGGCGATCATGACGCTGACCAGCGCCAACGTCGGGTCACCCAGCCAGGCGATACGTACGTCCGTGCCGATGAGCGTGCCCAGCAGGCCGTTGATCGGCCCGGCGCTCTGGAAGAGCATGAAGAACATGTAGCCTGCGATGGCGGGCACCACCATCATCGGGGTGATCAGGATCGGGTAGAACACCCGCTTGCCCGGGAATTCGTCGACGAACAGCAGCGCCAGGCCGAGGCCGAGCAGGAATTCCACCGGCACGCAGACGGCCGTCACCAGCAGGGTGCGCCAGATCGATTGCCACAGATTTCGGTCCGACCAGAGGTCGATGAAATTCGCGAAATCGTTCCATGAACGGTAGGCGAAAACCCAGTTCTCGCCGTCCAGCGGCGACCAGTCGGTCATGCTGATGTAGAGCTGCATCAGCAGCGGGAAGACCGTGATGAAGAGCAGCAGCAACTGGGTGGGCATGGCCATCCAGACGCCGAGGCGCTTGCCTTCGGTCTCGGGCTTCTCGGCCTGCGCGGTAACGCCGAGCGACGCTGCGTTGCTGGCGGTGAGGTCGGTCATTGCTTCAGCGCTCCGAAGGTGAGGCCGCGCACCAGGTATTTTTGGATGGCGATGCCGAAGACGATCGGGGGAATGATGGCGAGCAGGCCGAGCGCGGCCTTTGCGCCGTAGAGCTGGCCGGTGACGCTGGCGGCGAGGCTCGACATGTAGACTGGCAGCGTCTGCCATTCCTTGGTGGTCAACAGCAGGGCGACCAGGAAGTCGCTCCAGTTGAGGATGAAGACGAACAGCGCGGAGCTGGCGAGCGGCGCCTTCATCATCGGCAGTGTCACGCGCATGAACACACGGAAGCGCGTGCTGCCTTCCACGAGTGCGGCCTCCTCGATCTCGCGCGGCATCTCGTCGAAGAACGTCTTCATCAGCCAGAACGCGAAGGGCAGGGTGACGATGCCATAGATCAGCGACAGGCCCCACCAGGTGTCGACGAGGCCGAGGAAGGCCCACATGACCATGACCGGGATCATCACCGCGATCGGCGGAAAAAGGCGCAACTGGATCAGCGCCAGTGGCAGGTTCGAGGCGACCTTGAAGCGCGACACGGCATAGGCGGCGAGCGTGCCGCAGGTCATGGCGATGATCGTGCCGAAGGTCGATGCGATCAGCGACGACAGGATCGGATGGACGGCAGTGCGCTCCGGCGTGCCGAGGATGCCGGAGGTCGGCTGGCCGAAGATATAGCGGAAATTGTCGAGTGTCGGCTGCTGCGGCAGCCAGGTGATGTCCTTGCCGCTCAGCGTCCATTCGCCGAGAGGCTTGAACGCCATTGTCGCCATCCAGAAGATCGGCAGCAGCGTCACGAACAGCGCGACGAGGATGCCGAGATAGCGAAGCGCGAGCAGAGGGGTGCTGTTCTTCATCGATATGAACCCTATGCCCGGCAGCCGAGGGCTGCCGGGCGCGCCTATGCTTGGGGAGGATGCTCAGGCGATCGGATCGGAGAGCGTCGGCCACGCCGCCTTGTTGGCCTTCACGGCCTCGACGAACCGGTCCTCGCCGAGCTTGCGGATGATGCGTTTCCATTCGCGCTCGGTATCGGCCATGGCCTCTTCGGGCGTCTTGGACTTGGTGAGCGCACCAAGCAGGTTCTCGTCCAGCGCGTTGTGCAAGGCTGTGGCGCCGGCGAAGTTGATGGTCGGCACCGAGCGCTTGATCGTCTCGCGGATCGTCTTCAGGTGGTAGTCGTGATACATCTCGGCGACCAGCGGATCGGTCATATTGGCAAGCTGGAACGGATCGAAGCCGTAGCCAGCCGGATTGGCGATCATCCAGGTGAAGATACGGCTCGATCCCAGCCATTGCAGGAAGAGATAGGCGAGTTCGGTGTTCTTCGACTGGTTGGAGACCGTCGCGGTGATCGAGAACCACAGCACCGAGCGGCGGATCAGCGAGCCGTCGATCTCGCGGCCGGGCGAGAACGAGGTGTTCATCTTGCCCTGCACCACGGAGTCCGTGTTGGCGGGGTTGTCGATGAATTTCGGCATGTTGGAGAAGGCGCAGGTCATCGCCGCGCCGCCCTTGGTCATGTTGCCGTACTGCTCCGGCCAGCCCCAGCTTATGGCGTCGGGCGAGTGATAGGCCAGCGTGTCGACATATTCCTTGGCGGCGTTGATGCCCTGCTCGGAATTGATCAGCGGCGTGCCATCGTCATCGAACAGGAACTGGTTGGGCGCGGCGCTTGAAACGTAGCGCTGATACCAGTTTGGATAGCCCCAGGCCTGGTTGCGCAGGTCGGTGCAGCCGAGCAGGCCCTGGTCAGGGCGGTGAAAGAACGCGGCCGCCTCGTCCAACTGCTTCCACGTCTTCGGGTAGTCGAGATCGTAGCCGTATTTGGCCTTGAACGCCTGGCGTTCCTTGTCGTCCTCGAACAGGTCCTTGCGGTAGACCCAGCACTGGAAGTCGCCGTCGAGCGAAACGCCGAAGGCCGATCCGCGATACTCGTTGAGCAGCGACACGCCCTGCGCGCCGCCGACATAACCGCGCTCCGGGTCGTCCCATTCGGGTTTGTACTTGCTGCGGAACTCGTCGAGATTCTGGATGCCCTGGGACTCGGCGAGGTCGCCGAGGCGGTTCCATTCGGTGACGTAGATGTCGAAGGCAGCGCCCTTGGTGGCGATGTCCTGCATGGCCTTAGTGAATTCGGTATTCGGCGGTACGCTGACCAGTTCGAGCGTGATGCCGGTTTCCTTCTCCCACAGGTCCTTGACCGTGGGTGCGCCGGCCGGGAAGGGTTTTGTGAGCTGGCCGATCGCCACGTCCGACATCATGGCGATGATCTTGGTGGCCTTGCCGGCGGCCCTCATGACCTTGACCGCCTCGATGGCGCGGCCCTCAGGCGTGTCGGCGGTGTACTGGTAGCGCTCGGCTCCGTCGAAGCCAGTGGGGCCGCCGATCATGCCCGGCGCCAGCGCGTCGGCGGCAAGAGCGGTGCGGATGTTGAGAAACCGCGGCCCGATTCCAATCGGCGCGGTCAAGGCAAAAGCAGCGGTCCCGCCACGCAGAACGGCGCGGCGCGAGAAGCGCGTATCCAATTTCATCAATCCCTCCCAATCAACTCCTCACGTTGATGAGGGCATGTGAACCCCAAAATCAATCATTTATCAATCAGAATTTTTGATGCAGTGCAGCAAAACCGATCAAACTTTGAAGCTTATCTATTGGAATCAGTGCTTTGAAAGCTTCAAAAAAATCTGACGCCATCCTCATAAATGCTCATCGGTGGGTCTTTGCGTTGGCGCAATCGGCCTGGCATCAGAAATAATTCTGATGCCATCGCCTCATATGCATCAAAAATGTGATTGCAAATGATGCTTTCCGGTTGACAAGTCCGATCCGGCGTCGGTTATATCGGCGGCCTGCTCACGGAGTGCGCGGGTGGGAGAGAGACGCCGCGGCCGCCATGGCCGCGCCGGGAGGAAGCATGACAAACGAGTTCGAGCCGGACGTCGCCGTCCGGGTGCGGGAATTCAGGATCGGCTGCATCGGCGCCGGCATGATCATGGCCGAATGCCATCTCGCCGCCTATAAGGAAGCCGATTTCCCGGTGGTCGCCATAGCGTCGCGAACGCAGGCGAACGCCGCCAAAGTAGCGAAACGGTGGGGTATCCCGACCGTCCACGACACGCCCGAGGCGCTGATCGAGGACAAGAATGTCGAGATCATCGATCTCGCCTTCCCGCCTGACCAGCAGCCGGGGCTGATCCGGCATGCTTTGAAGCAGGATCACATCAAGGCGATCCTGGCGCAGAAGCCGCTGGCCTTGTCGCTGGAAGAGGCGATCAAGCTGCGCGACGAAGCCAAGGCCGCCGGCAAGATCCTCTCCGTCAACCAGAACATGCGCTACGACCAGTCGATGCGGGTACTCAAGCAGATCATCGACGGCGGCGCGCTGGGCGACATCGTGTTCGCGCAGATCGACATGCACGCCATTCCGCACTGGCAGACGTTCCTCGAGGATTACGACCGGCTGACGTTGTCCAATATGAGCGTCCACCACCTCGACGTGCTGCGTTTCCTGTTCGGTGACCCGGACGAGATCACGACGCTGACGCGAAAGGACCCGCGCACCAAGTTCGACCACAAGGACGGCATCACGGTTTCGACGCTGCGATTCCCGTCCGGCGTTCTCGCCTTGTCGCTGGAGGATGTCTGGTCCGGTCCGCGCCAGGACGGCTACAAGGACGACCAACACATTGACTGGCGGGTCGAGGGCACCGAAGGCGTCGCCAAGGGCACGATCGGCTGGCCGACCGGTGCGGCTTCGACGCTCTCCTACGCCTCAGCCAAGACCACGGGTGGCGAATGGGTGTCGCCGAGCTGGGAGACGATGTGGTTTCCGCACGCCTTCATCGGCGTCATGGAACAGCTCCAGCACGCGCTGAAGTCAGGCACACCGCCTGCGCTATCCGTCGCCGACAATGTCAGGACCATGGCGCTCGTCGAGGCGGGCTACCGCTCCATTGACGAGGGCCGCACGATCCGCCTGTCCGAAATCTCCGTCCAGTAACATCAATCGAAATCGCATCCCAGGAGGACCCACATCATGATGCAATCCGGCATTTTCACCGCTTACTTCCCCTATGGTCTCGAGGAGACCGCGAAAAAGATACGGTCGCACGGCTTCAACACCGTGCAGCTCGACCTGCATTTCAAGGATATCGACCTCTCCGCCGGCAAGCTCGACAAGCAGAACACCAAGAAGGTGCGCGACACGTTCCGGGCGCATGACCTGCCGATCTGCGCGGTGTCTGGCTATACCAACATCATCCATCCCGACCTTGCGCATCGCAAGGCCAATGTCGAGCGGCTCAAGGAGATCATCCGCAACGCCCGCAATTTCGGCACCGCCTACGTGATCTCGGAAACCGGCACCTACAACACCGAATCCGAATGGATGAGCGATCCGAAGAACAAGTCCGAGGAAGGTTTCGAGACGTGCCGCAAGGTGATTTCGGAACTGGCGCAGGAAGCCTATGACCATGGCGCGATGTTCCTGCTGGAAACCTACGTCAACAACGTCGTCGGTTCGGTCGAGGAGACGGTGCGGATGTTCGCGCAGGTCGACCATCCCGGCCTTGGGCTGCTGATGGACCCGACGAACTATTTCGAGACGCACAACATCGACGCGATGGACAAGGTGGTGAACCAGGTGTTCGACACGCTGGCCGACAAGATCAAGATCGCCCACGCCAAGGATGTGGCGCGCGCCGGCGACGACAAGAGCGAGAAGCACGCCGATATCGGTGACGACGATGCGCTCGCCTCGCACACGTTCCGCGGCGTCGGTGAGATCGTGCTCAACGCGCCGGGCACCGGTTCGCTGAACTACGACCTCTACCTGAAGCGGCTAGCCGAGAAGCACCCGAACATCCCGATCATCATCGAGCACCTCGACGAGGCCGACGTGCCGCGCGCCAAAAAATTCCTGGACGACAAGTTTATTGCCCACGGCCTCTGATCGGACCGGGCGCCGCCTTGCGCGGCGCCGGCTCAAACCGCAGACCGCGTGACCTTCCGATGGTAGAACTTTACGGCCAGACCCTTTCCCGCCGCCAGGTTTCGGAGCGTGCCGGGATGCTCTCGCAGTTCGCGGGCGTGCGGCTGATGACGCTCGGCGACGGCGTCGAGCGCGGCATCCGCATGCTGGAGTTCCGCACCGGCAGCGGCCTGCGCTTCACCGCGCTGGTCGATCGGGCGCTGGACATCGCCGACTGCGAGTTCAAGGGACAGGCGATTGGCTGGCACTCGCCGAGCGGTTTCCGGCATCCCGGCCTGCATGAATATGAGGGCGAGGGCGGGCTGGCCTGGGCGCGGTCCTTCTCCGGGCTGCTGCTCACCTGCGGGCTGGACCATATCCTCGGTGGCGAGGAGGTTCCGGCGGAGACCTATTGCTATCCGGGCAAGAAGACGGTCCGCCATTCGCTGCATGGCCGCGTCGGCACGATCCCGGCGCGGCTGACCGGCTATGGCGAGACCTGGGACGGCGACCGCTGCGTGCTGTGGGCGGAAGGCCTTGTGCAGCAGTCGGCGGTGTTCGGCGAGGATCTGCATCTCATCCGCCGTATCGAGGCCGATGTCGGCGGCAACGAGATCCGGTTGTCAGACCGCGTCGTCAATCACGGCTTTTCGCGCACGCCGCACATGTTCTTCTACCACATCAATGTCGGCCACCCCGTATTGGACGAGGGCTCGCGCTATGTCGCGCCGATCGGGGACGTGGTGTGGGCCGCGCACGAAGGCGAACGCTACGCCGCCCAGCAGGTCGGCTACCGCAGCGTCCCGCCGCCCCGGCAGGGTTTTGTCGAGCAGGTGTGGCAGCACGAGATGCGCGCCGACGCCGCCGGCGAGGTGCCGGTGATGATCGCCAACGACCGCATCGGCCTCGGCCTCGAGGTCGTCACCCGCAAGGACCAGTTGCCCTGCGCTTATCAATGGCAGAATTTCCAGGCAGGCCACTACGCGCTGGGCATCGAGCCTTCGACGCACAATGTGCTCGGCAATCTGGCGGCGCGCGAGCGCGGCGAGATGATCTGGCTGGAGCATGGCGACAGCCGATCCTACGATGCCGTCTTCCGGGTGCTCGACGGCGCCGATGAGATCGATGCGGCGGAGCGCCGGATCGCGGCGATTGCCCGGCAGCCCGGCGAGGATTTTCCGCAGCCTTCGGGCAAGTTCACGCCCCTCTGGCAGGCGAGGTCATGAGGACGGCGGCCGTTACCCGTCCTGGCCGGCGCCGCGAGCGTTCAAATGCTCTCCGGCAGATAGATGTCGAATGGCAGAAAAATCTGGGCCGGCGCGCTGCCGCCCGGCTTCAGGGCTTCCGCCATCAGCGGCACCAGGTCGCGGCAGATGCGCTCGATCGGGGTTGCGATCACCATTGTCAGCAGTTTCTCGGCCAGGGCGGCGCGCCGGTCGGCGGTGAGCTCATTGCAAACGGCTACCGGGCGTCGGTCAGGCTCCATTTCGCGCAACGCCGTCACGAGGCCGCCCGAGCCGCCGCCGGCGACATAGACGCCGGTGAGATCGTCATGCCGGTGGTAAAGGTCAAGCATGGCCTCGTGGGTCAGCTCGTGCGCTTCCAGGTTGACGATCGTGTCGAGCACGGTGAAGTCCGGCGCCTCCTCGCGGAAGAAGGCGCGGAAGCCGATCTCGCGCAGTTCCTGGCCGTGGAAACGGTGACTGCCGACGAACAGCGCCACCTTTCCCGGACGCGCGCTCTGAGCGATCATCCAGGCGGCCGTGCGTCCGACCTTGCCGTTGTGGACGCCGACATAGGCTTGCCGTGCCGCCGGCGCGAAATCCGACAGAAGCGCGAAGACCGGCACGCCGCGCTCCTTGAGCCACTCCACCGCCGCCGCCAGCGTCGGGTGCTCGGGCGCAACCATTGCGACCGCGTCGCTGTTGGCCGCCATGGCTTCCAGCCTGGCGACGGCTTCAGCCGGATCCTGATGGGAAATGAAATCAATCTTGCAGGATGCCCGAAAGTCCTGCGAGACGGCGACAGCGCCTGCGATTTCGTCTGCGAAACGGCCATAGAACTGCTGGTCAGTTTCCAACAGCAGGAAACCGAGCCGGAAGATGGGCTGCTCCTCGCGCAGCCGCTGTCCGATCAGGCCGGCGGCATGAAAGCCGATACGAATCGCGGCTTCATGGACCCGATGCGCCGTTTCCGCACGCACGGGCAGGCGCTTGTTGAGGACGCGGTCGACGGTGGCGACGCTGACGCCGGATTCCTGCGCGAGCTGCTCGATCGTCGGGCGCTTGGCCATATAGACGGGACTCCCTTGGTCCCAATCCTCTTACTCTCATGCCGTCTGGCAGGCAATGATAGAAATGATAGAAAATATATCATGGCAATTGAGAGGTGTGAGGATGTTCTCTATACTCTTGTCGAAAGTGCGTTGACGTCGCCTTCGAACCAAGCCGACAACCGTTCTCACATTGCGAGGTCATGACAGTGGCTGCAGCCCAAATCGCAAAAAAACGCGACTACAGCCTCGTCGGCGAGAGCACGAAGCGGGCGATCGAGACCGGCCTTGCTTCGGCCGACTGGTATCACACCGACGTTCCCCGCAAGGTCATGAAGGAACTGATGCAGCGCTCCGACGGGCCGGCGATCCGCGACACGATCATCTGGATCGCGGTGATCCTCGGCTCGGCGGCGGGCGCCATCTGGTTCTGGGGTACGTGGTGGTGCGTGCCGTTCTTCCTCGTCTACGGCGTGCTCTACGCCTCGTCGAGCGACTCGCGCTGGCACGAATGCGGCCATGGCACCGCGTTCAAGACCCAGTGGATGAACGACGTGATCTATCAGATCGCGAGCTTCATGCAGATGCGCAACCCCGTGACCTGGCGCTGGAGCCATGCCCGGCACCATACCGACACGATCATCGTTGGCCGCGACGCCGAAATCGCGGTGATGCGGCCGCCGGACCTTCTCAAGGCGGCGCTTGCCTTCACCGGCCTGCTCGACTTCCGCTATTCGCTGCCGATCCTGGTGCGCAATGCCTTCGGCTACCTGTCGCCGGACGAGAAGAGTTTCATCCCCGAGTCGGAGCAGCCCAAGGCGGTTACCGCCGCGCGCTGGCACATGGCGATCTATGTCGTCACCATCGCCCTTGCGCTCTACATGGGGTCATTCCTGCCGCTGATGCTGATCGGCCTGCCGCGTCTCTTCGGCACCTGGCACATGGTGCTGACCGGCCTGCTGCAGCATATCGGGCTGGCCGACAACGTCATCGACCACCGGCTGAACACGCGCACCGTCTACATGAATCCCATCAGCCGCTTCATCTACTGGAACATGAACTATCATGTGGAGCACCACATGTTCCCGATGGTGCCGTACCACGCGCTGCCGCGGCTGCACGAGATCATCAAGCACGATTTGCCTGAGCCCAGCCCTTCCATGTGGCACGCCTACAAGGAGGTCTGGCCGGTGCTGATGAAACAGCTCAGATACGAGGATTATTTCCTCAAGCGCGAACTGCCGCCGACCGCAAAACCCTATCGCGGCGAGTTTCACGATCTGATCATCCCGGCGGCCGCCGAGTAAGCCGCCCCGACGACGGAACGACAGGATCATCGCGCGGCGCGCTGGACGACGGCATTCAAGCGGAAAGACGAAACATGGCTGAATGGATAGAAGCTTGCGCGACTGACGATGTCGACGAGGAGGACGTGATCCGCTTCGACCATGGCGGCCGCACCTTTGCGATCTACCGTTCGCCGGACGATCAGTATTTCGCCACGGACGGGTTGTGCACGCATGAGAAGGTGCATCTGGCCGACGGGCTGGTGATGGACGACGTCATCGAATGCCCGAAACACAATGGCCGTTTCAACTACAAGACCGGCCAGGCGAAACGTGCTCCCGTCTGCGTCGACCTCAAGACCTATCCGGTCAAGGTCGAGGCGGGCAGGGTGATGATCCAGATCGGCTGATTGGCGGCGGGGAGAGGAATCCGTGGTTTCGGAAAATGCTCCGGGCATGGTGATCGTCGGCGCCGGCGAATGCGGCGCGCGCGCCGCGCTGACGCTACGCGAGGAGGGTTATGCCGGCCCGGTGACGCTGTTCGGCGCCGAGCCTCACCTTCCCTATGAGCGTCCGCCGTTGTCGAAGGATACGATGGCCGGCGAGGATGAGCCTGTGCTCAAACACGTGGCAAGCCAGGAGCGCCTGGCCGAGGCTGGCATTGTCCATCTTGCGTCGAAAGAAGTGCGCTTGATCGACCGGCAGGCGAAGAAGATCGTCACGGCCGAAGGAGCGGTGCTCGACTACGACAAGCTACTGCTCGCCGCCGGCTCGTCGCCGCGCCGGCTGGCGCTTGCCGAAGCGAGCCGGCGCTGCGTCACTCTCCGCACCTTCGACGATGCGCTGGCAATCCGCGCCCATCTGCGCGGCGGTGTCCGCGTCCTGATCGTCGGTGGCGGTTTCATCGGTCTGGAACTCGCCGCTTCCGCCCGCAAACTTGGCTGCCCGGTCACCGTCATCGAGGCGCAGCCGCGCATCCTGATGCGCGGCGTTCCGGCCGAGATCGCCGGGATCATCCATGCCGAGCATGCGACCAAGGGCGTCCATTTCTTCTGCGGCAAGGGTATCACGGCAATCGAGGATTTTGCGGCCGGAGTCCGCATCCAGTTGGCCGACGGCCATGCGGTCGAAGGTGATCTGTGTGTGATCGGCATCGGGGCCGTGCCCAATGTAGCGCTGGCCGAAGCCGCCGGGCTCGCCATCGACAATGGCGTGGCCGTCGACGCGCATCTGCGTACCTCCGATCAAAACATCTTTGCCGCCGGCGACTGCTGCTCGTTTCCGCTGTCGCTTTATGGCGGGCGGCGGGTTCGGCTGGAAGCGTGGCGCAATGCCCAGGAACAAGGTGCGCTCGCCGCAAAAAACATGCTCGGGGCCGAAGAGACCCATGACGCAGTTCCGTGGTTCTGGTCGGATCAGTACGATCTAGGCTTACAGATCGCCGGTCTGTCGGACGAGGGCGTTGAGACCGTTCGTCGCGACATGGGTGCGGATGCCTTCATCCTTTTCCACCTCGCCGCCGACGGTCGCCTTGTTGCCGCCAGCGGCATCGGGCAGGGCAATTCGGTCGCGCGCGACATCAGGCTGGCCGAGATGCTGATCGCCAAGCGTGCCTATCCGCCGCGCGAAAAACTTATCGCGCCGGATACCAAGCTCAAGGCCTTGCTGGCCGCCTAACACGCATAAGGGGGGATAAAAAACCGATGACTAGAAAAAGACCGACGATCGCCGACCTTCGCGCCATTAAAGGCAAGCGCCAGCTTACCATGCTGCGCGTCATGAATCTGGACGAGGCGGAGGCCGCCGAGCGGGCAGGGGTGGATATCGTGTCGATCCCACCGACGCTCATCCTCGATCCGCGATACCGCGAGGTGGCGCCGAGCCTGTTTTCGATGCCGGGCGAGAATTTCTTCGAGATCGGCACCGCCGACGATTTCGTGCGCTGGGCGTTCCGCATGTACAAGGCCGGCGCCGACGCGGTCTATTGCAGCGCCAGCTATGCCACGGTGAAGCGCATGGCCGATGAGGCTATCCCGGTCATCGGCCATGTCGGGCTGATCCCGTCGCGCGCCACCTGGACCGGTGGCTTCAAGGCGGTCGGCAAGACCGCCGATACGGCGATGCAGGTTTTCGACGCGGTCAAGCAGCTTGAGGCCGCGGGTGCTTTCGGCGCCGAGATCGAGGTCGTGCCGGTCGAGGTCGCCGAGGCGATCTCGCAGCGCACCTCGCTGTTCCTGCTCTCCATGGGCGCCGGCACGGGCTGCGACGCGCAGTACCTGTTCGCCGAGGACGTGCTTGGCCAGAACCGGGGCCATATGCCGCGTCATTCCAAGGTTTACCGCAATTTTGCCGCCGAATATGACCGGCTGCAGGCCGAGCGCGTCGCCGCTTTCTCCGAGTTCGTGGCCGACGTGAACAGCAAGGCCTATCCCGAGGACAAGCACCTGGTGCACATGGCGCCTGACGAGCTTGCCCGCTTCATGGAACGGATCGACGCATGAGCGCACAAACCCTCGCCGGCCGCGGTCCCGCGGAAACGCTGGCGCAGCCGGTGCATGTGCTCAACCTGTCCTGCGAGGACCGGCCGGGCATAGTCGCGGCCGTCAGCGCTGAACTGGCGGCAATCGGCGCCAACATTGCCGAGAGCAGCCAGTTCTGGGATCGTCAGAGCAACCGCTTCTTCATGCGCCTCGCCTTCGCCGGCCCGCCGGCTGCGACGGTCGGCACATTGGGGCGGGTGCTCCAGCCGACGATCGAACGGTTCGGCATGACCACCTCGCTCTTCGATCAGGGGCGGCGGCCGAAGATCGTCATCATGGTCTCGAAATTCGACCATGCCCTGCTGCATCTCATCTACCAGATCCGCGTCGGCTGGCTGAACGCCGAAGTCGCGGCCATCGTCTCCAACCACGAGGACGCCCGGCGCATCGCCGAACTGGAAGGCATACCTTTTCACCACTGGCCGGTCAGCCGCGACAGCAAGGCAGCGCAGGAAGAACGGCTCGAAGCGCTCGTCGCTGACAGCGGCGCGGAACTGGTCATCCTCGCCCGCTACATGCAGGTGTTCTCCGAAGGTCTGTCGGATCGGCTCTATGGCCGCGCCATCAACATCCACCACTCCTTCCTGCCGAGCTTCAAGGGCGCAAAACCCTATCACCAGGCCTTCGACCGCGGCGTGAAGCTGATCGGCGCGACCGCCCACTACGTCACCTCCGATCTCGACGAGGGTCCGATCATCGAGCAGGAGACCGAACGTGTCACCCACGCGATGAGCGCCGAGGATTTCGTCGCCGTCGGCCGCGACATCGAAAGCCGGGTGCTGGCGCGGGCGGTCAAGCTGCATCTTGAGGGCCGCGTCATGATCAACGGCCACAAGACGGTGGCTTTCTGAGGCACAGGTCCGGAGGCAGTCGCCGCTGGTGGGGCCTCCGCCGATGGCGTTTTGGGGCCGGGTCGGTGTACTGTTCCGTTCGGCCGTCAAACCGCCCGTTGCACCGAACCTCGGAATTTGTTTCCAGCTATAAGCCGAGCGAGGCGTCAAATTGCCTCCACTTGGCTGCACTTTGAATGCCGCTTCCTTTGATTGGCGCGCTCGCCGTGTCACCGTCGCGCATCGCTTTCGCGACAGGCGACGGCACATGATTTTCCGTCAAGCCGCCGGCCTGCCGCAGCCCGGAGCTAACCGATGACCAGAATTGTTCCCGTGCTCGACCTTTCGCGGCTTGAACCGGGCGCGTCCGAGCGGCGGACCTTCCTCGCCGATCTGCGTTCGGCGGCGCGCGACGTCGGCTTCTTCTACCTCTCCGGCCACGGCATCCCGAACGACCAGATCGACGTCCTGCTGGCCGCTGCGCGGCGCTTCTTCGCGCTTGCGGAGGCCGAAAAGCTGTCGATCGGCATGGTCAATTCCTCGCAATTCCGGGGCTACACGCGCGCCGGCGGCGAGTTCACCAAGGGCAAGGCCGACTGGCGCGAGCAGCTCGACATCGGCGTCGAGCGCGAGGCGATACCGCAGGGACCAGGGCTGCCACCTTGGACGCGCCTGCAAGGGCCGAACCAGTGGCCCGCAAGCCAGCCGGAGCTAAAACCACTTCTGCTGGACTGGCAGGGCAGGGCGACCGCCGTCGCCATCCGCCTGCTGAAGGCTTTCGCCTTGGCGCTGGAGCAGCCGGAGGATGCGTTCGACCCGATCTATGCCGACCAGCCGAACCACCGCATGAAGATCGTCCGTTATCCCGGCCGCGACCTGACCGGCGACACGCAGGGCGTCGGCGCCCACAAGGACGGCGGGTTCCTCACCCTCCTGCTTCAGGACCAGAACAAAGGACTCCAGGTCGAATATGGCGGCGGCTGGGTCGATGTCGATCCGATCCCCGGCACGCTGGTGGTCAATATCGGCGAACTGCTCGAACTCGCCTCCAACGGCTATCTCAGGGCGACCGTGCATCGTGTCGTCACCCCGCCGGCAGGCGTCGAACGCATCTCTGTGCCGTTCTTCTTCAGCGCGCGGCTCGACGCGACCATCCCGCTGCTCACCCTTCCGGACGAGTTGGCCGCCGAGGCGCGAGGGCCGGCCAGCGATCCCGACAATCCGCTTTTCCGCGATGTCGGCACCAATGTCCTGAAGAGCCGGCTGCGGTCGCATCCCGACGTGGCGCGACGGCATTATGCCGACCTCGTCGGTCCGGCTTCCACCTCCGCGGCGGCTTAAGAGGCATGTCATCCTGGAACGGCAATCCGGACGGAATTCGCCGGACCGGCCGGAGAATTGGAATGGCGCTTCTTGGCATACCCGATGTCTGCCATGGATAATGCGGGCCTGTCTCTACATGCTCCCTTGAATGCCGGTTTCCCATGCTCATCTAGCATGGGCGGCTGATCCCAAGCAGACATCAGAAGAAAGGGCCTTTCCGATGGCTCAAGACCGAAAGCTCCGGCTCGGCGCCTTCATGAGGCCCGTCAGCCTGCACACCGGCGCCTGGCGCTATCCCGGCGCCTATGCAGACGCCAATTTCAATTTCGGCCATCTCAAGCATTTCGCGCAGAGGCTGGAAGCCGCCAAATTCGACGCCTTCTTCATGGCCGACCATCTGGCGGTGCTGAATATGCCGATCGAAGCGCTGCGGCGCAGCCATACGGTGACGTCGTTCGAGCCGTTCACGCTGTTGTCGGCTCTGGCGGCGGTCACCGAGCGCATCGGCCTGGTGGCGACCGCCTCGACCACCTTCGACGAGCCCTATCACATCGCCCGGCGCTTCGCCTCGCTCGACCATATCAGCAACGGGCGCGCCGGCTGGAACATCGTGACGACCTCGAACCCCGACGCGGCCCTGAATTTCGGGCTGGAGGATCATGTCGAGCATGACGAACGCTATCATCGCGCCCGCGAATTCTACGACGTGGTCACCGGCCTGTGGGACAGCTTTGCCGACGACGCCTTCATCCGTGACAAGGAGAGTGGGCTGTATTTCGACCCCGCCAAACTGCATGTTTTGAACCACAAGGGGCCTCAGCTATCGGTGCGCGGACCTCTCAACATCGCCCGGCCTGTGCAGGGCTGGCCGGTGATCGTCCAGGCCGGCGCGTCCGAAGCCGGGCGCCAACTCGCGGCGGAAACGGCCGAAATGATCTTCGCCGCGCATGGCGATCTCGCCGCCGGCCAGCGCTTCTTCGCAGACGTCAAGGGGCGGGCGGAAAAACTCGGCCGCTCCCGCGATTCCATCAAAATCCTACCCGGCGCTTTCGTCATTGTCGGCGACACAGTGGAGGAGGCCCGTGCCAAGCGGGCGAAGCTCGACAGCCTGGTCTATTACGAAAGCGGTATCGCCTCGCTGTCGATCGCGCTCGGGCATGATGCGTCGGGCTTTGATCCCGACGGGCCGCTACCGGAAATTCCGGAAACAAACCAGAGCAAGAGCGGCCGCGAGCGCGTGATCGACCTGGCGCGGCGGGAAAACCTGACCGTCCGGCAACTCGCGCAGCGGCTCGGCGGCTATTCCGGGCTCGCCTTCGTCGGAACGCCGCAAACGATCGCCGACGAGATGGAAGCCTGGCTGCACGGCGACGGCTCCGACGGCTTCAACGTGATGTTTCCATATCTGCCAGCCGGCCTCGACGATTTCGTCGATCTGGTCGTCCCCGAACTACAGCGCCGCAAGCTATTCCGCACTGAATACGAGGGCACGACGCTGCGGGAGAATCTCGGCCTCGCCCGGCCGGAGAATCGCTTCTTCGCCGGGGGCGAAGCGGGCGCGCGATAAGCATCTCCATGGTGCGCGTTGCATGCGACGACGCCATGAAAGCCGCGGGCCGCCGCAGTGAGCAAGCGGACGTGCAAACTGGTTACGATGCCGACTGTCCGGCGGCCGGCTGACGGCGAAAAAAGCCCGGCCGCCGGTCCCTCGATGTTGAGGCGCCGTTCGACGAAAGGCGCTCCCCAGCGATGCGGCGGTCTATACAGCCGTCTCTCGTCGACGCTACATTCGATGCGAAAAACCGAGGGGCTTGGGAATGAGAAACTTTCGTGCAATCGGTGCGCTTGTGATCCTGTTGACCGGAGGCGGGGCCGCCATAGCGCAGGAGGTGCCGGACTTGAAAGGGACGTGGACCCCGGCGCAGGGCGCTCATATCGTGGACGGACCGAGCCGGCATGCCAAGAGCGGAACCGTGCCGGTGCGTGGTGACGACACGCTTCAAAAGCACGCGTCGGAGTTCGTTTTCCGTTTCGAAGGGCAGGAAGGACGGACCTTCTGGGGCGTCCTGTCGTCGGCCAAGGTGTCCGAAAAGCTGATCGGGGCCTTGTCCGTGGATGGCAAGCGCTTTGTCATCGCAGACGAGGACGGGACGTTCGACGGCACCGTGGTGGATGCCGACACACTGGATTATTGCTATACCCATGTCACCCCGACAGACAGGGCCGTCGCGTGCGGGCTGCTGGTTCGGAAAAAATGACAAGCGGCGGTGCTGCCGGACGGGCGTTTCTACGCAAGCCGGCGGATATTGGGGAATGGAGGATGGGCCGGCGAAGGCTTCCCCACTACTCGAGAGCTTCGACGTACCAACCTGACGGCGTGTCATGAGTAACCATCCCGCAGGCCGCGGAAGGTATTCTTAACCGCGTCCGAAGCAATTGCTTTTGGCGGTCGCTCGACCCGGTACGGTGCTCGCCTCAAACATCATTTGCGGATGGGGCATCATGAATCCGATCGTCGATTCCAACAGTCTCCCTCGCACCAAGGTCTGGGGCGAGAGCGACGCGGCTGTGCGTTGGCAGGGCGCCTTCGCCCGTTATGGTGGAAACGGGTCGACCGCTTCGTCGACCATAGTCTACGAGATCGAGCCGGGCGGCCGTCTCGGCTGGCATACCGATGCCACCGAGGAAACCCAATACATCATCGCCGGGACCGGCCTGCTGTACCTGGAAGACGGCACGACGCACCCGGTCGCGCCAGGCAGCGTGTTCGTGCTGCCGACGCCGTTGCGTCATGATCTCGAGAACACGGGGACGGAAACGCTTCGCGCGGTTGCGTTCTTCGCGGCGGCGATGTTCACGCAGACCTTCGACCAGGTGATGATGCCGCCGAAGACCCATGTCCTCGGCACGCCGAACCGCGAAGGGCAGGTTGCCTACTGAGGCTGCGACGGTTCAGGCGAACGCAAAAAAGCGCTGGCCGGCTTATTCCGGCTGGTTGTTCTTGCGCCACTCCTCATATTCGCCCCGCGCATCGTCATGCAGCGGGTAGTAGCGCTGTAGCGGCGCGCCCTGCATCAGCTTCATGCGGGAGAAATCCTCCCAGTCGTGGTGCTTCCTCGATTCCTCGATGACTTGCGAAGCCATCACGACCGGAACGACCACCACCCCGTCATCATCGGCAACGATGATATCACCGGGCACCACCGTAACGCCGCCGCAGGCAATCGGCACATTAACGGCGTTGGGATAGATGCTGGTCTGAACATGGTAATTTGGCGTCCAGCCACGAAGCCAGAGCGGCAGGTCGAGCTTCTCGACGTTCGGCCGGTCGCGCATGCAGCCGTCGATCACGATGCCCGCGCCGCCCCTTCCCTTAAAATAGGTTGACATCATATCCCCGAACACGCCCGAACTCATATCGCCCCGGGCATCGACGACGACCACATCGCCTTCCTGCGTGTGGTAGAGCACGTGCCGGTGCAGTTGCGTCTCTGGGTCGGCATATTCGCCCTCGTTGAACAGGTCGGGCCGCTGCGGCATGAACTGCAGCGTCAGCGCCGGCCCGACGATCGACTTTCCGCGGTTCTGCGCCACCGGACCCACCATGTGCGGATTGCGGAAGCCCATGTGGCCGAGCGTACCGGCGACCGTCGCCGCGCCGATGTCCCTCAGCGCATCGATGATCTCGCGTGGCGGCCGGTTGATGCCGGGCGTATGGGTCATGGCAAATCTCCTTCGGCCCGCAGGCCTTACCAGTTGGTGACGGAGCCGTCGGTGCGGCGCAGATGCGGGGCTTCCCAGAACTTGAAGCTTTGCTTTTTCACCAGCGCTTCATCAACCTCGACGCCCAGGCCGGGCGCGTCGCCGACCGCGTAGACGGCGCCGGCGAGTTTCGGCTGGACGGGGAAAATGCCGGCATCATCAAAACCGTGGTAAAGCTCGCCGGGCGAGGCGCGGGTCTCCAGCCAGGCAAAGTTGGCGACTGCCGCCGCCAAGTGGATCGTCGCCGCGGTGCAGATTGGCCCAAGCGGGTTGTGCGGCATCATGTCGACGTAATGCGCCTCGCTCCAGCCCGCGACTTTCATGGCCTCGGTCAGCCCACCGACATTGCACACGTCGATGCGGTTGAACTGATGGATGTCGCGCTCGATGTAGGGCAGGAACTGCCATTTCGAGGAAAACTCCTCGCCGATGGCAAACGGCACGTCGGTCAGTTTTCTCAGCGCCTCGTAAGCTTCCGGCGTCTCGTCGCGGATCGGTTCCTCCAGGAAATCCAGCGTGCCCGACGGCATCTTCTGGCAGTAGCTGGCAGCTTCGGCGACGGACAGCCGGTGGTGATAGTCGACGCCCAGAACCACCGTCTCGCCGAGTTCTTCACGCGCCTTGACGCACCATCTGGCGGTTTCGGCGATGCTCTGGCGGGGCTCGTAAAGGTCGGCACTCTCATGTCCCGACGGGAAGAGGCGGATGGCATTCCAGCCCATCGCCATGAGTTCCCGCGCCTGCTCGATCATTTGGGAGCCGCAAGGTCCCCGCGTCGTGACGAAGGTCGGGACGTGATTGCGCTGTTTGCCGCCGAGCAGTTGATAAACCGGGACACCCAGCGCCTTGCCCTTGATGTCGTGCAGCGCGATGTCGATGGCCGAGATGGCGGCGGTGAGCACGCGCCCGCCCTCGAAATACTGGCTGCGGTACATCTCCTGCCACAGCGCCCCGATGGCCATGGGATCCCGGCCGATCAGGAACTCGCGAAAATGCTCGATCGCCCCGACGACCGCTTTCTCGCGCCCGGACAGACCGCTCTCACCCCAACCGTAGATGCCTTCGTTGGTCTCGACCTTGACGATGAGCTGATTCCGGATGCCGACCCAGGTCGGGTAGGGGATGATGGCGGTGATTTTCATAAATTCCCCTCGATCGTGTCGGGGTAGTCGCAGACAGAATTACCCCCACCCCTAACCCCTCCCCACAAGGGGGAGGGGGACTTTGCGGCAGTGCCGACTTGCGCCAACCTTGATTGATCGGCTTTGATACAACACCGACCTAGTCCCCCTCCCCCTTGTGGGGAGGGGTTAGGGGTGGGGGTAAGAGACCCGATGGCCTCTCCAGTCATGGGCCTTACGCCGCCTTCAGCGCCATTGTCGTCTGGGCGTCGAACAGGTGCATCCGGTCCTGGTCGAACTCGATCCACACCGGCTCGTCGGGCTGGATCGCGACGCTCGGATCGAGGCTGATGTTGACCATTTCGCCATCGATCAGGATCTGGGCGAAGGTGACGTCGCCGGTGGGTTCGACGCTGTAGATCTTGCCGGGGATGGCTCCGGGCAATGCCGATTTGTGCAGTTTGAGCGTGGAATGACGCGCGCCGAGCACCGCTTTTCGATCGCTCGATCCTTGCACCTTGCGTGCGTTCATGGCGGAAAGCGGCAACTCCCAGCCTGTGGCGCCCTTGAGCGCGGTGCCGCCGCCCGTGTTGACGATATCGACGGGGATCAGGCTCATGGCCGGGCTGCCGACGAAGCTTGCAACGAAGGTGTTGACCGGATTGGCAAAGACGTTGGCCGGCGCGTCATATTGCTGGAGCAGGCCGCCATGCATCACCGCCATCTTGTCGGCCATGGTGACCGCCTCGAGCTGGTCGTGGGTCACGTAGACGATGGTGGCGCCGAGGTTGTGATGGAAGCGCTTGATCTCGCTGCGCATCTGCACCCGCAGCTTGGCGTCGAGGTTGGAGAGCGGCTCGTCCATCAGGAACACCGCCGGGTCGCGCACCAGCGCGCGGCCGAGCGCGACGCGCTGCTGCTGGCCGCCGGAGAGTTCACGCGGACGGCGTTCGAGCAGATGGGTGATGTCCAGGACCTTCGCGGCGTCGCGCACCTTCCTGTCGATCATGTCGCGGGACTGTTTGCGCATCTGCAGCGGAAAGGCGAGATTGTTGAAGACGGTCTTGTTCGGGTAGAGCGCATAGTTTTGGAACACCATGGCGATGTCCCGGTCCTTGGGATCGAGATCGGTCACCATCCGGTCGCCGATAAAAATGTCGCCGCCCGATATCGGCAAGAGCCCCGCCACCAGGTTGAGTGTCGTCGTCTTGCCGCAGCCGGAAGGGCCGACCAGCGCCACGAACTCGCCGTCCGCGACGGTCAGCGATACATGATTGACGGCGTAGAGATTGCCGTAGGTCTTGACGACGTCCCGCAAAACGACCTGGGCCATCCATTCTCCTCAGTGCTTGACGGCGCCTTCGGTCAGCGCGCGGACGAAATATTTCTGAAGGACGAGAAACAGAACCACGACCGGCACGCTCATCATGAAGCTCGCGGCCATCAGCCCCGGAAAATCGGTCGTGTTTTCCGAAAAGAATCGCTGGACGCCTACCGGCAGGGTCAGTTGGTCGTTCCTCGAGATAAACGTGTAGGCGTAGATGTATTCGTTCCACGCGCCGATGAACGAATAGATCGCCGTGGCAATGATCCCCGGCACGGAAAGTGGCATCACGATCAAGTAAAAGGCCTGGAAGCGCGTGGCGCCGTCGATGCGCGCGGCCTGCTCGAGTTGTACCGGAATGTTGTCGTAGAATCCCTTGAGCAGCCAGATCGCGAGCGGCAGGCCGAAGGTCATGTAGGTAAGGACCAGCGAACCGTGCGTGTTCACGAGGCCTAGAAAGCGCATCAGGATAAAGAGCGGGACAAGGAAGATCACCGCCGGGAACATGTTTCTCAGCAGCACCGCGAAGAACAGGAACTTTCGTCCCGGAAAGCTGAAGCGCGAAAAGGCGTACGCTGCCGGCACCGCAACCAGTACTGAAAGGATCGTCGTCAGCGTGGAAACGACCAGACTGTTCCAGAAGAACTGCAGGAAGTCCTTGCCGACACTGTTCTGGGGATCGAGCAGGTTCCTGTAGCTCGCCAGCGTTGGTTCGCTCGGCCACCACTCTGGCGGGTACGTCATGGCCGCGAACTGCGACTTGATGGACGTCAGCATCATCCATGCCATCGGCACCGCGGTGTAGAGCAGCATGAACAGTAGGAAGAATCGGCCGATCCAGCGCCAGCCGTCAATCCGCCTGCGACGGTGCGTCGAGCCTTCAGCCGGCGAATTCATGCCCCCGGCTCCTTTCGCTCGCCCTGGCTGAGCGCGCGCACGTAGAAATAGCCCAGCGTCATCAGGATGATGAACAGCAGCACGGAGTAGGCGGACGCCACCCCCCAGCGCTGACGCCCGAAGGCGAGCTCATAGATGTGCGTGATCCAGATGTGGGAGGCATTCGAGGGTCCGCCACCCGTCATGATCCAGGGAATGACGAAGGAGTTGAAGTTCGCTACCGCGAGCAGCAGGATCGTGACGGTGGAGACCCCGCGCAGGTGCGGAAAGGTCACGTGCCAGAAGCGCTGCCATGCCGAGGCGCCGTCGACTTGCGCGGCACGCAGAAGCTGTTCGGGAACGGTTTGCAGTCCCGCCATCATCATGATCAGGGCGAAGGGAAACTCGCGCCAGATGTTGACGACGATCAGCGAAGGCAGGACCGTATTGACGCTGTCGATGAAGTTCGGTGGCCGGTCTACGATCCCTAGTTGCATGAGCACCACCCCGATAATGCCGAAATCGGAGTGGTATATCCACTTCCAGATGTAGGAGGCGGCTACCGCGCTGATCACCCAAGGGACGATGAAGATGGCGCGCAGCATGGCGCGCCCGAAGAATTCGCGATGCAGCGCGAGCGCCAGGGCAAAACCCAGAACGAAGGCGATCAAGGTGGAGCTGAGCGTCCAGATCACCGTGTTAAGCGTAACGCGCCAGAACACCGCGCTGGTGAGAATGGTCGTGTAGTTTTCCAGTCCGATGAAACTCTTGTCCTTCAGTTGCAGCCCTGGCGGCGTTTTGAAGAAGGACAGGTCGATCGTGTAGTAGATCGGGTAAGCGATGACGACGAGCATCACCACGATGGCCGGCAGCACATAAAGATAGTCGGCCCGACTGATCCATATCTGATGGAGCAAGTCGGAACGTATTGCGCGCAGTTCGCGAACCGGGTCCGCCCCGCCAGTCACCGTGGTCATCGTTGGCAAGCCCTTGTCTTGATGCGAAATGTTGGCCGGCAGCGCGAGAGCTGCCGGCCCGGTTCGCGACAGGTGAGGCCTAGAGCCCGCCCATCAGTTCCTTTACCTTGGCAGCCGCGTCGTCGGCCGCCTGGTCGACGGTCATGGCGCCGGTCAAGGCGTTCTGCAGCATGTCCGGGACGATGATGTTCATGATCTCGGGAGCTTGCGGCAGGGCCGGGAACGGGATGCCGTATGGCAGCATCGACGTGGTGACATCGAGGAACTTGATGTTGTCCAGGCGTTCCTTCATCCACTTGGTCTTGAAGCCGTTGAGATTGCCCGGGTTGGAGCCGGCATAGGCCATCTTCAGCGACCATTCAGGGCTCGTCCAGAAGCAGATGATGGCCTTTGCGGCCGGCTCGTCCACCTTGCCGCCCTCGACATATTCGGGCTTGAGGATGTGGATGTTGGAGCCGCCGAAGACGACCGCACGCTTGCCGTCCGGACCTGTCGGAATAAGACCGTAGCGCATGTTGTCGATGACGGTCTGCGCCTTTTCCTTGTCGGCGCCCGTGGCTTTCTTCTGGAGGTCGAGCATGACGTTGTAGTCGGACGGGTGCGAGATCATCATGCCCAACTGGCCGGCGACGAACAGAGGCTGGTTGTCCGCCTGCTGGTTGGTGAGGGCCGAAACGGGGACCGACTTGTCGCGAACATACATGTCATACGACGCCTGCAGGGCGCGTTTGCTTGCTTCGCTGTTCAGCCTGATCTCGCCATAGTTCGGGCTCGGATCGGCTTCATCGAAGACTCCGCCGCCGTAACCCCATAGCTGGGGCATGAAGCGGTAGGGCGTGTTGCCGGCGTTCTTGCGGGCAACGAGGCCGTAGCCGGCGATGCCGAGCTTATCGTGGATCTGCTTGGAATAAGCGACGACATCGTCCCAGGTTGCCGGCGCCTTGTCCGGATCGAGGCCTGCACGCTTGAAGATATCGGCGTTCCAGATCAGAGCCATCGTCTCATTGTTGGTAGGAATACCGTAGCCCACTCCATCCCAGGTCACGGCTTTCATGGCGCCGGGCCAGAAGTCCTCGGTCGACCAGCCGACGTCCTCGGGCTTGAGCGGCTCGAGATAGCCCTTGGAGGCGAACTCGGTTCCTCCCAGGATTTGCAGCCGGACCGCCATCGGCGCGGCATTGCCAAGGAGCGCGGTGCGGAACTTGTCGAGCAGATCGTTGTAGGTGAGAGCCTGATCCTCAAGCTGGATGTTCGGATAAGTCTTGCGGAAGGTCTCGAAAAAATCCTTGTAGTACTGGCGCAGCAGGTCGGGATCACCCTCGAACACGCCCTGATACCAGAACGTCAGGCGCCCCTTGTAGTCGAGCGGGGTAACCTTGCCGCACTCCGCGGCAGTATCGAATTCCTCTGTGCCAGCAATGGAGCGCACGTATTCCGGCGACCATTTGCTCAGGTCCACCGGCGGTTCAGCCAGTGCCGATGTGCACATCAGCGATGCAGTTAAAGCAGTGACAACGGTGCCGCGCAGGACGGCACCGCCGAGCGTAATCCTCGTCATAGGTATCCTCCAGGTTCTCCCTTGCCGCTCTGCGCCGATGCAAGCGGTCCTTATTCGTTCGACCGTGGGCCAATGTCTTGTGCTGTATGTATGCCTTCGATCACCTGATACGTTTTCAGATCACGGATTGCATGTCAACGCGCTTAGATCGTACATTGTTTGTGCAAATCGTGCGTGATATGGGTCGATGCGTGTATTGATGGTGGGGCCCGGCCTTGGCCGAAATAAGCACATTCAAAGCCGAGCCACCTGTGGAGACCGATCTCATCGGGGCATCCAGCGAGGGCGCATCGCTTTATGAACTGATCAGGGAAGACATCATCGAAGGACGGCTCGCCGCCAACGAACGGCTTGTGGTCGCCGATCTCGCCCGGCGTCACGGCACCTCGACCAACCCCGTGCGCGAGGCCCTGCAACTGTTGCGTGGGGAAGGCTTTGTCATCTTTGTTCCCAACCGAGGCGCGCGCGTCCGACCCATAGATCAGGATTTTGTCCGGGATATCTACGAGATCGGTGTCCTGATCGAGCCCGCCCTGACGCGATGGTTTGTGAATATGGCTACCGTCGAGGACATCGCCGAACTCGAACGCCTCCAGGGCCTGATCGAAGAGAACAACTTCGCCGACACATTCAGGCACAGTGAGCTGGACACCGCCTTCCACACCGTGATGTACCAACGCCACTATAACCGCCATGCCGCCGAGCTTTGGTGGAAGCATCGCGAAGTGCTGCGAGCCGTGAGCCGGCGCTTCAATTTCACGCTCGCGCGCCGTGCCGCAATCATGCGCGAGCACCGCGAACTCATCGCGCTGGTAAAGGCGGGAAAAGCCGACGAGGCGGCCGAACTCGTTTCCCGCCATGTCGAGGGTTCCGGTCGGCATATTCTCGAACAGATGCGGGCGCGCAACGCCGCTCGAGCCGGATAGGGCGTCGGTCCAGTCTAGAACATCGTCAGCTGACAATTTCAGAGAAGGTAATTGAGATGAAAATCACGAGCATCAGGCCGTGGCTGATCAAGTCCGCTGCCTCCTATTGGGGCGAGTTCCTGTTCGTCGAGGTGACGACCGACGAGGGGGTCAGCGGCTGGGGAGAGATCACCACCACGACGAAGCTCGCCAATCGCGCCCTCTGCATGATCTTGCGGCAGATCGGCGTCGCCGTGACAGGCGAGGATCCAGCGCGTATCGAGCATCTCTGGCACAAGATTTTCCGCAGCTTCACCTACATGGGCAGCCGCGGCGCCGCCGTCGAATGCGTGAGCGCCATCGATATAGCCCTCTGGGATATCCGGGGGAAAGTCCTGGGCAAGCCGATCTACGAACTGCTGGGCGGGGCGGTTCGCGATGAAATCGCGCTTTACACCCATCCTGATCAGCGCAAGTTCACCAGCAAGGAAGGGGTCATCCGGGAAATCCGGGACATCGTCGAGTCCGGTCACACGGCGCTGAAGTTCGATCCATTTCCCTATCAGGGCCGCATCACCGACGGCTTGGCCCGCGAACAGCGGGACGGCTATCTTGACGGCAGCATGACCCGCAAGGACGAGCGCGAAGCCGCCGAACTCACGGCTTTGATCCGCGAAACCGCAGGTTCGGAAATCGAAATCCTCATCGACGCACACGGCCGCTTCGATGTTCCTACCGCTATTCGCCTCTGCCGCAGCCTCGAGGAGGCCGGTCAGATCGATTGGTTCGAGGAGCCGTGTCCGCCCGAGAGCCTCAACGCTCTCCGGCAGGTGCGTGAAAAGGTGAGTGCAGCGATATCCTGGGGCGAGCGCGGCCATACGAAGTGGGATTTTGTGCCGGTGCTGGAAAACAAGCTCGCCGACTACATCATGCCGGATGTCACGTGGACCGGCGGTATCACCGAATTGAAGAAGATCTCCGCGCTTTGCGAGGCCTACTACATACCGGTCTCACCCCACGATGCGGCCGGGCCGATCAACGTGGTGGCCGGAGCGCAGGTGATGATGACCGTTCCCAACTTCTACAAGCTTGAAACGTCTGAGTGGAATCTGAGCAAATACGATCACCTCATCGACAAGCCGCTCGACAACTCGAATGGCAGCCTCAAACTGACGTCAAAGCCTGGTCTTGGCGTGGAGATGAATCGCGATTACCTCGCGGCCCACGAAATTGAGCTCGGCTAGGGTGTGTTGAGATTCAGGTGAGACCGAGCCGAAAATGGTGGATTTCGAGAACCGGAACGCAGCGTAAATTCTGGTACGTGAGTACCGGAAGCGCAGAAAGCCGCCATTTGCAGGCCGGAGTCACCTGAATATCAACACACCCTGGAACGAGAGGACAAGTCATGCCAAAGATGGGTGAAGCCGACGCGGCTCTTGATCGCGTAAACACGAACTCGAAGCCATCCGAATTGCGGATCACCGACCTGCGCGTCGCCGAGATCGTCGGCGCGCCGTTCACTTCGGCGCTCGTCAAGATCTACACAAACCAGGGCATTGTCGGCCTGGGCGAGGTGCGCGACGGCGCCAGCGCCACCTATGCGCTGATGCTGAAGAGCCGGTTGCTGGGCGAGAACCCCTGCGACGTCGACCGGCTGTTCCGCCGCATCAAGCAATTTGGCGGCCATGGACGGCAGGGCGGCGGCGTATCGGCTGTGGAGATCGCCCTCTGGGACCTCGCCGGCAAGGCCTATGGCGTGCCGATCTACCAGATGCTGGGGGGACGGTTCCGCGACAAGGTGCGTGTCTATTGCGATACTGACGCCGAAAAGCCGAGCGGCACCGAGACCGGCAAGCGGCTGAAGGCGCGAATGGATCTCGGCTTCACCTTCCTGAAGATGGATCTGGGCCTGATGCAGATCGCCCATATCCCGGGCGCGGTAGCTGGCCCCGCCGGCGTGCTCGACGGGCTTCGCGGCAATCCGCGCGGCCGCGGCGGCTCGCTTGAGGAGCGCAAGGCCCGCAATCTCGTCTATGACGCGCAGAACGTGATGCATCCCTTCACCGGTCTGCGTTTCACGGAGAAGGGCATCGACCTGCTGGAACAGTACATACACGAAGTCCGCGAGGTTATCGGCTACGAGGTTCCGCTGGCCATCGACCATGTCGGCCACATCTCGCTGCAGGACGGCATCCGCCTTGCCCGGCGGATCGAGAAATACGCGCCGGCCTGGTTAGAGGACGTGATCCCCTGGCAGTACACCGAGCAATACCGGCTGCTTCAGCAGGCGACATCGGTGCCGATCTGCACCGGCGAGGACATCTACCTGAAGGAAGCCTTCGAGCCGCTGCTCAACGCCGGCATCTCGGTCATCCATCCGGACTTGCTCACCACTGGCGGCATCCTTGAAACCAAGAAGATCGGCGACGCGGCCCAGGACCGTGGCGTCGCCATGGCGATTCACATGGCGGAGAGCCCGATCGCGGCCATGGCCGCCGCGCATGTCGCGGTGGCGACGGAAAACTTCATGGCGCTGGAATATCACAGCGTCGAGGTGGACTGGTGGGACGATATCGTCACGGGTCTGCCCAAGCCGCTGGTCAAGGACGGGTTCATCACCGTGCCGGACAAGCCTGGCCTCGGCATCGACGATGTGGTTGATGACGTCATCGTCAAGCACCTGCAGGAAGGCGTCAAAGGCATCTGGCAGCCGACCGATCACTGGGACGACGAATTTTCCTGGGACCGGACCTGGAGCTGACCAGGTCGCGGGCGGAATGATTGGTGAGCAACAATTTCGGAAAGAACCATGATCTACGAGCTTAGAATCTACGAGTGCCTGCCCGGTCGGCTGCCAGCGCTGCTCAGGCGGTTCAGCGACCATACGCTGGCGCTGTGGGACAAGCATGGCATCCGCCAGGCTGGGTTCTTCACGACTTTGGTGGGCGAAAGCAACCAGCACCTCACATACCTCCTCGCCTGGGAATCCCTGGCCGAGCGCCAGACGAAATGGACGGCTTTCGCCACCGACCCGGTTTGGCTCAAGGTGCGCGATGAATCCGAGCGCGACGGACAGATCGTCGCCAACATCAGCAATCAATTGCTGGCGCCCGTCGCCTTCTCGTCGGTGAAGTAGGGGCGACCATGAAAATCACCGACCTGCGCTGCGCTGTCATCGGCAAACATCCGATCGTCCGCATCGTCACCGACGAAGGCATATATGGCCTGGGCGAGGCGGAATGGACGAAGCCTTATCTGAAACCCTTCGTCCTGCATTTCCGCGATGCGCTGATCCGCGAGGACCCGACCGACGTCGAGCGCGTCATGCTGAAAATCCGGCAGCGCGGCTCGTTCAAGCCCTATGGCGCGGCGGTCAGCGTCATCGAACATGCACTCTGGGACATAGCCGGAAAGGCGGCCGGCGTGCCGGTCTATAAGCTGCTCGGTGGCAAGGTGCGCGACAAGGTGCGGGTCTATAACGGCTCGATCCGCAGGAAGCGCACCGGCGACCGGCCCGAAGACTACGCCGCAGACGTCAAATGGATGATGGAGCTGCCCGAGAAATTCTTCATGGTGAAGCAGGGCATCAGCTTCCATTCGAACATGAAGGACACGATCGACGATTTCCATTACGGCGTGCGCCAGAAGGCCGCCGGCTATCACGGCGCCATGGACCAGGGGCAGATCAGCGAGCGCGGCATGGCGCACATGATCGACTGCGTCATCGCCATGAAGGAAGTGCTGGGCGACAAGGTTTCGCTGGCGCTGGACTGCGGCCCCGGCTGGTTCCTGCCCGACGCCATCCGCTTCGCCAAAGCCGTCGAGAAATACAATCTCATGTGGCTCGAGGACATGCTGACGGGCGATTACGTGCCGTGGGTCAATCCCCAAGCCTATCGCGAACTGACGATTTCGACCTCGACGCCGATCCACACGGGCGAACAGATCTATCTGCGGCATAACTTCAAGGAGCTGATCGAGACGCAGGCTGTTCGCGTCGTCGGCCCGGACCCGGCGGATATTGGCGGCATCGCTGAGCTGAAATGGGTGGCCGAGCATGCCTACATGCACTCGATCATGATGGCCCCGCACGGCACGGCCAACGGCCTGCTCGGTCTTGGCGCGCTGATCAATGTCTGCGCCACCCTGCCGGCCAACTACATTGCCTTCGAATATCCAAGCGCCTCCGATCCGTGGTGGCACGACATCGTCATCGGTTTGCCGAAGGGACAGATCGTCAAGGACAGCATGATCGACCTGCTCGAAGCGCCGGGTCTCGGTCTCGATATCGACGCCGAGGGCGCGCGCAAATATCTGGCGGAAGAGGACAAGGACTTCTTCGCGTAGATCGGCCAGGACATGCTATAGGACAGTGCCATGACGCGCGGCGCCACAGCCCCGCGCCTCAAAGCGGAGCCGACATGGCAAAACCGGTCATCTTCACCATTTCCGCCGCCTGGGATGACGAGGCCTCCGTGTGGAGCGGGCATTGCGACGATATTCCAGCCGCCGCCGATGCGGTCACGCTTGACGAATTGCTGGCGAAAATATCGTCGATGGCGCTTGACCTCCTGCCGGACAATCACCCCGGCGTCGACCCGACGTCGCTGTTCCTGCAGATCACAGCGCTGCGCGAGGCCGAACCGGCCGCCGCCTGAAATGGCGCCCAGGCACCGGCTCCGGGGGAACCGGTTGTCGATCGTCCCTCAATCCCCGATCTGACTGCTCGAACGCTCGTAGACCGTGGCGCCCGTTTCGGCGTCGGTCCCCACCAGGCTGACCTCATAACCCCAAAGCTTGTGGATATGGCGCAACGTGGCGTCGCGGCTGCCTTCCTCCAGCACGATGCCGTCATTGACCTTGTGCTGCAGACGCAGGCACCGGTCGCCGAGAAGGTCCACATCGACCACCTGGATGTCCGACCGGTTCGCGCCGATGTCGTAGCTGCGGGCGAGTGCGGCGCGTATCTTCTCGTAGCCGCGCTCATTGTGAATCGCGCCGACTTCGTATTGCGGTTCCTTCGCGGCGTCGCCCAGAACGAAGAAGCGCCATTTCCTGATCAGGGTCGGGCTCAGATATTGGCGGATGAAGGACTCGTCGCGGTGATTGGCCCAGGCGTCGAGCAGGGTTTCGCGCCAATTGCCTTTGCCGGCGATGTCGGGAAACCAGTCTCGATCCTCGGCGGTCGGCTGCGTCGAGATGCGTTGTATGTCCTGCATCAGGTCCAGGCCCAGCGCATAAGGATTGATGCCCGAAAAGCGGGGATCGTCAAACGACGGCTGGAAGATCACATTCGAATGGTTGCGCAGGATTTCCAGCATGGCGCCTTCGCTGATCCGGCCACGGTCGAACAGCGTGTTCATGATAGTGTAGTGGACGAAGGTGGCGCAACCTTCGTTCACAACCTGTGTTTGCCGCTGCGGGTAGAAATATTGCGCGATGACCCGGACGATTCTCAGGATCTCACGCTGCCAGGGTTCCAGGATCAGGCTGTTCTTTTCCAGGAAATAGAGCAGGTTTTCTTCAGGCAGTTTGAGCGATTTCTTCCGCTCCGACATGATGGAAGCCGTCTCGCTGGCCTGATCCCCGCTCTTCGAGGCGGGGAGGGTTCGCCATAGATCGTTATAGGAGCGCTCTTCATATTCCAGCCGCTCGCGAAGGCCTTCGCGCTGCTTTTCCGACGACAGTTTCGGCGGGCGGCGATACCTGAACACGCCCTGTTCCATCAGGGCATGGGCCGCATCGAGGATGGCTTCGACGGCGGCCAGACCGTGCCGGTCCTCGCAGTGCGCGATATAGCCCTTGGCGAAATCCAGGTAGCTCAGGATCGCGCCGGCGTCGGTCCATTCCCTGAACAGGTAATTGTTCTTGAAGAAGTGGTTGTGGCCAAGGGCTGCGTGAGCAGTCACGAGGGCCTGCAGCGCCGCGGTATTCTCCTCCATCAGATAAACGATGCACGGATTGGAATTGATGACGAGTTCGTAGGCCAGGCCGCGCCCGGCCTTCCGATAAAGCAGATCCTGATAGAGGAAATGCTTGCCGAAGGACCAGTGACGATACATCAGCGGCATGCCGACGGAGGAGTAGGCATCGAGCATCTGTTCGGACGAGATGATTTCCATCTGAACCGGGTAGATGTCGAGATGAAGCTCGTCGAGCCCGATGGCTTCGATGGTTTCGTAGGCGCGCGACAGCGTCTGGAAATCCCAATCGGACGTTGAAAACAGCAAATTGCCTGCCCGCATGGACGCGCCCCTTCGTCACTTCTTTTGCACGGCCGATTGCTTGGTGAAGAGTTGCCGGAACACGGGGTAGATGTCGGCGGGCCTGGCGATGCGGCTCATCTGGAAGTTCGGCCACTTCTGATTGATCGCGCTGTAGGCGCGCCAGAGCGATGTCCCGTTCTCGGTGGCGCCGAAAATGTGGCTCTCGCGTTCGTCGATGATCTCGACATAGGCGAAATACTGGCACAGGCGCATGATTTCACCGTTGAGAAGCGCGATGCAGCGTTCGGAATCGGTGGCGAAATTGTCGCCGTCCGATGCTTGCGCGGCATAGATGTTCCATTCGCGGCTGGGATATCGCTCGTCGATGACGCGGCGCATCTCCTCCAGCGCCGTGGAGACGACCGTGCCGCCGCTTTGCGTGCTGTAGAAGAATGTGTCTTCGTCCACTTCCTGCGCTTCGTGCGTATGGCGGATGAAGACGATTTCGGTGCGCTCATAGCGCCGCTTCAGGAAGAGGTGGAGCACCACGAAAAAGCGCTTGGCAAGATCCTTCTCGCGTTCGCCCATCGACCCCGACACGTCCATGAGACAGAACATGACAGCGTTGGCGTTCGGGATCGGCCGGGGGTCGAAGCGGTTGAAGCGAATGTCCATCGGGTCGATATAAGCGATCCGCCGGCGCCGGCGCTCAAGCCGCTCCAGTTCCGCTCGCAGTTCGGCGATCCGCTGGCGCGCCGCCATGTCAGGTGAGTCAGCCTCGATCGCTGCGATCTCCTGCGAGATCAAGTCCACCTCATCCTGCTTCGGACGCTTTAGCGCGATCCGGCGGCCATGGCTGTGGCGCATGGTGCGGCCGACATTGATGTTGGTGGGAGAGCCGGTCGTGGCAAATCCGGCACGCCGTTGCTTGTAAGCAAGGATTTCTTTCAGATTGAGCTTCACCAGGTCCGGCAGTTCGAGATCCTCGAAGAAGAGATCGAGCACCTCCTCGCGCGACAGTATGAAGCGAAAGTCGTCTTCCGATTCCTTTCGTGACGGACCCGACCCGGCGGCGCCGCCCTGGCCGGACTTGGGGATACGGTCGCCCGGAACGAACTGCTTGTTCCCCGGCAGGACGTGCTGACGGCGCCCGCTGTTCGTCGCTTCCTGAAATCTCGGTTCGTCCGTCCCCCGCTTCGGCATCGAGACGGCGTGTTCGGCATCGACGTCGGCAATCTTGCCCGTGCGGATCTGATCGCGGATGCTGCGCTTCAACTCCTCGCGCACACGCCGCAGAAAGCGCTGGCGGTTGCCGAGGCTTTTGTCCTTAGGGTTCAGTCGGCGATCGATGAAGATCGGCATGGAGCGTCTTCCCCGACCGGTCTCAGCCCGCCTTGTTGACCCGCATATACCAATCCACCAGCCGACGGACCTGCCGCTCGGTATAGCCGCGCTGGACCATGCGCTGCACGAACTCCGTATGCCGCTTTTCCGTCACGCTGTCCTGTTTGGAACCGAAGCTGATCACCGGCAGCAGGTCCTCGACCTGCCCGAACATCCGCTTTTCGATAACCTCCCGCAGTTTCTCGTAGCTGGTCCAGGACGGGTTTCGCCCCTGGTTGCGGGCCCGCGCCCGCAGGGTGAATTTCACCACCTCGTTGCGAAAATCCTTGGGATTGGCGATGCCGGCCGGCTTCTCGATCTGCGACAACTCCTTGTCCAGCACCTCGCGATTGAGGATCTGTCCGGTATCGGGGTCCTTGTAGTCCTGATCCTCGATCCAGGCATCGGCATAGGCGATATAGCGGTCGAACAGGTTCTGGCCGTATTCGCTGTAGGATTCGAGATAGGCCTTCTGGATTTCGTGGCCGATGAATTCGGCATAGCGCGCGGCGAGTTCTGACTTGATGAAATCCAGATAGGCCGCCTCGGCCTCCTTCGGGAACTGCTCACGCCGGATCGCCTGTTCCAATATGTACATCAAATGCACCGGATCGGCGGCCACTTCCCGGGTGTCGTAGTTGAACGTCTGCGACAGTATCTTGAAGGCGAAGCGCGTGCTCACGCCGGTCATCCCTTCGTCGACGCCGGCCGCGTCGCGGTATTCCTGGACCGACTTGGCCTTCGGATCGGTCTCCTTGAGATTCTCGCCGTCATAGACGCGCATCTTGGTGTAAAGCGGTGAATTGTCGTGCTCGGCCAGCCGGGTCGAAACCGTGAAGCGGCTCAGTATGTCCAGCACTTCCGGAGCGCATGGCGCATTGGCCAGTTCGCTTTCGCGCAGCAGCTTTTCGTAGATCTGGCGTTCTTCGGTGATGCGCAGGCAATACGGCACCTTGACCACCAGGATCCGGTCCAGAAACGCCTCATTGTTCTTGTTGCTCTTGAATTGCAGCCACTCCGACTCGTTGGAGTGGGCGACGACTATGCCCTGATAGGGAAATGCGCCAAAATTCTCGGTGCCGTTGTAGCTGCCTTCCTGGGTTGCGGTCAGCAGGGGATGCAGGACCTTGATCGGGGCCTTGAACATCTCGACGAACTCCAGCAATCCCTGCGTCGTCCGGTTCAATCCGCCGCTGTAGGAATAGGCGTCCGGGTCGGACTGGCTGAAGTTCTCGAGCTGCCGAATGTCGACCTTGCCGACCAGGGCGGAAACGTCCTGGTTGTTTTCGTCGCCCGGCTCGGTCTTGGCGATGCAGATCTGGCGAAGCCGCGACGGCATCAGCCTCACGACGCTGAACTTGGAAATGTCGCCGGCCAGTTCATCGAGCCGCTTGGCTGCCCATGGGGAAACGAGGCCGTTCAGCCGCCGCCGCGCAATTCCGTATTTTTCCTCCAGCAGATCGGCCATGCGCTCGGCATGGAACAGCCCGAGAGGCGATTCGAAAATCGGGCTGATCTGGTTGCCGACCTTCAGCGTGTAGATCGGACGCTCTTCCATGAGGCTCTTCAGCCGCTCCGCCAGGGAGGATTTGCCGCCGCCGACAGGGCCGAGCAGATAAAGGATCTGCTTGCGCTCCTCGAGCCCCTGGGAGGCGTAGCGGAAATAGCCGGCTATACGCTCGATCGTGTCTTCCATGCCGTAGAAATCGGCAAAGGAGGGATAGATCTTGATCGTCCTGTTCGCGAAAATGCGGCCGAGCCGCTCATCCCCGCTGGTATCGACAAGTTTCGGCTCACCGATGGCTTCGACCATCCGCTCGGGCGCGGAGGCATACATCGATTTATCCTCGCGGCAGCCGAGCAGATATTGCTGGAGGCTCATCTCCTCCTGGGCCGCGCTCCCATAAATCTCCGAGAAAAGATCGAAGACGTCGGATTCTTTTCCGCGCATGGCTGCCTCACACAGCGGCGGGGTTCATAGTGAGTCGCCGCCTCTTCATACAACTGCCGGAAAGCCCTCGTGTTCCAATCACTTCGCCGAGAGGCGCCGGATATCCACCGCCCATCATGAGCGGCAAAACAGTTGCGATATCAGCTATTCAGGATAGAACCTTTGGCTTCACGGCGCCATGATTTTTGTCGAGGCCGGCGCTTCTTTTTGCCGGGGGAAGCAACCCTGGAGCGAGTTCATTCTCCGCCGGGCCTGGCACAATCCGTGAATTCACGCCACGCATTGCGTCTGGCGAAAGCATACACCAAGATGGCGGTGACTGGGAGCTTGCATGGCCGCGACGACGGGGTGGAGCATCAACGACCGTCGGCTGGCGTGGGCGCTCGCCGCTCCGACCGTCATCCTGCTCGTCCTGCTGATGCTCCTGCCGATCGCGGTGATGGCGGCCTACACCTTCTTCACCTTCGTCACCGCGGGCATCGAAGAGGCGACGCTGACATTCGCGAACTGGCAGGAATTCCTCTCCGACAGCTACTATCACGGCTTCCTTCTGAAGACGGTGCGCGTCGGCATCGTCACCGCGATCATCTGCGCGCTGCTCGGCTACTTCCCGGCCTATTTCATCTGGGCCACGAATTTCCGCTACAAATGGCTGCTGCTCCTGCTGCTGATCGTGCCGTTCTGGATCAGCTTCACCATCAGAACCTTTTCCTGGATCCATATCCTCGGCGAACAGGGGCTGATCAACGCGACGCTGCTGCATCTCGGCCTTATCAGCGAACCCTTGCGCCTGCTCTACACGGAAGCCGCCGTCATCATGGGACTGGTGCATTTCCTGCTGCCCTACATGATCCTCAACGTCTATGTCAGCCTGGAAGGCATCGACCGCAGCCTGATCCTGGCGGCCCGCTCCATGGGCTGCACAAGCGCCCAGGCGTTTCGCGAAGTGACGCTGCCGCTGTCTTTGCCCGGTCTCGCCGCGGGGTTGCTGCTCTGCTTCGTGCTGGCGGCCGGCAGCTATGTCACGCCGCAACTGCTCGGGGGCCCGCGCGACGCGCTGTTCGGCAACCTGATCTATGACACGATCATGGGACAGTTGAACTGGCCGCTCGGCGCGACGCTCTCCATCGTGCTGTTCATTCTTCTCGGCCTCGTGGCGGTCGCCTACAGCCGCTACATGGGCCTGTCGCAGATCATGAAGGGCATGGGCGCTTGAACGCGCCGAGCGACGGTTCGGGCCGTTGGGGCTGGCGGCTCACCTGCGTGATGACGCTTCTGGTCTACATCTTCATGTTCGCGCCGATCGTCGCCACGGTGGTGCTGTCGTTCAATGCCTCGATGTTCGGTGGCTTTCCGATCACCGGCTTCAGCCTGCATTGGTACGAAGTGCTGATGCAGAACGAGAACGTGCTGACGGCCTTCCGGACGTCGCTGTGGATCGCGCTTGCCACCGCCGCGGTTACGACGCTGGTCGGCATCGGGGCGTCGCTGGCGCTGGTGCGCTTCGAATTCCCCGGAAAGTCGGCTGTCAATACGCTGGCGATCCTGCCGGCGCTGGTGCCGGAAACCATCCTCGGCGTCGGCCTGCTGGTGATGATCAAGGCGATCGACCAGCCGCGCAGCTATCTCATCCTGCTTCTCGGCCACATCCTGCTCGCCCTGCCTTTCGTCGTGCTGGTCATCCAGGCGCGGCTGATCGGCATAAGGCGCGTCTATGAGGAAGCGGCGTTGTCGCTCGGCGCGCCGCGCGGCTCGACTTTTCGCGAGATCACGCTGCCGCTGCTGATGCCGGCGGTGTTCGCCAGCGTGCTGCTCGCCTTCACCATCTCGTTCGACAACACCACCGCCAGCCTGTTCTGGCGGCCCGCCGGCGTCGAGACGATGCCGACGCAGATATTGTCGATGCTGAAAGTCTCGATCAGCCCGGAAGTCAACGCTCTGGGCACGTTGATGATCGTGATCACGGTCGGCATACCGCTGCTGGGCGGCCTGGCCGCCAAGCTGCTTTCCGGGTTGAAAACACAAAAGCAACAAATGGGAGACTGACATGAAACTGACGCAGACCAGAAGACTCGAGAGGTTGACGGAGCGATACGGCAATGGCGACCTGTCGCGCCGCCATTTCCTCGGCCTGACGGCCGCTGCGGCCGCCGCCGTCGGCATACAGATGCCTTGGATCACGCGGGCCATCGCCGCCGCCACCGAGGTGCGTTTCGACGGCTGGGGCGGTGTTGTCCAGGAGGCGATCGACAAGTTCGCCTTCCAGCCCTACACGGCCAAATCCGGCGTCAAGGTGGTGCAGGGAACGTTCGGCGACGAGAACGAGATCATCACCAAGATGAAGACCTCGAAGGAGGGCGACTACCAGATCATCCACTCGTCCGGCGTCAACTACTACATCAAATACGTCCAGGCCGGCTGGAACTCGGAGATCAACGAAGCCAACATACCGAACATGGCCAATGTGCTGACGGCGATGATCGAGCCTTTCCGCAAGATCACGCCGAAACTTTCGGCCGTTCCCTACGACTACGGAACCACTGGCCTTGCCTACAACACGACGGTGATCTCGCCCGAGGAGGCCAAGGAAAAGGGCGCAAAACTGCTCGCCGATCCCAAATATGCCGGCAAGGTCGGCGGCTATGCCGACATGACGACGCGCGTCTGGTACGCCGCGCTGGCGACGGGTCAGGACCCCAACAAGATCGCCGACATGGACGCCGTCTGGGCGAAGGTTCGTGAGACCCGCGACCTCGCCAAGAAATTCTGGAGTTCCGGCGCCGAACTGATGGACCTGCTGACCAAGGGCGAGATCGTGGTGACGGAGGCCTGGTCGGGCCGCGTCGCCGCCCTGCAGCAGCAGGGCCAGCCGATCGGCTACCTCGATCCGGCGGGCTCCTATGCCTGGATGGAGGACATGCTGGTGCTGAAGGGCTCGCCGATGGCGGAGTGCGAGGAGCTGATCAATTTCATGCTCGATCCCGCGACCTCCATCGCGGTGGCGGAGGGCCAGAACTACCCGCCGTCGCTCGACCCGACCAAGGTGAAACTCACCGACAAGATCGCCGCCCTGCCGGCCTTCGATCCCACCGGCCAGATGAAGGCGCTGACCTTCGCCGACCCGGTCTACTGGGCCGAGAACGAGGATGCCTGGACCAAGCAGTGGGACAGGATTTCCAAGGGCGCGTAAGGACGCAACCACATGGATCGGCGGGAACCGGGTCGTGAAGGCCCGGTTCCCTTCCTCGCGGACTTTGAGGGCATTGGATGGACAGTCCGGCGGTCGAATTCCAGGACGTCGACATCGACTACGGCAAATTCAGCGCGGTGAAGAACTTCTCGCTTTCGATCGGCAAGGGGCGCTTCGTCACGCTGCTCGGACCGTCAGGGTGCGGCAAGACGACGGTGCTGCGCGCCATCGCCGGCCTGGTCGCGATCTCCGGCGGAAAGATTGCGATCGGCGGCAAGCGCGTCGACCAGGTGCCGATCTACAAGCGCAACATCGGCCTGGTGTTCCAGAATTATGCGCTCTTCCCGCACAAGACGGTGTTCGACAATGTCGCGTTCGGCCTCAAATACCGCAACGTGCCAAAGGCCGATATTGTCCGCAGGGTTGGTGCCGCGCTGGAGATGATCCGGCTTCCCGGCAGCGAGAAGAAACTTCCGCATCAGCTTTCCGGCGGACAGCAGCAGCGCATCGCGCTCGCCCGCGCCATCGTCTTCGAGCCCGAGGTGCTGCTGATGGACGAGCCGCTTTCGGCGCTCGACGCCAATATGCGCGAGGAGATGCGCGGCGAGATCAAGAAAATCCAGCGCGAGACCGGCATCACGGCGATCTTCGTGACGCACGACCAGGAAGAGGCGCTGGCGATGTCGGACCAGATCGTCGTCATGAACGCCGGCCGCATCGAGCAGATTGGAACTCCGAGCGAGGTCTACGAGCAACCCGAAACCAGTTTTGTCGCGAGCTTTCTCGGCAAGGCAAACATCGTCACGGGCACCGTTGCGTCCGTTGTCCAAGGTGTTGCTGCTATCTCCATTGCCGGCGACAGGACGCTCGAGGTCGAGGCGCCCGATCGTCTCAAACCTGGCGAAACGGTCCAACTCGTCATCCGGCCGCAACGCCTGAAAATCGCTGCCGCGAATAACACGGCGGCCGCCAACTCTTTTCCGGCACGCGCCATCTCGGCCGCTTATCTCGGCGGCAACGCCGCCTACGAGGTCGACGTGGGCGGATCGCTGGTTCTTCGGGCCGTCAATCCGATCGCCGGACAGCTCTGGCCTGAGGGAGCAGACATTTCAGTTTGCTTCGATCCGCAGGGCTGCGTCTTGCTCGACCCCGCGAGCGGCAGAAGATTATCATAGAGACAGACTGCCGGCTGACGATCGTCGCAACGTGTCTGCTCCGCCACGAGCGGAGTGACCGGCTTTAACCCTGACCTGAAGCCAAGGCTTCCAAGCGGCGGGGCATTCTCGCCACGGCTATCGCGTTCACACATCTGGCTCGGCGTCATATAGGCGCAGCCGATTCTGCATTGGCTTTATGGTTTCGAGTCCGAGGCCTGGATTCCCGACACTCTCCGCTCGCTTCGCTCGCTCACGAGGTCGAGAATGACGACACCATTGGCAGCCCAGCCAATCACCGACGTTGGAGACTAGCGGAAGCGTCCCATGAGTGTCGTCATTCTCGACCTCGTGAGCGAGCGAAGCGAGCGGAGAGTGTCGGGAATCCATGCCTCGGACTTAATGACGTCAGGGCCGGCACAGAAGATTCCGCACCTGATGTGTGGCCGAAATCCAACGTCAATATGTGAAACGCCAAAGCCGCTAGCGGAGAGAGATGTCCGGCGGGACAGTCCGAAGGATGCCCAGAGGAGGTGAGACGGGTCTAACTGAAAGCCGCCGGTAGTACCTCCCTGGTCATGCTCGTTACGCCAAAAACTGCCGGGCTTGCCGCCAAGGCTCTGATTCCAATTGCTTTTACAAGCATGGCCTTCTTTCCGGCCGAGCCCTTGCGTTCACCCGGAAAGATATCGGAGCGGGCCGCCATGTCCCGAAAAGTCGCGTTTTTCCAATGCGTTGCGCGGAAGGGCACAGCAATACTAGGATTATTAACCTAGGATTATTTACATCCATGCCGACCAATGCTATGATCCCTGCCGCCTGTGTTCGAAGGAGGCGGCGGTGGACGGGAGTGGACCAATCGAGACTAACCGGGAGGCGCTGAAGCGCATTCTCGCCATGCTCGTCGGCATGGCCGAGATGGCCGGCGGTGCGTCAACCCTTCCCCGTCACCTCTACTGCGTCATCCTGCGGCTGCTGCGCCCGGCCGAATCCGCCGTCCGGCGGCTCATCATCGCGGCGGCGCGCGGCATAGTGGTGACGCTCCCGCCGTTGCGTCCGCGAAAGCCGAAGCCGAAGATTTCCGACACGGTGGCCGCCATGCGCCGCCTCGGCCTCGCCGTCACCCTGTCGAAGCAAGACTTTGCCCGCTATGAAGCCGAGTGCAAAGCCGCCGAACGGCGCACTGCCAGGCCCCGCACAATCAGCCTGCCGCTGTTCGATCCCCAAAAGTATCCGTTCCGCGTCCGCCGCCGCTATGTGCCGGCGCGCGGCGTGCCGCGCATCTGGGTTCCCGGCTTCAGCGAGCCGGCTCCGCTGCCGCCGCCGCCATCGCCCGACGATCCGATCGATGCGGCGCGGCTCGGCCTGCGGCTTCAGGCGCTTGGCGCGGCCCTCGACGACCTGCCAAAACAGGCCAAACGCTTCGCCCGCTGGAAGGCGCGCTGCGACGCGGCGGTTGCGGAGATGAGGCAAATCGGCAGCGCTGTGATCGTGCGCGGCAGGACGGCGCGCGGCACGGTCCGGTTCCAGCGGACACGGCCGCTGTGGTCCGGCCGGCCGCCGGGCGGCCGGCTCTCGCCCTACGACCCGGACGCCCGGCGCCGCAGCAACATCCGCGAGATCGACGAGATTCTGGCGCATGCCCACGCGCTGGCCTTGGACGCGCTGGATCAGTCGCGCCCGGACACGTCCTGATGCGCAGCCCCGGACGCCACAAAGCGGAAGATCGAGGCCAGCGCGGATTTTTTCGCCGCTCGGTAGCGATTTGTGCTGTCGGAAAATGCCGTGGCTCATCGTTGGCGAGATCGGCCAAACCTGCTCGGATTTCGACGTAATGACTGAAACTAAACGCGTTTACCGGCTCGGAATCCTCCGTAAAAACACTGACATCCCGTGGAAAATCGTTTAACACGTCGATACGGTTTTCTGGTTCCTCGCTCATGGCAACGATCAAGGATGTCGCCGCAAAGGCCGGCGTGTCGACGGCGACGGTCTCGCATGTCGTCAACAGCTCGCGCGCCGTCAGCCCCGAGACCAAAAAGAAGGTCACGGCTGCCATCAAGGCGCTGAAATACCGGCCTGATGGCGTCGCGCGCAGCCTGCGCGTCAACCAGACGGGCACCATCGCCGTGCTCATCTCCGACGTCACCAATCCCTTCTTCGCTGATTTCGTGCGCGGGGTGGAGGACACGGCCCACCAGCGCGGCGAGCGCTACAACCTTCTGCTTTGCAACACCGAGGAGAACACGGCGCGCGAGCAGCGGGCGATCGACCTGGTGCTGGAGCGGCGCATCGACGGCATCGTCATGGCGCCGGCGGGCGGCAACGCGGCAATGCTTGCGGAGCTCGCCGAAAATGGCCTGCCTCTGGTTTTCGGCGACCGCAAGCTGAAGGGCGTTTCGGTCGACACGGTGGTCGTCGACAACGTCGCCGCTGCCGGCGAACTGACGCGCCATCTCATCGCGCTCGGTCACAAGAGGATCGGGTTGCTGGAAGCCGATCTTGCATCCTCGGCGATCCACGAGCGCGCGGCCGGCTTTCGCGAGGCGCTGGCGGAGGCCGGACTGGAACTCGATCCGCGCCATGTCGCGAAGAGTTTTTCGAGCATCGCGGCGGCGGAGGAGGCCGGCAAGGCGCTGCTCGATGCCTCGCCTCGGCCCGACGCCATCTTCTGCACCAACAATTTCATGACGCTGGGCATGATGCAGGCGGTCATCGACCGCGGCCTCGCCTGTCCCGAGGACATTGCGGTTACGGGCTTTGACGATTTTCCCTGGGCGGCGGCCTTCCGGCCGCGCCTCACGGTGGTGGCGCAGCCGGCCTACGAGATCGGGCGCGAGACGGCGACGCTGCTCTTCGACCGCATTTCCGGCCGCCGCACGGGCGCGCCCGTCCAGATCGTGCTCGGCGCGAAGCTGATCGTGCGTGATTCCTGCGGGGCGGGACGAGGGATTTTTCGTAAAGGCTGTGCTTCAAGCATGGAATGATCTCGCCTCGATCTCTGCTTACCTGCATCATAATATATCGACGGAGGAGACTTTGCTCTTGGCTTCGCACAAGCAATCGGCAGCGCGGACTCTTCTTCCGATCGTGTGCCTGGCTTGCGCTCTCGGGTTTCGCGTCGGCGGCGGCTCGACCGAAGGCTGGCCTCTCCCCCTCACCATTTTGGTCTCTGGGCTCGTAATTGCCCTGGTGGTCGCGACTGTGTTCGCAGTCCTGCACCACGCCGAAGCTTTGGCGAGTGTTGTCGGCGAACCGTTCGGCACCTTGATATTGACGCTTTCGGTTACCGCAATCGAGGCATCGGTCATCGTCTCGATGATGCTTCATGGCGAGAACAATCCGACGCTTGCAAAAGAGTCTGTTTTCTCGACCGTGATGATCGTCACGACCGGGATTGTGGGCGTGTGTCTGACGCTGGGCGGCTTGCGCCATCGCAGCCAGGATTTGCGGCGACAGGGGACCAGTGCCTTCCTCGAGGTGCTGATGGCGCTGTCCGTTCTAACTCTGATCCTGCCGAACTATACGCTTGCGTCCAGTCCTGGCAGTTTCTCGTCACTGCAGCTCGGCTTCGTCTGCGCCCTGTCCATACTGCTATATGGCGCCTTCCTCTTCTCCCAGACGGTTCGTCATCGTGACGATTTCCATGAAGAGAATCCCAGGGATGAGGCTGGGAACAGGCATCGGCCCGATCGGAAAGGCACGGTCACCAGCGCGATGCTGTTGGCAATCGGGTTGATCGGCATCGTCCTCTTGGCCGAACAACTCGCTGCGGCCACCGAGGATGGGCTGGCCGCAATTGGGATTACCCATACCGATGCAATCATCGGCGCTTGCATCGCCACCCTGGTCCTGTTGCCGGAGGCACTGTCGGCAGTGCGCGCGGCACTTGGCAATGAACTCCAGCGCAGCCTCAACGTCGCGCTGGGTTCGGCGTGTGCCACGATCGGCCTCACGATCCCGGCGGTGGCGGTGGCCAGCCTCTTCAGCGGCCGCGGGCTGACCCTGGGCCTCGGTTCGGGCGACACCGTGCTTCTAATCCTGGCGCTGTCGATAAGCGTGGTGAGTTTCAGCACCGGTCGTACGACCGTCCTGACCGGCCTCGTGCACCTCGTTGTGTTCGTCGCTTATCTGCTGTTGATCGCAGCGCCTTAGAGCATATGGACTTCGGCTTTTTCGTGTACGCGGGAAAGAAACTCAGCTCGCCTTCTTGAGAACGTCAGGCACTTCTTCGCCCGGCGTGCCCAGCCACACGCCGAGCTCGCGCAGGCGCGCCTGGACGTCGCCCGCCGAAACAGCCGAGACCAACACACCGCGCGCGGCTGCCAGCGACGCCGCGATTGCGGCGGCCTCGCCGGTCATGGTGCAGGCCGGCACATTGCGGGTGGAGCCGAAGGCGATCTCGTCGACCGAGATGCAGCGGCCGGCCATGACCAAATTGTCCACCTTGAGCGGGATCATGGTGCGATAGGGGATGCCGTAGCCGACGCCGACATGGTCCATGATGGCGCGGCTGCCGCCCGGCTCATGCACGTCAACCGGCGAGTTGCACAGGCCGATTGCGTCGTCGAAGCGCTTGTTGCCGCGCACGTCGGCCTCGGTCAGCACATAGCGGCCGGTGACGCGGCGCGTCTCGCGGATACCGAGTTTCGGCGCGACTTCGAGGAAGATGGCGGTCTCGAAACCCTTGACGTAGCGCTGCAGGAAGTCGAAGGCGCAATAGGCCTGCTTGCGGATCTCGATCTCGGCCCGGCTCAAGTCGCGGTCGTCGAGGCCGTTTCCCTGGAAGCGCGTGACGTTCACTGACATCTCGCCAGGGATCAGCCCGGTCTTCATGGTGATGTGGTCCTTCGGGATGATCCAGTCGAAGCCTTCCGCCACCTTGTCCTTGATGCGCTGCTGGAAGCCGGTGAGCAGCACCGCCATGACATAGTCTTCGTTCCGGTCGCCGGCCTCCTTCGGATAGACGACCTCCCACATATCGCCGCGGTTCGCCTCGCAATCGGCGATCAGCGCCGGCACGTTGACGTTGAGGAGGCGGAAATAGGAGGTAATCGGCTGCGTCAGGCCGTCGCCCTCGCGGCCGAGCATGAAGTCGGCCCCGGCAAGTGCCGCCACATCGCCGTCGCCCGACGCATCGACGAAGGCTTTTGCTAGCACCAGGCTCTCGCCGGACTTGGTGCGGATGACGAGGCCGTGCATGGCGCCGCCCTTCATCACCGTTTCGGTGACGGTGGCCCGCAGCAGCACCTCGACGCCCGCTTCCTCGACCATCTCGATGATGACGCGCTGCATCGTCTCGGCGTCGAAGGTGCCGGTGTATTTGCCCCAATAGGATTCGCGCACGCGGCCGTCGGCGCCGTGATAACCGACGCAGCGGTCGAGCATCTCGTGGAAGATCGCCGAGTTGATCAGCCCGGTCGGTTTCGTCAGCCTGCCGCCGGTGATCAGCCCGCCGAGAAAGCCGGTGCCTTCGAGCAGCAGCGTCCTGGCGCCCTCGCGTGCGGCGCGCACCGCCGCCACGATGCCGGACGAGCCGGCGCCGGTGATGACCACGTCGTAGGAGCCGAAGAGGTTCATGGTGTTTCCTTTCGATATTCGTTGACTGCCCGCCCTCGGCTATGGCCTCGGGCGTTCGTCGCTCGAAAAGCCCATTCGGGGGCTTTTCGTCCGCTTTGCGGACCGCTCCTCACCCGTTGAATTCCATGACATAGAGACCGGCATTGTAGTCGGTCACGTAGATGAGGCCGGCCTTGTCGACGAAGATGTCGCAGGACTGGATGATGGGCTTCTTGCCCGGCCGCTTGTCCATCAGGCCCGTCGGCGGTGGTGGGACCAGCGCACCGACTTCCCTGGGCCGGTACTGGTCGGAGATGTCGAAGACGCGGACACCGGCGTTCTGCCAGGTCGAGAAGATGATCGACGAACTCTGGAACGTGTCCGGGCGGTTCTCGTGGATATTGTGCGGGCCGTAATGCGCGCCCCTGGTGGCGTAATGCGCGTCCTGGGGAACCGGCATGGTGGCGACGGGGATAGGGTTGGCGCGGTCCTTCACGTCGAAGATCCAGATGTTCTTCAGCCCATCCTCGAAGTCGTCGAGCACCGCCTCGTCGAGCACCACGAGCAGGTCGCGGTCGGGCAGGGGAAGGCAGTTGTGCGTGCCGCCCTGGAAGGGGGGCGACCAGTTGCGATGCACCACGAGATTCGGCTTCGAACGGTCGGCGACGTCTATGACGACGAGGCCGGCGTCGCGCCAGGCGCCCCAGGCGGTGTCGCCGTCCACGATGGCGTGGTGCAGGCCATATTTGGCGTTGGCGGCCCAGTTCGGTTTCTCGCCCGCCTCGAGGTTCATGCCGGGCAGCCAGTAGCGGCCGGCCTCTCGCGGGTTGGCCGGGTCCGACATGTCGACGGTCATGAAAATGAAGTCGGAAAAACCGTCGAGCAGGGCCGATACATAGGCCCATTTGCCGCCGGTCCACCAGATGCGGTGGATACCGCCCGAAACCGGCATGAAACCGATGCGCCTGGGCTGGCCGGGCGTCGAGATGTCGTAGACGGCGAGGCCGGCGTCCCAGTCGCGGGCCTTCTCGTGCCTGGCGGTGCCCAGCGCCGTGCCGGCGGCCGCCTTGTAGTAGCTTGCCTCGTCGGCGAAGGCGCTGTCGGCGAAGACGTCCTTGCCGTGGATGACGAGCAGCAGATTGTCGGCGACCTGGAGATGCACGTTCCAGGTATTCGCGGGCGCCGCGACATAGCCGGCCGGCTTGGGATTCTTCGGATCACGCACGTCGACGATCGAAAAGCCCTGGCTGAACAGGTGGCCGATATAGGCGAAACCTTTCTCGACCATGATCTGGATGCCGTCGCGCCGTCCGCCCTGGTCGCTGTGGCCGATCAGGCGCATGTTGCGGGCGTGGTCGGGCTTCATGATATCGGTCACATCAGGCCTCTTTGTCGTCTTTCATGGTCTATCAAAAAAGTCCGGGACACGCCGCCAGTTGACGGCGTGTCCCGTCCCGGGAGGAGCGTCTTACTTGACGCGATTGCCCCAGTTGTCCTGGCTGTCGACGTTGTCCTTCCAGATCATCACCGGCTGGATCAGCGTCTCCTTGGCGACGGGCTTGCCGGCAAAATGGTTCTCCATCTCGCCGACGATCGATTCGGCCATCGAGAAGGGATTCTGACCGACGTCGGCGTCCTGCGTGCCTTCGCGGATGCGCTCGAGGCCGAGCGGCGTGCCGTCGAATCCAACGATCGGAACGTGGCCTTCCTCGCCGGCGAGCTTTAGACGATCGATCTGGCGCAGCGCCGACACGACGCCACGGATCATCTCGTCGTTGTGCGCCCAGATGCCGGCGACGTTCGGGTCGCGGGTGAAGGCGTCGAGGACGAGCGTGTGCGCATTGTCGGCGGTCCACTCGGCTTTCAGCGTCTCGATCTTGATGTCGGGATATTTGGCCGCCGCCTGGTCATGAAAACCCTTGTAGCGTTTTTCGGACTGGCCCGAGCCGATAGCGCCGCGGACTTCCAGCACGAGACCCTTGCCGCCCGTCAGCTTGGCGATCGCGTCGGCTCCGGCTGCGCCGCCCGCCACGTCGTCGAAGGTGTTGTAGGCGACCCATTCGCCTTCCGGCGGCAGGTTCTCCAGCATGAACAGTGGGATCTTGGACTCGTTGGCCTTGCGCACGCCGCCCTGCAGCAGCGTCGCGTCGACCGGGTTCAGCAGGATGATGTCGGGCTGCTTGCTGACGACGTCGAGCAACTGCGTGGTCTGCGTCGAGGGATCGCCCTTGCCGTCATAGACGGAGATGGTCATGCCCTTCTCGGCGGCCAGTTCCTTGACCCGGTTCACCAGCGTGACCTGGTATTCGTATTGCAGGCCGAAGGCGATGTAGGCGAGGTTCTTGCCCTTGAGCACGCTGTCCTGGGCCAGTGCCTCAGGCGTATAGCCGAGGCCGGCGGCGGCGAGCGCCATCGTTCCGGCGGCCAGCGCCAGAAAGCGGCGGCGTGTGGTCTTCAAAGTGATTTCCATGGCGATGTCTTTCCTCCCTGTTGAACGGTCTTGCGGTTCAGTCGTGTCCGGAGCCGGCCCGGCCGGTTCCTTCTCAGTGATCGCGGCACTCCTGCCGCGAGGGGCACTTGCTTTTGCCGAGACAAAGCCTCCCCGTTCGCCGGAACGGCGCGGTTCGTCTCGGACAATCTTCAGTATTCCGGGTGGCGCCCCAGGGCGCGGGTTCAGGCTAGTTCTGCCTGGTCGGTTTGCTTGCCTTTGTCGCTATGACCTTCTTGCGCATGCCAGCTTCGAGATAGTTGCGGCGGTAAACGTCCAGCGCCGCGGCCGCCGCGATCACCAGGCCGCTGACGACGGAGTCCCAGTTCGGCGGGACGTTGAGCAGGTTGACGGCGTTCTGCACGAGGCCGAGCAGGATCACGCCGAGCAGCATGCCGCCCATATTGCCTTCGCCGCCGAACAGGCTGACGCCGCCGATGACGACCGCCGCGATGACGGCGAGTTCCATGCCCTGGGCTGCCGTCGCAGCGCCCGCCTCAAAGCGGGCGGTGATGAGCAGGCCGGCAACGGCTGCCATGAAGCCCGAAATAACGAAGCACAGTATGATGACGCGCTCGGTATTGATGCCGGCGAGCCGCGCGGCAAGCGGATTGCCGCCCGTCGCATAGACCGAACGTCCGAACTTTGTGCGGGAAAGGACGATCTGCGCGACGATGGCGAGCGCCAGCGTCAGCAGGATGACGGTCGGGATGCCAAAGATGCGGCCGGCCTGGAGTTCGACGAAAATCTTCGGCACCGGTGCGATGTTGGTGCCGCCCGAGAAGATGAACGCGACCCCGCGGCCTATGGTCATCGTCGCCAGCGTGGCGATGAGCGCCGGGATCTTAAGCTTGGTGACGGCGAGCCCGTTGATCAGCCCGATCAGCATGCCGGCACCGATCGCTGCAATAATCGCCATTTCCGGCGACCAGCCATAGAAATTGACAAGGCCCACCGAAAGCACCGAGGCCAGCACCAGCACCGAGGCGACCGACAGGTCGATGCCGGCGACCAGGATGACGAAGGTCTGGCCGATGGCGACCACGGCGATGATGGTGGCCGACTGCAGCACGTTCTCGATGTTGCGCACGGTCGCGAAGACCGGGCTCATGAACGCCATGATCAGGCTGCCGAGCAGGATGACGGCGAGAAGGCCGACGCCCTGCATCAGGTCGATGAACGAGATCTTGCCGCGCAAAATGGACAGGGGACTTGTCTGGCCCGCTGCGCGATCGCTCATCGAAGGGTTCTCCAAAGCCATTTTCTCTTCCTAACCCGTCGTCGCAAAGGACATGATGGTCTCGCTGGTGGCCTGCTCCCTCGGCAGTGAAGCGGTTATCCGTCCCGAGCGCATGACCAAGACCCGGTCGCTCAGCGCCAGGATTTCCGGCAGCTCCGAGCTGATCAACAGGATGCCCATGCCGCCGCGGGCGAGCCTCAGCACCAGTTCGCTAATCTCCGACTTGGCGCCGACGTCGATGCCCTTGGTCGGTTCGTCGAGGATCAGCACCTTCGGATTGCGCGCCAGCCAGCGGGCGAGCACGACCTTCTGCTGGTTGCCGCCCGACAGCGTCGAGACGCGGGTCTTGGAGGTCGGCGTCTTCACCGCCAGCGCCCTGATCTCGCGCGCCGCGATTTCCTCTTCCTTCGAGATCGACAGGAAGCCCCAGCTCTTGACGCGGTCGAGCAGCGACAGCGTGATGTTGGTGCGCACCGAAAGCAGGCTGACCAGCGCCTGGCGGCGCCGGTCCTCGGGCACCAGGCCGATGCCGGCGTCGATGGCCGCGGCCGGATCGTTGGGTGGGATCTGAACGCCGCCGATCTCGACGGCGCCGCTGTCATAGGGGTCGATGCCGAAGATGGCCGCGGCAAGCTCGCTGCGCCCGGCGCCGACCAGTCCCGACATGCCGACGATCTCGCCGGCGCGGACCTCGAAGGAGATGTCGTTCAGGACGTTTTCCCGGTTCAGGTTGCGCACCGACAGCACGACGTCGCCGATCGGACGCTTGTCTGCGATGGTCTCGCGTACCTCGCGGCCGACCATCATGCGGATGACCTTGTCGTGGTCGAGTTCGCTGATGGGACGGGTGCCGACGAGCCGGCCGTCGCGGAGCACGGTGACGCGGTCGGCGACGCGGAAGACTTCCTCCAGCCAGTGCGACACGAAGACGATGCCGAGGCCCTTGGCCTTCAGGTCGTTCACCACGGCGAAGAGGCGGTCAATCTCGGGAGGAGAAAGCGAGGTGGTCGGCTCGTCCATGACGAGAACCTTGGAATCCTCGGAGATGGCGCGGGCGATCTCGACGAGCTGCTGGTCGGCGGGCGATAGGCGTCCGGCAGGCGTCGCCGGGTTGAGGTGCGGCGCGACGCGGGCCAGCGCGTCCAGCGCGCGCTGCTTCTGGCGGCCGACCGAGACCAGGCCGTAGCTCGTCGGCCAGCGTCCGAGCATGATGTTTTCCGCCACCGACATGGCCGGCACGAGATGCGCGTCTTGGTGGATGGTGGCGACGCCGATGCTGTGGGCCTCGGCCGGGTCGGCATGCAGCACCTTTCCGTCAACGGATATCTCGCCGCGATCCGGCGAATAGAAACCCGCCATCATCTTGATCAGGGTGGACTTGCCGGCGCCATTCTCGCCGAGCAGCGCGGTGACCTCGCCGGCGCGCACGTCGAAATCGATGTTGTCGAGCGCCAGCACGCCCGGAAACGATTTCGTGATGCCGCGCGCCACGAGCACCTGGCGCGGCTCGCCGGCGGACGCCGGTTCGGCGCGCAGGGGTGCGGAAGACGCATTCACCGGACCGCTCCGCGGGTCGGCTGAAGCATCCCATGCGCTTCCGTTGAAGGCGCGATGGCTGCGCGCAATGCGATGTCTCCTCCCCAAGCCGCGGTGTCGGTCCGTGGGACCCGGCGGCCATCCGGCCGGAGGCGTGCCCGGCGGCGGATTTCTCTCTCCACAATCACGCTATTAGCCGCCTCCTCACATGTCAACTGGTAGAGACAGCGGACCAGTTGATTTTTTACCCGCGGACGTGTCCTCATATCGCCAGCCCCATCGCATAGGCTTCCGCGATGTTGCTTTCGATCAGGCGCGGCGCGACGCAATCGCCGACCCGTTCGATCGTCACGCCGGCGAGCAGCCTGGAGGCACGGCACCGGTGATAGAGGTCTTCGCGGGAGCGCCGGCCGACGATGGCGACGATTGCATCGAAGCCCTCGATCGTCTGCTCATCGCCGGCAACGAGAAGATAGCGGCCGAAGCCTTGCGTGCCCGCGCCGCTGAAGACCGGGCAGACTGTGACACGACCGGGTTCGATCGCCTTCAGCGCGAGACCGCTGCGGATTACGATGCCCTTGATGGCGGCGCGGCGGTAGAACAGCGTGCGCGTGCCGCTCTCTATGTCGCCGCCGACCATCAGATCTGATGTCACGATCTCGACGGCGCAGCCTTGGTCGGCGAGATACTCGGCGGTGCCGGCGCCCTCCCAATGGCCGTTGTTGTCGATCACCAGCACACGGCCCCCGAGCCTGACCGCGCCGAACATCACCTCGTCGCTCGAATACACGAAGGGCAGGTCGAGGCCGGGAATCGACGGCAGGACCTGCCGGCCGAGTTCCAGCGCCGGCGAGGCCTTGTCCGCCGTGCGCGGCAGGTTGGGCTCTGAGCCGGTGGCCAGCACGATATGGTCGGGTCCTTCCGCCGCGAGCAGTTCGGGCGTCGCATCGACGCTGGTCCTGACCGTCACGCCGAGATGATGCAGCATCGCCTCCAGATGATCGGTGACGGCGGCGATGATCGCGTGCTCCGGCTGCCGTGCCGCGAGCGTCACTTGCCCGCCGAGCGTCTGGCTGCGCTCGACCAGTGTCACCTCATGCCCGCGCCGCGCCGCGATCTCGGCGATTTTCAGCCCGGCCGGTCCGCCGCCGACGACTACGACCTTCTTGCGTAGCGCGGCCGGCGCGATTGCGCGGTCGTCGACGTCACGCTCGCGCCCGGCGGCCGGGTTGTGCACGCAGCGTATGCCCTTCTCGTGGCCGACCTGATAGATGCAGGCGTCGTTGCAGGCGATGCAGGAGCGCACGAGATGCGCTTGCCCGCTCCGCAGCTTTTCCGGCGTGTCAGGGTCGGCGACGAGCTGCCTTGCGAAGCCGATCAGATCCGCCTCGCCGGCAACCAGAATGTCTTCGGCAAGGCTCGGTGGCGCGATGCGGCCGAAGGCGACGACCGGCAGCCTGCTCTGCTTCTTCAGGGCGGCGTTCAGGCCACGGAAGCTGCCAGCGGTGACGGCGGCCGGCGGTATCTCCATCCAGTAGCTGGAGAAGGAGCCGGCGTCGGAATTCATGTAGTCGACGCAGCCGCCGCGCTCGAGGTGCTCGGCCATCCTAAGCCCGTAGTCGAGGCCGTAGCCGAAGGTGGTGAACTCGTCGAGGCAGATGCGCACGCCGACCGGAAAGTCGTTGGCGGTGGCGCGCTTGATCGCCTCCAGCACCTCGATCGAGAAGCGCATGCGGTTCTCGAAAGAGCCGCCATAACCGTCGGTGCGATGGTTGAAGAAGGGCGAGGCGAAGGAGCGGAGCAGACCGTCATGCGCGACCTTGATCTCGACGCCGTCGAAGCCGCCCTCCATGGCGTTGCGGGCGCTCGCCGCAAAACCCGCGATCGTCGCCTCGATGTCTTCGACATCCATCGCCTTGGTCGAGAAATGGCTCGACGGCTCCGGCATCTGCGACGGCGCCCAGAGGATGTGCGGCGGGTGTTCGAGCGAAGTATGCCCGCCGTGGGTAAGCTGGCCGAAAATCCTTGTGCCGTGCGCCTGAACGCCGGCGGTCAGCTTTCGGTAGAAGGGGATGATCGCGGGGTCCCAGGCGGAGATGAAGCGACGCGACATTTTTCCGGTCGGATGCACCGCCTGGCTCTCGATGACGATGAGCCCCGTGCCGCCCCGCGCGCGCCGCTCGTGATAGGCGGCAAGGTCGTCGGAGCCCATGCCGTCGAGATGGCCGAGCGCGGTGAAATGCGGCTGGAAGACGATGCGGTTCTTCAGAGCCACCTTGCCGATGCGGAAGGGGCTGAACAGGTTTTCGAAGGCTGGCGCCGCTTTTGCTGGCATCTTGCTGGCTATGTTCACTCGTTTCAGATCTCCACGCGCCGTCCACTCAGCGCCGATGCGGCGATGGCGTCGAGCGCGCGCATGTTGTTGACCGCATCCTCGGGCGGGTAGGGGACAGGTTCGCCGGACAGCACCGCATCGGTGAAGGCCTCCGCCATCAGCCGGTAATGGTTGGCCGGCTCGAAAATCGTCTCGCTGCGGCGGCCATCCGGATCGGAAGCGATGACCAGTCCCTCGGCGACCCGGCTGCCCAGGCCCGGAATGAAGGCGCGCGGCACGTCGATGACTCCCTTCGTGCCGATGATTTGGTAGAACCCCTGGCCGGAACCCTTGAAGGACGACGATATCAGCGCGACGCGGCCGTCCGGAAATTCGAGGATGGCGGTCGCGGCGAGGTCGATTCCGGTGGCCGGATCGAGATCGAACGATGCCATCGCCGCGAACGGCTCGCCGAGGATGCGCCGCGCCGCGCTCACCGCATAACAGCCCATGTCGAGCAGGCTGCCGCCGCCGAGCGCCTTGTCGAAACGCACATTGCCGGCGGCATTCGCCATGATGTCAACCGACAGATGCGCGCGCACCTCTCTGATGTCGCCGACCGCGCCGTCCCTGACGAGCTTCAGCGCATGCACGTTCTGCGGATGGAAGCGGTACATGAAACCTTCCATCAACGGCACATTCCCGGCTGCGAAGTAGTCGGCCACGCGTCGTGCCTCGGCCGCACTCAGCGCCATAGGCTTCTCGCAGAGCACGGCTTTGCCCGCATCGGCTGCCCTGATCGCCCATTCGGCATGCATGGCGTTCGGCAGCGGTATGTAGACGGCGTCGACATCGGGCGATGCGAGCAGCGCTTCGTAGGAGGCAAAGACGTTGTCTATGCCGAAAGCCGCGGCGAATTCGGTGCTCCGCCCGGGATCGCGGCTGGCGACGGCGGTGACGCGGCCGTTCGACGAGCCCTGTATGGCCGGCACGACCTGCGACCGGGCTATGCCTGCGGTGCCCAGGACACCCCAGCGAAGCATTGACTTCAAACTTTCCTCCCCAAGGAAACCGACACATCGACACGCATCGATGTTAAACGATTACCTATCATCGAAGCGCTGATACGTCGATTTGTCAACCGGACTCGTCATCGAAAAAAGACAGGATTGCTGCCGTAAATTGCGAGGAAATCAGGCGTTTGGCCGTAGTGGGACCGCAGGCCTCGCCGGAAATCCGTTGCAGTTCCGCACGCTTGGGCCAATTGACACTATTGCCGGATTGGACAATCGTTTACCTGACGATCCTGGGAGGAACGATATGAAATATGCCTTCAACACCTGGGCCTATGGGAGCTTTCCCTCATGGCTGCCGTCCTACGAGTTGGACGAGGTGGTCAGGCGGCTTGCCCGCATCGGCTATGACGGCATCGAGATCGGCTGCGCGGCGCCCCATGCCTGGCCGGCCTATCTCGGCAAGGCGCGCCGCAAGGAATTGAGGAAGCTCATGGACGGCGAGGGCCTGCCGGCGGTCAGCCTGCTGCCCGCACCGGGCGGCGGCCCCGGCCACAACCCTGCTTCACCGCTCAAGGAGGAGCGCGAGGCCACGGTCAATCACTATTGCGAGGTGGTCGATCTTGCCGCCGATCTCGGCGCCAGGCTCGTGCTCTACATCGCCGGCTGGCAGGTGTTCGGATCGACACGCGAGGAAGCCTATGCGCGCAGCCGCGACTGTGTGGCGCGCATCGCCAAGCATGCGGCCGAGCGCGGCGTCACCATCGCCATCGAGCCGACGGCAGCCGACTCCAACCTGATCGACACGCCGCATCAGGCGCTGGAGCTGATGCGCGACTGCGGCGCGCCGAACGTCAAGACGATGTTCGACACCTATCATGCGCTCTATCGCGACGACGTGTCGGCCGACCATGTGCGCATCCTCGGCAAGGATCTCGTCCACATCCATTGCGCCGACACGGATCGCGGCGCGCCGGGCGACGGGGCGGTCGACTGGCTCGGCGTGCTGCAGGCCGCCAAGGACATTGGCTTCCAGGGCCATCTGACGATGGAAGTCGGCTTCCACACCCGCAAGGCCGATCCGGACGCCTATGCAAGGCGGGGGCTGGCCTATCTCAAGGCGTTGGAGAAGCAGTTGAGGTAGCGGCCTGGCTTCTACTTCGCCAGCACGGCCGCGCCGATGCGGCCGATGTCGCCGTCCTGCTGGTCGCTCTCGCCCGACACGCCGATGGCGCCGATGATCTCGTCGCCGGATTTCAGCAGCACGCCGCCGTCGAGCGGGATGCCGTTGGGGATACAGAGCAGCGCAAAGCGGCCCTGGCCCTCGACCACGTCCTGAAAGGCTTTGGTCGGGCGTTTGAACAGTACCGCCGTGCGTGCCTTGAGAGTGGCGATCTCGACGCTGCCGACCTGCGCGCCGTCGTCGCGGTGAAGCAGCACGAGATGGCCACCATCGTCGACGATGGCGATGACGAGCTTGAGCCTGTCCTTTTTGGCCGCGGTCTCGCAGGCGGCGGCAATCGCCTTGGCGGCTTCGATGGTGAGGGCGGTCTTGGTGGCGAGCATGATTTTCTCCTCAAGAATTCAGAGCGAGACGCCGAGCGCCTTCACCCAAGCGAGGCCTTCGTCGGTGCCGGCGCGCGGCTTGTATTCGCAGCCCGTCCAGCCGGCGTAGCCGAACCGGTCCAGAGCGGCGAAGACCGCACCGTAGGCAATCTCGCCTTCGTCGGGCTCGGTGCGGCTCGGCACCGCCGCGATCTGGACGTGGCCGATCTGGGGCAGGTGACGTTCGAGCCTGGTCAGCACGTCGCCCTCGCTGACGCCGACATGATATACGTCGAACATGATCTTGAGGTTCGGTGCGCCGACCTCGCCGATGATGTCGGCGGCCTTACTGAGCGTGGAATAGAAATAACCCGGCTTGTCGCGCTGGTTGATCGGCTCCAGCAGCAGCGTCAGGTCCGGCGCGGCCTTCGCCGCGAAGGATAGGTTTTCGATGAGGACTTCCTTCGCCCTGGCCTTGTGCTCCGGCGCGACGAGTCCGGCCATGACATGCACGGACGACGCACCGGCGGCGCGCGCATAGTACGAGGATTGCCGGAAGCCGTCGCTGAACTCCGCCTCGCGGCCGGCCTGAGCGCCGAGACCGAAATCGCCTTTTTCGGCATTGCCGACCGGGGTGTTGATGCCGAGAAGAACGATCCCGTGCGCGGCGCAACGCTGCCTGACGGCGTCGGCCGGCGTGGCATAGGGCCAGTGCAGTTCGATCGCCCTGAAGCCCGCCGCTGCCGCTGCGTCGATGCGGTCGAGCAGCGGACGATCCGGCCAGAGGAAGCCTAGATTGGCGGAAAATTTCGGCATGGTCACTTCAGCTTGAAGTGGCGGTTGAGGTCGGCGATCGCTTCCGGAGCCAGATGGCGGACCTTCATGCCGCGCAGGATGACGGCAAGCTTGGCGGCTTCCTCCAACTCCTCGATGGCGAAGACGGCGGCGTCGAGCGATGCGCCGGCGACCACCGGTCCGTGGTTTTCGAGGAGCACGGCGGGATGGTCGGCAGCGAGCGCATCGATCATCGGCTTCACCTCCGCCGAGCCGGGCCGCGTGTAGGGCACGACGGGCACCCGGCCGACGCGCATCACCACATAGGGCGTGATCGGGGGGATGGCGTCTTTGGGATCGACGTCGGACAGGCAGGACAGCGCCGTCGCATAGGTGGAGTGCAGATGCACCACCGCGCGCGAGGCGGGACGCTGGTCGTAGAAGCCGAAATGCAGCGGCAGTTCCTTGGTCGGCGGGTCGCCGGAAACGTGCTTGCCCGCAAGGTCGAGTTTTGAAAGCCGGTCGGCCTCCAGGAACCCCAGGCAGGAATTGGTGGGTGTGAACAGGAAGCCGTCGTCGAGTCTCGCCGACATGTTGCCGGACGAACCGGCCGTGAGCCCCCGCTCGAACAGCGACTTGCCCCATTTGACGAGATTGTCGCGGATTGTCTGCTCGCTCATGCCGTACCGATCCGTTCCACTGCTTTCTCGAAGAAATCGTCGGCGCCGAAATTACCGCTCTTCAGGGCCAGCCCCAGAGGCCCGTTGCGCTCCGCGACCAGCGCCGGCACGCCGGGGTCGATCTCCTCGCCGATGCCGAGACTGGTGAGGCCGAGCGCCTCCACCACGGCGCCCGAGGTCTCGCCGCCGCCGACCACGACGCGGCGCACGCCGGAGTCGGCCAGCCGGCGCACCAGGCCGGCGAAGAAATGCTCTACCTTCGCTGCGATTTCCGCGCGGCCGAAACGCTGCTGGGCGTCGGCAACCGACGCCGGATCGGCCGTCGAATAGACGATCGGCGCCGCGCCGTTCCGTGCAGCTACCCAGGCTGCCGCCTTGTCGATGCTCATCGAACCGTCCATCAGCCCAGCGGGATCGAGCGCCAGCCCGGGACGCGACTTCAGATACGCCGCGACCTGGCGCTGCGAGGCGGTCGAACAGGAGCCGCAGAGCACGACGGCGGGACCTTTCACGACGGATTTCGTTCCGGCTCCGCCCGCAAGCTTGCCAGCGCGCCGAAAGTTTTCAGGCAGGCCGAGCGCGATGCCCGAGCCGCCGGTCACCAGCCTGTGCCCGGCGAGTGCCGCGCCGAGCACCATCAGGTCGCTGTCTACAATCGCGTCGGTGACGACGAGCCGCACGCCTTTCCTGCGCTCCGCGTGGAAGGCGGCAGCAAGTGCCTCAGGGCCGGCGCGCACGGTGTCGAGGGTGATCAGCCCGACCTCGCCCCTGGTCTGCAGGCGCAGCCAGCGGCGGATGTTGGGGTCGGTCATCGGGGTCAGCGGATGCTTCTCCATGCCCGATTCCGACAGCAGTTTATCTCCGACGAAGAGGTGTCCCATGAACAGCCGTCGGCCGGTGGCGGGGAATACCGGGCAGACGACGGCGAGATCCGCGCCCAGCCGGTCGAGCAGTGCTTCCGCCACCGGGCCGATATTGCCCATGGGCGTCGAATCGAAGGTCGAGCAATATTTGAACAGGAACTGCTCGCAGCCCTGCGCCTTCAGCCAGTCGGCAGCCTCCAGCGACTGCCTGACGGCCTGTTCGGGAGCGATGGACCGCGTCTTCAGGGCAACCACGCCAGCCTCGCAATCGGCCGGCGCCTTGCTCGCGGGCACGCCAACGAACTGCGTCGTCGCCATGCCGCCCTTGGCCAGCGTGTTGGCTAGGTCGCTGGCGCCGGTGAAATCGTCGGCTATGGCACCGAGCAGCATGTTCTCAGCCTATGCCGGCAGCGTATTGCCGAGTTCATCCTCGATATGGACGCGGATGATCTCGTCGAAGGATTTTTCCGCCTGGAAGCCGAGCGCGGCGGCTCGCCTGGCGTCAAAACTCCGCGGCCAGCCGGAGATGATCTTGGCGACGGCCGGATTCGGCTCCCGGCGGATCAGCTTCACCGCCTTCTCGCCGGCGACGCGGCGCAGCGCCTCGATCTCCTCGCCGACGGTCGCGGCAAGGCCCGGCATGGTGAGCGAGCGGCGGCTGCCGAGCGGCGCGGTATCGAGTTCCGCGGCATGGATCAAAAACCTAGTCGCCGCGCGCGGGCTGGCGAACCAGTGCCGGATGCTTTCCTCGACCGGCAATACTGCTTCCTCGCCGATCAGGGGCTCGCGCAGGATCGAGGAAAAGAAGCCGGAAGCCGCCCTGTTGGGCTTGCCGGGCCGGATCGAGATGGTCGGCAGGCGGATGCCGATGCCGTCGAAGAACCCGCGCCGGGAATAGTCGGCAAGCAGCAGTTCGCCGATCGCCTTCTGCGTGCCGTAGCTGGTCAGCGGTGCGAGGAAATAGGTGTCCTCGATGGTTTCGGGCAGCGGCTCGCCATAGACGACAATGGACGAGGTGAACACCAGCTTCGGCGCGTAAACTTCCCTCAGTCCCTCGATGCGGATCGCCTCGAACAGTGCGCGCGTGCCGTCTAGGTTGACGCGGTAGCCCTTCTCGAAGTCGGCCTCCGCCTCGCCCGAGACAATGGCCGCAAGGTGAAAGATCAGGTCCGGCCTCGGCGCCACCAGCTTCGCCGCCACGCCGTCATCAGAAAGATCCGCAGCGACGGTCGAAACCTTGCCGGCAAAATCCGGGGTTTCCGGAGCGACGATGTCGGCGAGCGTCAGGCGATCGATCGGCCGGCCTTGCACCTCTCCCTTCGCGATCAGGGCAGCCACCAGCTTGCGCCCGATCATGCCTGCGGCGCCGACGACCAGTATGTGCATGTCAAGCGGTTTCCTTCTTGCTGCCGGGAGCGCCGAGCCGTGCCGCGGCCGGGATCGTGTCGCTTGCACCCGCATCGACCTCCAGACTGGTGTCGTGGATGCGCAGGATGTGGTTGGCGAAGGCGGCCGACACGGCTTCCGGATTGCGCATCTTCAGCGCGCTGACGATGAAGCGATGATCCTCGAGGCTCTTCTCGATCGCGCCCGGCTTGCCCATGGCGATGCGGCGATGGTCAAGCATGTAGGTGTAGAGGTCGACCACGAAGTCCGCGAGCAGCCTGTTGCTGGAGGCGTAGTAGATGGTGAGGTGGAATTCCCGGTCGCAAATCAGGAAGCGGACGGGGTCGTCGCAAGCCGCCTCCTGCGCGATGATCGAATCCTCCAGCCGCCTGATGTCCTCGGCGCTGAGATGCCGCGCCGCATCGGCCACGACCGCCGTCTCCACCAGCAGGCGCGCCGCGTGCACCGCTTCGAGCGAATAGCCGTTGATCGAGGTCGGGTTGGTGACGCCGATGCGTTGCGCGCCGACGTCGACATTGACGTTGGCGATGCGCGTGCGCGCGCCCTGCGAGACCTGGACGATGCCTTCGCCGGCGAGCCGCTGCACGGCGCCGCGCACCGTCTCGCGGCTGACCATCAGCATGGTTGCGAGCTCGCGCTCGCTCGGCAGCTCGTCGCCGACCTGCAGGATGCCGGACGCGATCATCGAGACGATCTTGTCGCGGATCATCTCCTTGGCGGTCTGCTTGTGGATCGATTCATGAAGCGGCGAGAGGGGAATCGCCATGCGGTTCACCGACAACTGGACTGTTAAGTAGTCCAGTTAGCGCATTCCATTCCCGATGTCACGGGCTTTATCGCCGAGGAAGAAATTTATGCCGAAAAGACTGGGGCAGGTCGTCGAGGCCGGCTCAAGGACGGGCAGCGCTATGGCGCATGCGAGCGCGTCGGCGATTGCGGGATGGTCCCGGTTATCGTCGCGACCGCCTGTCGGATTTCAGCGCCAGCCCGACGACCATTTCCACCATGTGCTGCTTGAGCGATTGCTGGCCTTTGTCGTCGAAAAGCGCGTCGCCGAAGATGCGGGAAAAGGTGGCGCGGTTGGAAACGTTGAAGAAGCTCAAGGCGCTGATGTGCCAGTGCAATTCGAGGGGCGTGACGTCGTCGCGGAAAAGTCCGGCGTCGCGACCTCGCCGGCAGATCGCCTCGAGCTTCTGGATTGCCCCGGCGTTGAGCAGGCGGATCAGATCCGACTGCTCGAGATAGGCGCCGTGATGGATGTTCTCGATCATAACGATCCGGATGAAATCCGGGTGGCGGCTGTGGTGGTCGAAGGTGAATTCGGCGAGCAGTTTCAGCGCCTCGACCGGCGGCAGATGGTCGAGTTCCAGTTCCTGCTCGCCTGCGCGAACCTGGCGGTAAGCCTCTTCGAGAACACGGCCGTACAGACCCTCCTTGTCGCCGAAATAATAATAGATCATGCGCTTCGACGTGTTCGTCTTGGCTGCGATCTCGTCGATGCGCGCTCCCGACAGCCCGTTGGCCGCGAACTCCATCATCGCCACCGCGAGGATGTTCTTGCGGACACCCGCCGGGTCCTGCTTCCAGCCGCCGCTTCGGCCGTTGGCGGGTTTGTCGTCCATGAGTCGCTGCTCTCCTCGCATTCCGATGACTACATTTCGAAGCAGCCTTAGCAAATTAACTGGTTCGTACAAAGTGATTGACGAAATTAACCAGACGGTACAAAGTGCGAGCGGATGTCGGGAGGACCTTGTCTGGGGCAGGGCTGACATCCTGGAGGTTCGATTGCCGTCAGACGTCGTCCAGTCGCTTGGTGATGCGGAAATTTCAGCCGATCCCCGCCGCGTATTGGTGGGGCTGGTCGGCCGTGGCATCCAATTGTCGCGCACTCCGGCCATGCACGAAGCCGAAGGCGATGCGCAGGGGCTCGCCTACATCTATCGCCTGCTCGATACGGACCGCATGGGCGACGCCGCGCCTGGGCTTGTGGACATCCTGGCATTCGCGGAGCATTTCGGTTTCGACGGCCTCAACGTCACATTTCCTTACAAGCAGGAGATCATTCCGCTGCTCGACGGGCTGTCCGAAGCCGCGGAGGCCCTAGGCTCGGTCAACACCGTGGTGCTGCGCGACGGCCGCCGTGTCGGACACAACACCGACATGTCGGGTTTCAGGGAGAGTTTCCGGCATGGCATGGCCGGCGCGCCGCGCGAAAAAGTTCTGCTGCTCGGCGCGGGTGGCGCGGGAGCGGCGGTCGCCCACGCGCTGCTCGACGATGGCGCCGGGCAAGTGATGATCAGCGATGTCGAGCCGCGAAGGGCCGCCGCGCTCGCAGCGCGGCTCGGTTCGCGTTTCGGTGCCGGGAGGGTAACGGTCGTCTCCGATCTTGCGGCCGCGGCGGCATCTGCCGACGGCCTCGTCAATGCGTCCCCGGTCGGCATGACGAAGCTTCCGGGCCTGCCGCTCGACCCCGCGCTGCTGCGCCCCGAATGCTGGGTCGCCGACATCGTCTATTTCCCGCTGGAGACGGAGCTGCTGGCGCAGGCGCGCAGCCGCGGCTGCCGCACGCTGAGCGGCGAGGGAATGGCCGTCCATCAGGCGGCGCGGGCCTTCCAGCTGTTTACCGGCATCGCGCCGGATGTGGATCGGATGAAGTCGGCTTTCGCGGCCTTCAACGGCGCACCCGCCGTCGGCGGGGTGACCGTCGGGCTCCACCCGGTGAGGATCTTTGAAAATTAACAGGGAGGAAGACATGAGATTGAACGCAACCCGCCGTCAGTTCCTGGTCGGCACCGGCCTCGTCGCCACGGCGGCGGCATTTCCGGCGCTGGCGCAGGACAAGCCTAAACTTCGCTTCTCGGCCGTGTTCTCCGAACAGGACATTCGCGCCGAGATGACAAAAATGTTCGCCGACGCCATCAAGGACGACTTCATCTTCGAAGGCTACTACGGCGGCAACCTGTTCAAGCAGGGCACCGAGCTTGTCGCGCTGCAGCGCGGCAATCTGGAGATGGGCAACATCGCGCCGCAGGACATCTCCAAGCAGATTCCGGCATGGTCGATCGTCACAGCGGGTTATCTGTTCCGCGACGCCGCCCACCTCAAGGCGTTCTTCGCCAGCGAGTCCGGCGCCGAACTGAAGAAGATGACCGAGGACCAGCTTGGTGTGCGCGTGCTCGGGCCGACCTATTTCGGGGTCCGCCAGGTCGGCCTGAAGCCCGACAAGGAAATCAAGACGCCCGCCGACATGGCCGGCATCAAGCTGCGCATGCCGGGCGGCGATGCCTGGCAGTTCCTCGGCACCGCGCTCGGCGCCAACCCGACCGCAATGGCCTATGCCGAGGTCTATACCGGCCTGCAGACCGGCGCCATCGATGGCCAGGACAATCCGCTGCCGAACGTCGAGAACATGAAATTCTACGAGGTGATGTCGCAGATCGTACTGACCTCGCATCTCGTCGGCTTCGATCTTCTGACAGTCTCGAAGAAGGTCTGGGACGAGATGGGCGCGGAAAAGCAGGCAAAATTCCAGGCCGCGGCGGATGCAGCGATAGAATTCAGCACGCAAAAACACCTCGCCCGCGAGAAGGAACTGGTTGAGACCTTCAAGGGCAAGGGACTGAAGATCTACGAGCCGGATGTCGCCGCCTTCCGCAAGCATGTGCAGGAGCAGTATCTGGCGTCCGACCTCGCCAAGGACTGGCCGGCCGGAATGGTCGACAAGATCAACGCGCTGTAGGCAGGGGAGCCTCCGGCCGGCGCTTGCGCGTCGGCCGGCCTTCCGTTCACACGATCAACTCGCGGCCGACGTGACAAGATGACGAATCCGGAACTCCGCAGATGGGGCGGCTGGCTTTACCGCCGTGCCGAAAATGTGCTGGCAGCGATGCTGGTGGTGATGTTCGGCGCGTTCCTGCTGCAGATCGTCTTCCGCTACGTGCTCAACCTGCCGATCGGCTGGACCAACGAAATCAGCGTCATCCTGTGGATATGGCTGGTGCTGTGGGGCGCGGCCTTCGTGCTGCGCGAGGAGGAGGAGATCCGCTTCGACCTCTTCTACGCCTCCGCCGGGCCGAAGCTGCGGCGGGTCATGTTCCTCATCGCCGCCGCCGCGCTGGTCGTGCTTTATGCGATCTCGTTTCCGGCGGTCCTCGACTATGTGACCTTCATGAAGGTCGAGAAATCGGCCTATCTGAAGATACGCTTCGACTGGCTGTTTTCGATCTACGTGGTCTTCGTCATCGCGATCATCGCCCGCTACCTCTGGCTTTCCTGGCAGGCCGTGTTCGGCAAGGCGCCGCAAGAATTCGACCCGACCAAGGTGAGTTCGGGCGTATGAACCTCGCCAGCCCCTTCTCAATTTCCGTCGTCGCGATCACCGCGCTGGCCTTTCTCGGCCTGCCGATCGGACATTCGATGATCGCCGGCTCGATCCTCTACCTGCTGCTTGCCGGCCTCGACATGGGCACGGCCGCCGAGCAGTTCCTGAACGGCATGTATTCCAACTACATCATCCTCGCCGTGCCGCTGTTCATCCTGGCCGCCGAACTGATGAACATCGGCTCGATGACGGAGCGGCTGCTGCGCTTCTGCGACGCCATCGTCGGGCGGTTCCGGGGCGGACTGGCGCACGTCAATATCGTTCAGAGCATCATCTTTGCCGGCATGTCGGGTTCGGCGATCGCCGACGCGGCCGGCACCGGCAAGATGATGCAGATGATGATGACCAAGGATGGCAAATATACGCCGAGCTATGCGGCGGCATTGACGGCGGTGACGGCCGTCATCGGCCCGATCATCCCGCCGTCGATCCCCATGGTCATCTATGCACTCGTCTCCGACGCGTCGATAGGCTACCTGTTCCTTGGCGGCGTCATTCCCGGCCTGCTGATGGCAGCATCGCAGATGGCGATCGTCGGCTATCAGGCGCGGAAGCATGACTTCCCGGTCGAGGCGCCGACGCCGCTGCGCGAGCTGCCCGGCATCACCTGGCGCGCCTTCCCGTCGCTGATGATGCCGGTCGTCCTGCTCGGCGGCATCTATACCGGCGTCACGACGCCGACCGAGGCCGCTGCGGTCGCCGCGGCCTATGCGCTGCTGATCTCGGTTGTCCTCTACCGCAGCGTCAGTTTCGCGGATTTCTATCGGTCGGTCTTGGCAAGCGCACGCACGACGGCGTCGATCGGCATGCTGATCGCCGGCGCCCTGGTGTTCAATTACGTCGTCACCGTCGAGAACATCCCGGACTCGATCAAGGTCCTGCTGACGAGCTGGGATCTTTCCCCCATGGGCTTCCTGATCCTGGTCAACATCCTGCTGCTGCTGCTCGGCTGCGTGCTGGAAGGCACCACGATCCTGCTTGTCGTCGTGCCGGTGCTGATCCCGACGGCGCACGCGCTCGGCATCGACATGGTGCATTTCGGCGTGATGGTGGTGGTCAACATCATGCTCGGCCTCGTCACCCCGCCTTACGGGCTGCTGCTGTTCATCATGACGCGCATCGCCGAGGTGCCGCTCAAGGATATCGTGCGCGACGTACTTCCCTTCCTGTGGGCGATGATCGCGTCGCTGGCGCTCATCACCTTCTTTCCCGGTCTCGTTCTCTGGCTGCCAAGGCTGCTCGGCTACCAGGGCTGATCAGCGGAGTTTTCGATGAAACCGATCTTCGTCATCAACGGCCCCAACCTCAACCGGCTCGGCAAGCGCGAACCCGAGATCTACGGCACAACGACGCTGGCGGAGATCGAAACGATGTGCCGGGAGGCGGCGGGAGATCATCCGGTCCGCTTCCGTCAGTCCAACGCGGAGCATGAGATCGTCGACTGGATCCACGAGGCGATCGACGAGGGGGCGGGCATCCTCATCAATCCGGCCGGTTTGAGCTTCCGCTCCATCCCGATCCTCGACGCGCTAAAAATGTTTTCGGGACCGATCGTCGAGTTGCACATCTCCAACATCCACCGGCGCGAGGCGATCTATCACCGCTCCCTGGTGTCCACCGTGGCGACCGCCGTCATCGCCGGCCTCGGGCCGCGCGGCTATCCCACCGCAGTCAAATCGCTGATCGAGTTGATCGGACAGTAAGCCGGGATTGCCCCGGCTTGAGGCCAGTCGGGGCGATATATCGAAGGAATGAACGAACTGGTTAGTTAGTTTGAAACGTCTGAGCAACAGGGGAGGAACTCAACATGTGCCCACCAGGATGCCTTCATTCGATTTGTGAGAAGGCGACCCGCAGGGGTCTTCTGAAAGCCGGATTTACGCTTGGCCTGGGTGCGGCGGCGGCCGCCGCGCTTCCAGCGATAACGCCGGCCCGCGCCGCGCCGGTAAGTTTCACCGACACGGTCGACCTCTCTCACGCGCTCTATGAAGGGTTTCCGACCTTCAGCGGCGACAAATGGTTCACCGTCGAGCAACTCGTCACCTTCGCCAAGGACAAGGTGAACCTCAACCGCTGGACGATCGTTGAGCACAGCGGCACGCATATGGACGCGCCGATCCACTTCTCTGCTGACGGGCTGACGGCCGACCTGATCCCGATTTCAGACCTCATCGTCCCGGTTGCTGTCATCAACATCGCGGCGCGCGCCGCCGATAATGTGGACACGTCGCTCACGCCGGACGACGTCAAGGCGTGGGAATCGAAGAACGGGCCTCTTCCGGAAGGCTGCTGCGTGGTGATGAACTCCGGATGGCACAAACTTGTCGGCGACCCGAAATTCACCGGCAACGACAGCGAGAAGAAGAACCACACGCCGGGCTTCCACATCGAAACGGCGCAGATGCTGATCGGCGAACGAAAGGTAAAGGGGATCGGCGTCGACACGCTTTCCCTGGACACGGGGCTGAACTCGGGCGGGGCTTTTCCGGTCCACTATGAATGGCTGGGCAGCGGCCGCTGGGGCGTGGAGTGCCTGGCAAACCTCGATGCAATCCCTGAATCGGGAGCCCGTCTCTTCCTCGGCATTCCCAAGGTGAAGGGTGCTACCGGCGGACCCACCCGGGTGATTGCGCTTCTGTGATGCGGCCGAAAGCGCCCGTTCGCACATCCTGTCTGCCCCTTGGACCCGGCCAGGTCCGAGGGGCATGGCTTGGGTCTCGGCGATGAAAACCTCGATCGCCACCGTCTCGATCAGCGGCGATCTGCGCGAAAAACTCGCGGCAATCGCCACCGCGGGTTTCGACGGCGTGGAGATTTTCGAGAACGATTTCCTGGCCTTCGACGGCACGCCGGCGGAGGTTGGCAGGATAGTGCGCGACTACGGGTTGGAGATCACACTGTTCCAGCCATTCCGCGATTTCGAGGGATTGCCGGAGCCGCAGCGGGCGCGCGCCTTCGACCGGGCGGAGCGCAAGTTCGACCTGATGCAGGAACTCGGTACCGACCTGATGCTGGTCTGTTCCAACGTCTCGCCTCTTGCGCTGGGCGGCATCGACCGGGCCGCCGCCGATTTTCGCGAGCTCGGCGAGCGGGCGGCCCGGCGCGGCCTTCGCGTCGGTTACGAGGCACTCGCCTGGGGCCGCCACATCAGCGACCACCGCGATGCCTGGGAGATCGTCCGCCGCGCCGATCACCCGAACATCGGCCTCATCCTCGATTCCTTCCACACGCTGGCGCGCAAGATCGATGTCGAGACGATCCGCGCAATCCCTGGCGACCGCATCTTCATCGTGCAACTCGCCGACGCGCCGCGCATCGACATGGACCTGCTCTACTGGAGCCGGCACTTCCGCAACATGCCGGGCGAAGGCGACCTGCCGGTGACCGATTTTATGCGCGCGGTTGCAGCGACCGGCTATACCGGGCCGCTGTCGCTGGAGATATTTAACGATCAGTTCCGCGGCGGTTCGCCGAAATCCATCGCGGTCGATGGCCGGCGCTCGCTGATCTACCTGATGGACCAGGTGGCGCGCGCCGAGCCGGACATCGCAATCGACGTGCCGGCGATCCCGGACCGTATTTCGGTTAGCGGCGTGGAGTTCGTCGAATTCGCCGCCAATGAAACCGAGGCCGAGGAACTCGCCGCGCTGCTCGGGACGATGGGTTTCCGGCTCGCGGCACGCCACAGGCACAAGGATGTGCTGCTCTACCAGCAAGGGGGCATCAACATTGTCGTCAACACCGAGAAGGAGGGATTTGCGCATTCGTCCTACGTCGTCCACGGGGCCTCCGCCTATGCGTTCGGGCTGAAGGTCGACGACGCCGCGGCGACCGTGGCGCGGGCCCGCGCGCTCGGTGCAGAAATCTTCGAGCAGCGGCACGGGCCGGACGAGCTTGCCATTCCCGCCATTCGCGGCGTCGGCGGCGGCGTGATCTATTTCATCGATGCCGGGAGCGAGCTTGCGCGCGTCTGGGAACTCGAATTCGAACCCGTCGGCAGCGGGCCGGGCGGCGATGCGGGGCTGACGGCCATCGACCATGTCGCGCAGACGATGGATTACGAGGAGATGCTGACCTGGCTTCTCTTCTACACCTCGATCTTCCGGACGCGGAAATCGCCGATGGTCGATGTCGTCGACCCGGCCGGTCTGGTGCGCAGCCAGGTTGTGGAAGGCTGGGATGGCGGCCTGCGGCTGACGCTCAACGGCGCCGAAAACCGCAAGACGCTGGCCGGCCACTTCATCGCCGAAAGTTTCGGGTCCGGCGTCCAGCACCTGGCCTTTGCCAGCACCGACATTTTCGCCACCGCGACGCACCTCGACGCGCTTGGCTTCCAGGCACTTGAAATCTCGCCGAACTATTATGACGACCTCGAGGCGCGACTGGGGCTGGATCCGGCATTGACCGAGCAGCTCAGAGCCGCGAGCATTCTCTACGACAGGGATGAAGCCGGCGAATATTTCCAGCTCTACAGCCAGAATTACGGCGAAGGGTTCTTCTTCGAGATCGTCGAGCGCCGCGGCGGCTACCGAGGCTACGGCGCGCCCAACGCGCCCTTCCGCATCGCCGCACAGAAGCGGTCGATCCGGCCGAGCGGGATGCCACGGGTCGGATAGAGAAACGGGTCACGGGCGTCCCCTTTAGCTGCCGTCGATGAGGCGAGGGAGAGACAGAGCCGCCAGGCGATGAGGTCCGGCGGATCCCGAATTTACCAGGGAACGGGACCGAACATTGCTGCCGAGACAGGTGCCGGGCGGGTGAAAATACGCGGCGCTTCGGGGCACAACCCACGCGATCTTTCCGACGATAAATCCACATTTTGCACGCGACTCGGGGAGGGATTCTGCGCTATCTTCCGACTGACGTAAGGGAAGGTATTTCAGCCGGTTCAGCATCGTTGGAAACGGCGGGAACGGCGTCAGAACAAGGTTAGGTGGCTCCCACCTCGACGGTGCCACTTTTCCTGACAGGAGATGTCATGCCCTGGATTCTTGAAATCGCGACCATCGATGTCGGTCAGGGGGAAAGCTCCCTGATCATCGCCCGCGACACCGCCGCCGGAGGGGCGAGCCGGACCATGCTGATTGACGGCGGCGAACCCGGCTATGCCGCGACCGTGCACAATTTTGTCACCGCGCGGCTCGCGGTCCATGGACTTCAGAGGGTCGACGTCATCGTGACCACGCATTACGACGACGACCATTCGGGGGGCGTGATCGCGCTGCTTCAGGCCGACATCTTCGAGGCATCGGCCGAGATCATCGGCGCCGCCGCGGCGCGGGCGGCGCTTGCCGCGATCGCTGCGGGGCGGGTCGGGCAACAGGTCATTGCTGCGGCCGGCGCTGCGGCTATCGCCGCGACGCTCGGCGCCTATGACGCACCGGGCGGACCGATGCGCGCCAACATCGCAGACCTCGCCGGCGCGGATACCCATGCCCTCGTTCTGCCTATTGGCCGAACCAACAATCAGGTGGTCCGCTGGGCATTCCAGACTGGGATCAATCGAGTGGAGGTGACGCCAGGCGCGTTCAACCCGATCCTCGTCCAGGGTGCCGGGCGGCGCAACAGCGTCCCGGCTGAAGCCGCCGTCCTTGCCGGGACATTGCCGGTACCCACGGCGCTCGGCCCGCGTAGCGCTGGCGCGACCGCGGCGGCCTTCGTTGCGATGGGCGCGGGTATCCCGGTCAACGCGAACCTCGTGACCAACGGCATCTATCGCAACGCCATCCTCGTCGACGTTGGCCGCACCCCGAACATTCCCGCCGATTATGTCAACGCCGTTAACGGCACCGCCTCCTTCACCGCTGGCGCTGGCGCCATTACGGTGCCGACTGCCGTTCATGCGGAGCGTTTTCTCGGCCAGGCCGACCTTGCCAACGAAGTTCTCTGGAACACGCGCGGCGCCGGAGGCCCCGCACTGGCCCCCGCGGGCGCGCCTGCTGCCTTCGTCGTGGCGGCCTCCGGCTGGATATGGAAAGTGCCAGCCGCCGCGGCGCCGATCCCGGGCGGCGAGGACGGCAACGGCCTCAGTATCGGCCTCGTCATCCGATTTGAAAACTTCTACTTCTACACAGGGGGCGACCTGCCGACCGCGGGCGAGGATGTGCTTGCCGTCACGGTGAAGGCGCAGCCGCTTCCCAACCCGCAGGGCGGGCCGGCTTTCGCTGCGCCGCTCAGGTTTGCAGCCTTCAAATGTGGTCATCACGGCGCCAATACGTCGACCTCGACGGCGTTCATCGATGGACTGGCCGCATGGGTGGCGATCATCTCGGTCGGCGGTGGTGTTTTCAACGGCGTCGCCCATCCCAGCCCGGCGGCGATCACGCGGCTTCACGCCAACCTGAACATCACGAATTTCTATATGACGAACTGCCTGGTTGAGACGGGCTACATTCCATCATCATTCGGGCAGAACCAGATTTTTCCGCCTGCCGGCGCTCCTGTTCCGCCGCCGGTCTATCCGCCCTATGCCCCGAACAAGTCGCGCGTCGCCGGCGATAATAGTCAGCCCAATCTCAATGCCGGCCGCCCGCGGGGAGACATCATGATCGAGGTGACGGCGGCAAATGCCCTCGCCGGCCCGGGTGCGCGGACCTTCGACATCACTTATTTCGAGGATGACAACTATGGTCCGGGTCCGGTAGGCGCGTTCACAGTCCATCAGCCGTTCTGACCGGCGGGCAGGCCCGCCGGTCTTGGCCACGCCGCTCAGAGCGGCTGGACGATTACCCTGGCCGCCGTGCCCCTGACCGTGCCTGGGCTGCCCGGGGCCCCGGTTGCGCCGGCGCCGCCGGTGCCGCCGGCCGAGCCGCCATTGTTG
>NZ_JBIRCY010000035.1:0-79452 GCF_044326205.1 Mesorhizobium sp. IMUNJ 23232
TCCCCGAGCACCAGGGACAGCGGCCTGCCGTACCCCATCTCGGCCATGCCGACCAGCGTCAGCACGATGTGCTTCAGCGCTCCCCGGTATCGCTCGATTGTCGCACTCGCGTCTCCAAACTCCACCGATGCCTCCTCCAGACAAGGCTGGCATCCAATATGGAACATATCGGGAACATATGCAATGCTCCTAAGAAAATAATCCTTGGCGACGAGGGAAAGGCGAGGCTTCCGCCACGCCGTCAGCACAACATATTGAAAAGGCTTGGTTTTTTGAGAGGTGGGAAGCCCGCATCACAGCCTTCACGGTCTGCGCACAAGGCCAGCCGGAAAGAATGTCATGCTTGCAAAGCCAAGCGAAAACAGAGAGCTAATCGGAACCCGCGTGGATTTTGGCGCAACAAGCATGACCAAGGGGTGCTGCAAGCGGCTTTAAGATCGACCTTCTCTCCGGCCCTTCGGGCGTCCTTCAGATACGTATTGAGACGGAGGAGATCGCAAGCTTGGCTTGGCGTCCCTCTCCCTATGCCATCAGGTTCAAGGGGGGCAGACATTCGCGCCGGATTTTCGGAGCCGGCTTTGACTGCACGAGCGACGAGGCATGGATTCCCGACACTCTCCACTCGCTTCGCTCGCTCACGAGGTCGGGAATGACGACAGTCATAATGTGCCTCAGCTAATCTCCAACATCGGCGATTGGCGGACCTCCGACGCTTCGTTAATTTGGTGCGGAGCGGGCCGGAGGCCGGTCGAAAACAATGTCATGCCTGCAAAAGCAAATAGAATCAGCCCAGTGGCGGCAAGGCAGGTGGGTTTTCGCGCAACAAGCATGACCAAAGGAGCAGGCAAGGCCGACGAGCCGAGCGCCGGCGAAAAAGGCGCGGCAAGGCTTGCTTGCCGCGCCTCGGGTAAACACCGCGGGAGCGCTGCGCTCCGCAGTGAGTCAGATCACCTGGAAATCGGCGGCTGATATCGCCGGGTTGCCGGTCAGCGTGGCGAACTGGATGGCGATGCCGGCACCATTGCCGTCGGCGTCATAGAAGAGTTTGCCGGTGTCGGTTTCGTAGATGATGTGATCGTTGGAATCCTGCGCCGTGCCGGTGGTGTTTGACCGAAAATAGCCGGAAAGAAGCGCGCCGTTGGCTCCGACGGCGGCAAAGATGGCATTGTCCAGCCGGATCGTGTCGTCGGCCGCCGAGAAGTCGGCGATGGTGTCGATATTGGACGTGCCGAGCGCGCTGGAGAAGACGAAGAAGTCTTTCGCCGCGCCGCCGGTGAGCCTGTCCGACCCGGCTCCGCCATCGATCACGTCTGCGCCGTTCAGGCCGGAGATGGCATTGGCCGCGGAATTGCCGCTCAGCCGGTCGCGGCCGCGGAATTGCCGCTCAGCCGGTCGCCGAAACCGGAGCCTTCGAGGTTCTCGATGGAAATAAAGCTGTCGCCGGCCGCCTCGCCGGTGTTGCCGGCAGGGGCGGCGAGATTGACAATAACGCCCGCCGCCGCGCCGGCATAGGAGGCCGTGTCGGCGCCGTTGCCGCCATTGAGATAGTCCGCCCCAACGCCACCGGCAAGGACATCGTTGCCGTCGCCGCCGCCAAGCTTGTCGTCGCCGTCGCCGCCCTGCAGGACGTCGTTGCCGCCAGCGCCGCGAAGCACATCGATGCCGCCGAGACCGGTCAGTGTGTTCATGCCTGCATTGCCGTCGAGCGTGTCGTTGAAGGCGGAGCCTGAGAGGTTCTCGATGGAGTTGAAAGTGTCGCCCTTGGCCTCGCCGGCATTGAGCGATGGATCGGCGAGGTTGACCTTCACGGCGGCGGCCGCCTGCGCGTAGGAGGCGGTGTCACTGCCTGTGCCGCCGCTCAAATAGTCGGCGCCGAGGCCGCCGTTCAGCGTATCGCTGCTATTGCTGCCGAACAGCCTGTTAGCGACAGAATTGCCGATCAGCGTGTCCGCGAAGGCGGATCCTATCGAATTCTCGATGCCGGTGAGATAGTCGCCTTCCGCGTCACCAGTTCCATCGCGTTGGAATGCAATCTTGAGATCGACTAGGACGGCAGACTTTGAAAGCGAGTAGCTGACGGTGTCTTGCCCGTCACGGCCGAAGAGATAGTCGCCCTCAGCGCCACCCTGCAACACATCGTTAAATTTGGAACCGCTCAGGTAGTCGTCATACGCGCCGCCAATAAGTGTGTAGCCCGACGTCGTGTCCGACCTTTGGACATATATTCTGTCGAGAGCGGAGTTGGATAGATCAAGGACGCCACCGGCACCTTCCAATTCGAGGACGATTCCATCGGGTGTCGGGCCGGCGATCTGTTCAAATTTTGAGAGGATGTCGATGGTGGCGATCACCTTGCCCTCGATGGACAGGTTTTCGACGCCGACAACGGTCCTGCCCACAAGATTGGCGTATTCCGATTTCAGCGTGTCTACACCGCCGCCGCCGTCGAACACGCCCGTTTCGTATTCGTCGTTGGCGGAGAAGAGGATGTCATCACCTTCACCGCCGTAAAGTTCGTCTCGCCCTCGAACGCCAGTCCCGAGGATATCGTTGCCGTCGCCTCCGATCAGGACATTTGTGGCGGAGTTTCCGTCGAGGACGTCGTCGAAGACCGAACCGGTGAGGTTTTCGATGGAGTTGAAAGTGTCTCCGGCGGCAATGCCGTCATTAGAGTCGGGACTGGACAGGAATACCCGCACGGCGGCAGCCGCATCTGCGTATGACGCGGTGTCGATACCCGCGCCGCCGCTGAGATAGTCGGCTCCTTCTCCGCCTATTAGCGTATCTCTGCCATCGCCGCCACCAAGCGTGTCGTCTCCGGCCCCGCCCAGCAGCGTGTCGGTGCCGGCTGCGCCGCGAAGCAAATCAGAGCCATTCAGGCCGGTCAGGATGTTGGCGCCGGCATTGCCGTCGAGCGTGTCGTTGAAGGCCGAGCCTTCCAGATTTTCGATGGAGTTGAAGGTGTCGCCCTTGGCCTCGCCAGCGTTGAGCGACGGATCGCTGAGATTGACTTTAACGGCGGCGGTGGCCTGCGCATAAGAGGCGGTGTCGCGACCCGCTCCACCGCTGAGATAGTCGGCGCCGCCGCCGCCATTCAGGATATCGTCGCCGTCGCCGCCGGAGATCGTGTCATTGCCGCCGAGACCCGACAGCATGTCTTCGCCGGCTGCACCGGAAATCTTGTCCGCGAAGACGTTGCTGCCGTTCCAGCTATCCGCGTCGACCGTGCCATCAAAAATTGACGAATCTAGAATCTGACCACGAAGGGTATAAGCAGCGGCCTCCCACGAGCCCCAAGTCACCAACAGGCGGCCGTCGGACATGGCAGAAACCGCTGGCCCGGACTGATTACTTTCCGCCCTCGTATTGACGATGAAATCATCACCCGAGGGCGTCCCGTCAGCAGCAAACAGGCGTGCGCGAATGCACGAGCCGTCACCGTCGCCTGAATCCCAGGAATCCCATACGGCCACAAAGCGTCCATCAGGCAATGCCACGACGGAAACGTTGCGTTGGTTACCTTCGGTCGTCGATGCCAGATTGAAATCGGGACCTATGGCCTGACCATTTGCGTCAAAGACACGACCACGAGCATCCAGGTCGGGATCGGCTTGACCAGGACTTTCTTCCGATCGCCATACAACGACAAAACCGCCATTAGGCAATGCGGTTGTCACGGATGCGTTCTGAAAACCGGCGCCTGAAGTATTGACAGTAAACGCCTGTCCAGAAGGCTGCCCATCGGCATTAAAAATTCGTCCCTGAACTCCACTGAGGTCACCGTCTCCAGGCACACTTTCTGAATCCCATGAAACCAGGAAACGACCGTCCGCAAGCGCGGTGGTGGACGGTGAGCCGTACGGAGCGCCGTGGATTGATACGACGAGTTCGTTACCAACAGGAGCGCCTGACGCATCAAATATGCGAGCGCTAATCGCCTCAAAGGAGTTCTCTCCTCCTGAAGAATGCCATGTCACGACGAAGTGACCGTCTGGCAGCGCCGCAACCGAAGAAGTAAACTGCAATTCATCAACCGGATCGTTTACGACAAAGTCGGCTCCGGACGGTTGTCCATCAGCGTCGAATACACGAGCACGGATACAGTCGCTGGTACCGTCCCCTGTATCCCGGGATTTCCAGGTGGCTACGAAGCCACCATTCGACAAAGCCGAAAGTGAAGGGTTCTCTTGTCCATCCACGATCGTGGAATTGACGATGAAGTCATCGCCGAGTTTTTGACCGTCGGCACTAAAAATTCTTGCGCGGATGTCGAATCCGCTCTCTTCAAGCCCGTTGTGCTGCCATGTCGCCACGATGCGGCCGTTGGCGAGTGTGGTCAGCGAGGGGGAAAAATTGTCTCCCCATGTCGACTGCACTCCGAATTCAGGTCCGACAAATTTGATCGGCATTCAATTTCCCCCTGCTTGCGCTGCCCACGATATTCCTGGACGATTGTCGTCTCATATTGATGATCGAATAAAGGCCCTATTGCGCAAATACAAGGCAGGGACGAAAGGGTTCTCCGCTATCTCTTTGATTGCGTCTTTTCGGCAACTCGGCACTAATACCGAACAGTTTCGAATAGTTGTCCAAAAGTCGCCACATCGGTCAATATAGTGTATGCGCTGTCCCGTGACGCTGCGTCACGTCCGATTCACCACGCTCGAAGTTCCAACATTTTCCACCCCCGCTGGCATTTGCAAATAGTCATACAATTCGCCCTGTCCCGTGTTGACCTTTCAACGGTTTCGGCCCTATTTTTCGGGACGCGCAGAAAACCCGTTTGGTGGGCGAGAGGAGTTCTCCCGGACGGGCGCGGGCGCGAGGGTAGGAACCGCAATCCGGCCGTTCGCCGGGGGCAAATGGGAGGAATCACGTGCTCGACGATCTTATCGAGGAATCCAGAACGCGCCGCGACATCTTCAAGGCGATCGGCGCCACCGCGCTTGCCGGCGCGCTGCTCGGCTCCGCCGGCTTCGACCCGGCGATGGCGCAGGAACTCAAGCCCTCGGGCAAGCCGCTGAAGGCTGCCATGGGCAATGCCGGCCTGCAGGCAAGCTGGTGTGCGCAGGGCAAGCAGGCGGCGGAAGCTTGGGCCAAGCTCATGAACGTCGAAATCACCTGGTTCGACGGCGAATTGTCCGCCACCAAGCAGCGCGCGGCGGTCGACAACCTTGCCACGCAGAAATGGGACTTCGTCGCTCTGCAGACCTTCGGCATCGGCACGCTCAACGACCCGATCAAGAAGGTGATCGATTCGGGCACGCCGGTCATCGCCATGGACACGATGATGGCGCCTGAGGGTCAGCTCGCGCTGCACACCTTCATCGCGCCGGACAACATCTTCATGGGCTCGGTGGTGACCAACGAGCTGATGAAGAAGATCGGCGGCAAGGGCAACGTCGTCATGACCCAGGGCGCGCTCGGCCATACCGGCGCCCAAGGGCGCGCCAAGGGCTTCAAGGAGGTCATCGCCAACTATCCGGACGTGAAGCTGGTGGACGACCAGCCGGCGGATTGGGACGTCACCAAGGTCGCCCGCATCTGGGAATCGCTGCTGACCAAATATCCGGACATCGCCGGCGCCTTCTTCCACAATGACGACATGGCGCTGGCCGCGCACAACGTCATGAAGGCCAAGGGCCGCGAGGGCATCTTCATCGGCGGCGTCGACGCCATGCCGCCGGCGGTCAACGCCGTGCTCGACGGCACCATGGTGGCGACCGTGCGCAATCCGTCCTGCCGCATCCATGGCTGGGCGGTCGCGGCCGGCGTGGCGGCGGTCAATGGCGGCGAGAAGACCGGCAAGGATATCCCGAACTATATCTGGGCCGACGGTCCGGTCATCACCGCCGAGACGGCTCCCGGCCATCTCTGGCTGCAGAAGAATTTTCTGATCTGACCGGCCGCGACTTTGGCTGACAATGCTTCGATAGCGGCCGGGGGCTCGACCGAGTCCCCGGCCAATTCATCCGCCGCCATGCCGATCCTGGAAATGGTCGGCGTGTCGAAGGCTTTTGGTGGCGTGCATGCCTTGCGCGACGTCGATTTCGACCTCGCCCCCGGCGAGATCCACGGGCTGGTCGGCGAGAACGGCGCCGGCAAGTCGACGATGATGAAGATCATCGCCGGCGTCCATCACGGTTTCGAGGGCGACATGCGGGTCGACGGCAGGAGCGTGCATTTCCGCTCGCCGGGCGAGGCGCTGGCCGCCGGCATCGGCATGGTGCACCAGGAACTGTCGATCGTGCCGGATTTGACGGTGGCCGAAAACGTCTTCCTCGGCGTCCAGCCGCTGGTCGCCGGCGGCGTCGTCGACTGGCGCCGCATGCGCCGCGAGGCGAGGGTGCAGCTTGCGAGCCTCGGGCTCAATATCGAGCCGACAGCCCGCATGGGCAGCCTGCCGGTCGGCATCCAGCAGCTCGTCGAATTGTCGCGCGTGCTGTTTTCCGGCGCAAAGATCATCATTCTCGACGAGCCCACCTCGGCGCTGTCGCCACCGGAAGTGGCCCGCCTGTTCGAGGCGCTGCGGCGGCTGAAAAGCCAGGGCCGCACCATCGTCTTCATCTCGCATTTCCTGGACGACGTGCTGGCGATTTCCGACCGCGTCACCGTGTTCCGCAACGGCCGCAAGGTGGTGACCGAGCGGACGCAGGCGCTGACCAAGGATTCCATCATCGGATACATGATCGGCCGCGGCTCGGTCGACATGCATATGGGCGAAAGCTCGGAACTCAGGGGCGACGATGCCAAGCCCGTCGTGCTGGAAGCCAGCGGCCTGAGCGACGGACAGATGGTCCGCGACGTTTCGCTAAAACTCAGGAGCGGTGAGATCACCGGCGTCTACGGCTTCATGGGCTGCGGCCAGGTCGAGCTGTCGCGCATCCTGTTCGGCAAGGGTTTTTTGCGCGCCGGCAGTCTTGTGCTGAACGGCAAGCCGGTGCGCTTCGGCTCGACCGCGTCGGCGCGCCGCGCCGGTATCGCCTACCTGCCGGAGAGCCGGCGCATGATGCTGTTTCGCACCGAACAGGTGTTCAAGAACATCTCCATCGCCATACTGGGCCGTATCCACCGTGTTCTGCTCAAGCCGCGCAAGGAGCGGGACATCGCGGTGAGGCATATCGAGGACCTGCAGATCAGGCCGCCGCGTGCCGACATCGCGCTCGGTAATCTCTCCGGCGGCAACCAGCAGAAGGTAGCTCTGGCCAAGTGGCTGACGGAACTGCCGAAGGTGCTGATCCTGTCCGAGCCGACGCGCGGCATGGATGTCGGCGCCAAGGAGGACGTGATCCGCATCGTCAAGTCGCTGCGCGACCGCGGTGTGGCTATCCTTGTGCTGTCGACCGAGCCGGAGACGATTTTGACCTTGGCCGACCGGGTGACGGTGCTGAAGCGCGGCGTGGTGGCAAAGGAATTCACGCGCGGCCACATCGACAAGACGGACCTGCTCGATGCGGCGTGAACGGCGCGAAACGGATACTTCGGGGGAATTGGGATGAGCATGGCGACCGAAACGGCGCGGCCGTTCGAACTGAAGCGGTTCCTCGCCGAGCAGATGCGCAACATCGCGCCGGTGTTCACGCTGATCGTGCTGGTGATCTTCTTTGCGACCCAGGCCGAGAGTTTCCGCACCTTCGACAATTTCATGAACATTTTGAGCCAGGCCTCGATCACCGGCATCATCGCGGTCGGCCTGACCTTCGTGATCCTGACGGCCGAGATCGACCTGTCGGTGGCGGCTATAGCCAATGCCATAGGCATATTGGTGGCCTATTTCACCATCCAGCCCGAATACGTGAACATCGCCAACCTGCCGATGCAGGGCTGGATCGCCATCATTTTGACGCTTGCCGCCTGCCTGACGCTGGGGCTGGTAACCGCCTTTGGTGTGGTGGGTATCGGCATCCCTTCCTTCATCATGACGCTGGCCATGATGCAGATCGCCAACGGCATGTCCGCCATGCTGGTGCGCGGCCAGATCGCCTATAATTTTCCCGACCTGATCACCACGCTGGGCTCGGGCACGATCCTCGGGGTCAAATGGTCGATCGTGGTCTGTCTGCTGTTCATGCTGGTGGCGCATCTGGTGCTGACCTACACGCGCTTCGGCCGCTACGTCTATATGGTCGGCGGCAACCGCGAGGCGGCCGAGTATTCCGGCGTCAACGTCAAGATGATCATCGGCGCCGTGATGGTGATTTCCGCCATGTGCTCGGGCATCGCCGGCATGATCGGCGTTGCCTATTTCGGCTCGGCGCAGCAGAACCAGTTCGACACTTTTCTGCTCGACGCGATTGCCGCGGTTGTTGTCGGTGGCACCAGCCTCTTCGGCGGGCGCGGCGGCATCGGCAACACCATCATCGGCCTGATGGTGCTGGGCGTGCTGAACAACGGGCTCGACCATATCCAGATCGATAGTTTCCTGAAGATTTTGATCCGCGGCCTGATCCTGCTGGCCGCGCTGGTAATCAACGTCTACGCCCAGAAGCTGAGGGAAAGCGCGCGGGAGTAAGCATCCGGTTCGCCCAAGGCGAATTGGAAGGTACGGTGGACCTTTCAAAGGATGCGAACGCCCGAGGCCGTAGCCGAGGGCAGGAGCGGTTCTGGTTGAAGTTCCTGGAGGATTCGTCGTGAAGAAGATCTTGAACGACCCGTTCAGCTATGCCGAAGAGACGCTGAAGGGGCTTTGCCGCGCTTATCCGCAATATTATCAACTGGTTGAAGGTACGACGCGGGTGATCGCCCGGGCTGGTGGGCCGGTCAAGGGCAAGGTGGGGATAGTCTCGGGAGGCGGCTCGGGCCACCTGCCGATTTTCACCGGTTATGTCGGGCCGGGGTTTCTGGACGCGGTCGCCAGCGGCGACGTCTTTGCGTCTCCTTCCGCCGACGAGATGGCCACCGCCATGCGCGCTGCCAATGGCGGGGCAGGGGTGCTCAGGCTCTACGGCAACTATGGCGGCGACGTCATGAATTTCGACATGGCCGGCGAAATGGTTGAGTTCGATGAGATATCCTCGACGACCGTGCTGCTTGCCGACGACGTGGCGAGCGCCCCGATTGCCGAGCGCGAGAAAAGGCGCGGCGTGGCCGGTATGGTGCTGACCTTCAAGATCGCGGGAGCTGCCGCCGATGCCGGGCTTGATCTGGATGAGGTGACACGGGTTGCGCAGAAAGCGGCGGACGGCTGCCGCACCATGGGCGTGGCGCTGTCGCCCTGCACCGTGCCACAGGCCGGAAAGCCAACTTTTTCAATCGGCGACGACGAGATGGAGGTCGGCATGGGCATCCATGGCGAGCCCGGTGTGAAGCGCGAAAAATTGAGGCCGGCCAGGGAGATAGCCGATGCGATGCTGGATCCAGTGCTGGCGGACCTGTCGCTGCCGCGAGGCGAGCGGGTCACGGTGCTGGTAAACAGCCTGGGAGCCACGCCGGTAGAGGAACTTTTCATTCTCTACGACCGGATCGCCGACCGCATCGAGGATGCGGGGCTGAAAATCGCCCATCCGCTGGTGGGGCGCTATGCGACCTCAATGGAGATGGCGGGCGCCTCGCTGACCGTCCTGCCGCTGGATGGCGAGTTGGAGAAATTCTTGACCGCGCCGGCGGCCTGCGCCTTCTGGAAGGTGTGACCATGGCGCTAACGGTCAATTCGCTGCGGCAGGGGGTGGCGAAAATTCTGGCAGCGCTGGAGACCGAGCACGAAAGGCTGACCGCTCTCGACGGCCAGATTGGCGACGGCGACCTGGGGATCACGCTGATAAAGGCGTTTCGCGAACTCGACCGCATCAAGGATACCTGGCCGGACGACGTCGGCATGGCGCTGATGCTGGGGGCAGGGGCGGTGTCCAAGGTGTCGAGTTCCAGCTTCGGTACGTTGCTGGCGACCAGCATGATGGCGGCGGCGAAGTTGACCAAGGGAAGGACCGAGGTCGCCTGGAGCGAGGTGCCGGGTTTTCTCGACAAGGCTGTCGAGGCGATGATGGCGCGCGGAAAAGCCAGCCTCGGCGACAAGACCGTCATGGACGCGGTGTCCGGCGCGGCTAGGACTGGCGCCGGCAAGGACGATCCGGCGGAACTGCTGGCGGCGCTGCGGCAGGGCACGGATCAGGCGATGGCCGAATTCCGTGACAAGCCGAACAAGATCGGGCGGGCGCGGATTTTTGCCGAGCGCACCATCGGCATGGAGGATCCCGGCATGGTGGCGTTCAAGGTGATGATCGACGCGGTTTGAGTTAGCGAGCCGGCTACTCCTCAAAAAAGCCGTCACGGTGGGGCGGCTGCCTGCGTTTCACATCGGCGACATGGTGCGCACTATCTCTCCAGGACAATTCGGAGTACAGAAACTGAATCGGGCTGGAAACCGCCTGGGATCGAACACAGGCCGGATGCCTCGCATCGACAGCGGCCGATCCCGTTTCTCAAGTGTCGGATGCCGTTCGGCACAACGATCTGGCCAAACACGTCAGGTTTCGCGTGATCTTGGGAAGTTTTCGTTCGATCGTATCAGCGTCTTCCCGCAGAATGCCGACGACGGTGTGTTTCATCAATTCTTTCAACTGCTTGGAAAAATGATGCCGGCACCATGGGCGGCACGCCAAGGCACGGCTTTTTGACAGGCCGGAGGCCGTCGAGGATCTCGCGTCGAACGGGCACAACCCGGCGGTGGTAAGAAACGCCGCCTTTGATCGAAAGCGGGCAGAAGCGGCCAAATCGCCGCAATTTTCCAACTTATTTTGGCCGAGCGAATCTGTGTGATGTTGCACACAATGTGTTGTTATTGCCAATTCGATTCGATTCATCGCCTTTCGCAAGCACCTGAATCACTGCGCAATACAGTTTCTGAACTTGTTTGAAAGTTCAACATGTCTCCTAAGGGGCACAAGGCAAGTTGCCAAAGGAGAAAGACAATGACCAGCCCCAGGAGAGCGGAAGCCGCTTCCCATATATTCGACGTCATGACAATCGCCCGCGCGTTCGGGCCGAAGTTCGGCCAGGCAGCGGGTTTCGTGCACCGCGCAATCCGCATGAGGCAGGGCCGTGCCAGGCTGCATGCGATGCCGGATCACATGCTGAAGGACATGGGTATCGCGCGCTGCGAGATCTCGTCCTCGACGCGTTTCCGTAAGGCGGCGTCCGCGGAATGGCTGCGGCCGTCCGGCGAATGACCCGCTGAGTTTCCCGCAACCGGCGCGGCGAAGCGAACCGGCTTGAAAGCCGGTCCCAGTCCGCCGCGCCACCTCGTCTGAACCACATCAACGCATCCGATCCGTGGACGGCGCGAAGCCGTTGCGGCCCCTGCGCGCCGCCGGATCGTCAAAAAGGAACTATGACCATGGCTACCCTGGATTTCAGCAAGGCAACCGCGTCCCTCGACATGGCGGACCCCAACCTTGTCACCTTCAGCAAGGGCGGAGCAACGCTGCCGTTCTACTTCAATTATCTCACCACAGCCGGGAGTTCGGTCGTGCTGCAGGGTGAGAACATGACCTATGGCGCGGACGGACGGCCGGTGTCCGGCACCGTCACCAAGATCGAACTGGATACCGGCGCCTATGACGCCGCCCGGCCGGAACTCGTCATCACCGGCATCTCCCTCGAACCGCAAGCCCTGCTCGCCGGTCCGGACAGTTTCTGGCGCTTCCTCGAAGGCAATGACGTCATCACCGGCGCCTCGCTGGCGACTGCCGGTCCCGACGACGAGTTCAAGCTGTTCGGCGACGGTATTTCCGCGCGGGCCGGGGCGACCGGCGGCAACGACATCATCCAGCCCGGCGACGCCCAGACCACCGCGATGGGCGACGTTTCCCAGGTCGGAAGCAGGAGCACGACTTCCGCTCTCGTCGACTACCGTGGCGGCGTGGACGACATCACCGGAGCCGCCACCACGGCGTTCCAGTCCTTCTCCGGCGATGCCGAAGTGCTTTTTGCTTCCGGAAAACTCACCGGCGGCAACGACACCATCTACATTCAGTCGACACACGCGCAGTCGATGGCGGTCGGCGACGTCGTGATCGTCGAGGGCATGAGCGGCCGGGTGGCCCAACTGGTCGGCGGCAACGACTACATTGCCGCTGGACCTGATTTCCACGGGACGCTGATCGGCGATGCCGCCGCCCAGAATACCGACACTTTGGTTTACGGTGGCGACGACCGGATCGATGGCGGCCTGGTGCGCGATGAAATCTACGGCGACGTCCGGTATGTCACCGGCGGGCGGCTCTATGCCGGCGACGACCGGCTGAGCGGCAACAATGGCGACGACGTCATCTCCGGCGAAGCCGAGCGGATCGAGAACGGCTCGCGCGTCGTCGGCGGCAACGACACCATCTATGGCGGGGCCGGCAATGACCGCATCTATGGCGAATCGGCTTTCGATTCCGGCGCGCTCATCGTCCGTGGCGACGACCTGATCTTCGGCGAGGCGGGCGAGGACGATATGTTCGGCCAGACCGGCAACGACCAGCTTTATGGCGGCGCCGACGCCGACCGCCTCTATGGCGGCACGGGCAATGATTTTCTGGATGGCGGCACCGGTCTCGACACCATGGAGGGCGGCGCCGGCAATGATTTCTACGTCGTCGATACCATCGGCGAAGTGGTGATCGAGTCAGTCGGCCAGGGCACCGACACGGTTCTCAGCTTGCTCAACAGCTACAAGCTCGGTGACAATTTCGAGAACCTTACCTCGCTCGCGACCGGCGATTTCATCGGCATCGGCAACGACTTGGCCAATGTGATCGAGACCGGCGCCGGCAAGGACGCCATCGGCGGACGCGGTGGCAACGACGTGCTGATCTCCGGCGGCGGCGACGACCAGCTTCACGGCGAGGACGGCAACGACGTGCTCGACGGCGGGGCGGGCCGCGACCGCTTCGAAGGCGGCGACGGTTTTGACACCATCAGCTACGCCAGCGCGGACAAGGGGGTGCGTTTCGCGCTCGACAATACGTTTGCCGGCACCGGCGATGCGGAGGGCGACAACCAGCAGGGGATGGAGGCTCTAGCCGGTTCCAATTTCGACGATGTGCTTCGCGGCGACAGCCTTGCCAACAAGCTCACGGGCCGCGGCGGTGCCGACTTGCTCGCCGGCGGCGACGGCAATGACGTGCTCTTCGGCGGCGCCGGAAAGGATTCGCTCAGCGGCGGCGGCGGCAACGACAGGTTCGACTATCTGGCGCTGAGCGACGGCGGCGACACGATCCGCGAATTCCAGAATGTCACCGGCAACAACGATACGCTGCGTTTCGACGGCGATGTCTTTGGCGGTCTCGCCAAGGGCGCGCTCGCCGCAAAACATTTCGTCGCGAACGCCGCCGGGGTTGCGACGACGCTCGACCAGCATTTCATCTACGAAACCGACACCGGCATCCTGCGCTACGACGCCAACGGCTCCGCCGCCGGCGGGGTGACGGTGATCGCGACGCTGACCGGAGCGCCGGGCCTGACGGCGGCCGACTTCTTGATCATCTGAGGCGAGCCTCGTTTCGTTAGAGCCGGCCGCGGCGACCGCGGCCGGCTCAGGATTCCGGCAACAGGCCTGGCAACTCCTTCAGAAAAGCGTCGCGGGCGACAAGGCCGGAGCCGATGGCCTCGCGCTTTTCCGTCTGGATCAGCCGGGCGAAGACAATCGTCCGATCACCGCGCGTCGCCCAGCCGACGAACCAGCCATAGGCGCGGTCGCGGTCCGGCGAGCCGTCGGGTTTGCGCGAAAAGGCGGAGCCGGTCTTGCCGTGCAACTGCCATCCGCCGGGCAGCGGCGGCTGGGCGGTGATCGCCGCGGTCATGTCGTAGGCGGCGGCCGAGACCGGCAGTTCGCGCCGCACCAGCTTGCGGAGGAACTCGACCTGCTCGACCGGCGAGATTTTCAACGACGAGGCGATCCACGAACGCTCGAGGCTGTTGTTCTTGCCGGGATCGCCGGAAACGTCCTCGTTGCCGTAGTCGAACGCTTCGACATAGCCGCGAAAACGCGCCTCGCCGAGGTTCTCGGTAATCCGCTGCGAATACCAGACGACGGAATTTTTCATCCATGCGGCCGGGTCGATGTCGGTGCGCCAGGCCTTGATCCAGTCCGGATAACCCTCACGGAACGGCAACGGGGGCGCGTGCTCGTCGTTCAGGAAACCGGAATCGTAGCCCATCAGGGCGAGCGGGATCTTGAAGGTGGAGGCCGGGGTGACGCGTGTCTCGCAGTCGCCCTCCTGCACCAGCATCTTGCCGCTGGCGGCGTCGGCCAGCGCCGTGCACAGGGTTTTGGCTTCGGCCGGCAGCGTGAGCAGGGCGAGGGCGAAAGTGATCAGGATGCGCATTTCCGGTTTCCAGTTCTACCGATGCCCGCCATTGGGCAGCGGTAGCGCGGGATGGTTAAGCGACAGTGACTGCGACCGACAGGCAAACCTCTGACGTTGCCGGTCGACAAAGCAGGAACGCCGCCGGGGAACAGGTCATGCCTGGAAAGGACAGCCGGGACATGGGGTTGGCAGGTGCGCAACCCGATTTGGGCGCCACCAACCGGACCAAGGGTGTCGGGAGGCCGGACATTGTGGCGGTCCGGCCATCACGGGAAGCTGATCAGGGAGCGCCGACCATCCGGCTCGGGATTCGAGCCGCGTCCGGGGCGCGAATTTGGGCGTCGCGAATTTTCTCGCAGGAATAGGAAAAAAGTCCTTGACGGCGTGACGGTGGTCTGGTAGGGTTCAGTTATCGTCCGAAAAGTGTGAGTGGCGCGAAGCGGCGGAGGCAGACGCTCCCGACGCGGGTTGGCGCCGCCCCTCATCCGGCCCCTCGGGCCGTCCTGCGGACCTCCCCGTGAACGGGGAGAAGGGAGCCGGCCGCACCGTTCGACCTCAATCGGGAAAATAAAATGCCAAAACAATCGCCGCCCAAAGGGCAGGTGAAACGCCCCCTGGCGCGCCAGCGGGCGCTGCGTTTGCTGGCGGAAGGCGCGAAGCCGACGCTGGAGCTTCTGGCCGACGCCAGTACGCTGTCTGTACGGACCCTGCGCGCCGACGCCGAGCGCGAAGGCTGGCAGCTCGACCGCGAGCCGGAGCCGGACATATTGGCGCGGGTGCGCGCCATATCGCTCGGGCTGCTCGGCAAGGTCGAGGCGGTGCAGGCGGCGAGCCTGGAGGAAGGCAAGAAGATCGACAAGCAGGAGATCGACGCCATGCTGGCGATGATCCGCGGCGTGGAGAAGATCGACGAGATCATGCGGTCCGACGAGGCCGCCAAGGGAAATCAGATCAGGAACGATGAAGACGTCGCCGATACGCTCGATCGCATTAACGAACGGATTGTCCAGCTCGCGATGGAAATCGCAGCAGGCATGGTCGCACGGGCATCTGGGCCTGGCGGGGGCGAAGCTGGCTGATGGCGAATGGATATCCTTCGCCCATGGCGAGCAATATCCGCTGCTGCTCGGCCTGCCGCCAATCTGGCTGGTCAGCGGCGGGCGCGGGGCGGGCAAGACGCGGCTGGGCGCCGAATGGGTCAACGCCGTGGCGCGCGGCCTGCCGCCCTTCGCGGTGGCGAAGCGCAGGCACGCGCTGATCGCGCTGGTGGGCGAGACGCTGGGCGATGTGCGCGAGGTGATGGTGGAGGGACCGTCCGGCATCCTCGCCACGGCGCGAAAAACCCGCGCCCGCTTCGAGCCGAGTCGCCGCCGTGTAGTCTGGGAGACCGGCGCGGTGGCGCATATGTTTTCCTCGGAGGACCCGGAAAGCCTGCGTGGCCCGCAATTTCACGCCGCCTGGTGCGACGAGCTGGCGAAATGGAAAAATGCCGAGGCGACCTTCGACATGCTGCAGTTCGGACTGCGCCTGGGCGCGCTGCCCAGGCAGGTCATCACGACGACGCCAAGGCCGACGAAGCTGATGAAGCGGCTGATGGCCGACCCTTCAGTGGTGGTGTCGCGTTTTACTACGGCAGGGAACATGAAAAACCTGGCGCCGGGGTTTATCGTCGCTTTGTCGGAGCGTTATCGCAATTCCAGGCTCATCCGGCAGGAGCTCGACGGCGAGTTGATCGAGGATCGCGAGGACGCGCTGTGGTCGCGCGAGCTGGTCGAAAAGGCCTATGCGGCCGAGGCGCCGGAGGTCGGGCGCATCGTCGTGGCGGTCGATCCGCCGGCGAGTTCGCGGCGCTCCTCCGACGCCTGCGGCATCGTCGCGGCGGGAAGGGCGGCTGACGGGCGGATCGTGGTGCTGGCCGACGCGAGCATGCGGGCGGCGAAGCCGCAGGCCTGGGCGAATGCCGCGGTGAACCTATTCCATCGGCTGGAAGCCGACTGCATCGTCGCCGAGGTGAACCAGGGCGGCGACATGGTGAGCGCGGTGATCCGCGCGGCGGACGCCTCGGTTCCGGTCAGGGCGGTGCGCGCCCGGCACGGAAAATGGACGCGGGCCGAGCCGGTGCAGATGCTCTACCAGCAGGAGAGGGTGGTTCATGCCGGCCGCTTCCCCGCGCTGGAGGACGAGATGTGCGACTTCGGCCTAGACGGTCTTTCCGGCGGCCGCTCGCCGGACCGCGTAGACGCGCTGGTCTGGGCGGTGAGCGAGTTGACGCCGGGGCGCGCGGGAGAGCCGAGGGTGAGGACGATTGGGGATTAGTGTTTCTTTGTGCTCACATTGTCATTACGGCGCATTCTGCTATGATCCGGAGCAAGGAGTTCGACGATGCCTGCTCTGAAGAAAGAAAACCTGAATGTGCGCATGTCGCGCGAGGAACTTGACTTGATCCGGCGCGGCGCTTTGGCAAGCGGCAAAACCTTGTCGGCGTTTGTGCTGGAGGCTGCGTCGGCGCAGGCCGAGAAGGCTGTGCTCGACCAGCGCTTCTTCCATCTCGACGCCCAGCTATTCGATGAGATCGAGGAAATGCTGTCGAAACCGGGCAAGCCGCGGCCAGAACTGGTCGAATTGTTCAAGGCGGCGAACAAGGTCAAATGGGCGAACTCGGGCGGCTAGGCCTTTTTCCGCCCGAACTGCTGACGCCGGATCATCGGGTCGCCGATTTTACCTGTGGCCGCCCGACGCTGGACGTCTGGCTGCGCGACATGGCGCTGCACAACCAGCGTGAGAACTATACGCGGACCTTCGTTGTGCGGGACGCCGCCATGGAGGTCAAAGGGTATTATGCCCTGTGCGCCGGCGTTCTGTTCAGGAAGGAAGCACCGAAGGCTCTGGCGAAACACGGTGCACCGACCGAACTGCCGATCGCGCTGCTGGCGCGGCTCGCGGTTCACAACGATGTCAAAGGCAATGGACTGGGGCGGATACTGCTTGCGCACGCACTTCAAACCACCTGCCTGGCTGCGCGTCAGGTAGCGTTTCGTGCCATGGTGGTCGATGCGCTCGATGAGGAGGCGGCCAAATTCTACCGCCGGCTTCATTTTCAGGAAACCAAGATCAACCCGCTCAAGCTGGTCCTGCCGATCACTGATATTCTGCAGTCGATCGCGGCGGCGGAGCGAGACGAGGAATAGGCAGTAGGCAGTAGCAAGAAGATCTCGCCACTTTCTCTTCCGACTGCCCATTGCCCACTGCCCCGCCAATCAAGGAAACACCGATGCAACTGAAATGGCCCTGGCGCGGGAGCGCCCGGAACGGCAAGGGCGTGCCAGAAATCAAGAGCGGCGGGCTGGGTTTCGTCGCCTTGCACATGCAGGCGGAGGCCGCGTGGACGCGGCGCGACTATGCGGGCCTGGCGCGCGAGGGGTTCATGAGGAACCCGGTCGTGCACCGCGCCGTGCGGCTGATCGCCGGGACGGCTTCGGCAGTGCCGTGGCTGCTCTATGACGGCGCGGCGGAACTGTCGCAGCATCCCCTGCTCACGCTGCTGGAGCGGCCGAACCGAAGGCAGGCGGGCGCGAGTTTTCTGGAGGTGCTCTACGGGCATTTGCTGATCTCCGGCAACGCCTATGTCGAATTGGTCGAGGCCGGAGAGGCGTTGCGCGAGCTGCATCTGCTACGGCCCGACCGCGTGTCGGTGGTTTGTGATGGGCAGGGCTGGCCGGTGGCGCTGGACTACCGGACCGACAAGGGACGGCGCAGCGTGCCGGCAGGGGCAGCGCAGGACGGCGGGGCGCTGCATCTCAATCTGTTCCATCCGCTCGACGATATCCACGGCTTTCCGCCGCTGGAGGCGGCGCTCATGGCGCTGGACACCCACAATGCGGCGGGGCGCTGGAACAAGGCGCTGCTCGACAATTCGGCGCGGCCCTCCGGCGCGCTGGTCTATGCGCCGAAGGATGGCGGCAACCTCACCGACGAGCAGTTCGACCGGCTGAAGGCCGATCTGAAGGAACAGTATTCCGGCGCGGCGAAGGCGGGAAAGCCGCTGGTGCTGGAGGGCGGGATGGACTGGAAGGTGATGGGCCTGTCGCCGAAGGACATGGATTTCATCGAGGCGAAGAATTCGGCCAGCCGCGACATCGCGCTGGCCTTCGGCGTGCCGCCGATGCTGCTCGGCGTTCCGGGCGACAATACCTACGCCAACTATCAGGAGGCGAACCGCGCCTTCTACCGCATGACCGTGCTGCCGCTGGTGGCGCGCACCGTGCGGGAGTTTTCCGCCTGGCTGGCGCCGGTTTTCGGCGACGGCCTGCGGCTTTGGTACGACGCCGACCAGGTCGACGGACTGGCCGTCGAGCGCGAGGCGCTGTGGGCGAGGGTGGGGGCGGCCGGTTTCCTCAGCGACGACGAGAAGCGGGAGGCGGTTGGATACGGCAGTAGGCAGTAGGCAGTAGGCAGTAGGCAGTAGGGAAGCGTTCGGAGGCATTTTCCTCGACTGCCTATTGCCGACTGCCTACAGCCCCTACGACAGGAATTCCAACAATGACAGACTTCAACGAGGCGGCCTGGCTTTGGGTCGCCAAGGGAGCGGGCGCGGTTGCCGGCTCGGCGATCTCGCTTGCTTACATCCTGCCGACCGGGCGGCGCGAGGCGGCGGTGCGGTTTGCCGTCGGACTGGTCTGCGGCCTGGTCTTCGGCGGCACGGCCGGCCTGAAGATCGCCAGCGAACTCGGCATCGAGAAGATCATCGGCACGGGCGAGACGGCATTGATGGGCGCGGCGGCGGCCAGCCTTTGCGCCTGGTGGGCGCTCGGCCTGCTGCAGCGGGCCTTCAGCAATGGCGGCATAGGCCGCCTCTTCAGGAGCGGCAAATGACCGGACGGGTTCAGGACAGGGCGCGCGAGCGCAAATACGCCGGCTTCAGGCTGGCCGGGGTGGAACCGGACGGCGCTTTCAGCGGCTATGCCAGCCTGTTCGACACGGTCGACCTGGGCAAGGACATGGTGGTGCGCGGCGCCTTCGCCCGTTCGATCCGCGACCGCGGCGCGGCCGGCATCCGTATGCTCTACCAGCATGATCCGGCCGAGCCGATCGGCGTGTGGACCGAGCTTCGCGAGGACACGCGCGGCCTGTTCGTGCGCGGCCAACTTGCGAAAAACGTCGTTAGGGCACGAGAAGTGCTGTCGCTGATGCGCGCCGGCGCGCTGGACGGGTTGTCGATCGGTTTTCGCGCCGTGAAGGCGAGCAACGATGCCAAGACAGGTGTGCGTCGCATCGTCGAGGCAGATCTGTGGGAAATCTCGGTGGTGACGTTTCCGATGCTGCCCGGCGCGCGCGTCGAGGCCGTGAAGGGCCGCGGCGCGCTGCCCACCATCCGAACATTCGAACGCTGGCTCACGCGGGATGCGGGGCTGTCGCGTGGCGAGGCCCGCACGGTGATTGCCAAGGGCTACGCCAGCCTGCTGGGCCTGCGGGACGCCGCCCCGGGGACGACGGAAGACCTCGTGAACAGGCTTCGCGAGGCGACACGATTCATGCATCCAACACGAAAGACAAAACCATGACGGAACAGACAGGCCCGCAAGGGCTGGAACGCAAATCGGCCGACGGCGCCGACCTCGCCGAGGCCTTCGGCGACTTCATGTCGACCTTCGAGGCCTTCAAGGAGGCCAATGACGAGAAACTGGCTGACATCGAGCGGCGCCTCGGCGCCGATGTGGTGACCACCGACAAGGTCGAGCGCATCTCCAAGGCGCTCGACCAGCAGAAGCGGGTGCTGGACGATCTTTCGCTGAAGCGGGTACGCCCGCAGCTTGGCGACGGCGGCCGAAGGGCGGCGCCCTCGGAGCACAAGGCGGCTTTCGACGCCTATCTCAGACGCGGCGACGAGCGGGCGATGCGCACGCTAGACCTGAAGGCGATGTCCATCGGCTCCGGCGCCGATGGCGGCTACCTGGTGCCGGACGAGATCGAGGCGGAGATCGGCAAGCGGCTGGCGCAGATCTCGCCGATCCGCTCGATCGCCTCGGTGCGCCAGGTGTCTTCGGCGGTGCTGAAAAAGCCGTTCTCCAAGACCGGGCCGGCGGTCGGCTGGGTGGCAGAGACGGCGGCGCGGCCGCAGACCAACTCGCCGGCGCTGGAGGAGATGCAGTTTCCGACGGCCGAGCTCTACGCCATGCCGGCGGCGACGCCGGCGCTGCTGGAGGATGCGGTGGTCGACCTCGACCAGTGGATCGCGGCCGAGATCGAGACGGCCTTCGCCGAACAGGAAGGCACCGCCTTCGTCAATGGCAACGGCACCAACAAGCCGAAGGGCTTTCTCGCCTACAACATCGTTGCGGAGAGTAGCTGGGCCTGGGACAATATCGGCTACATCGCCACGGGCGTCGCCGGCGCGCTGCCGGCGAGCAATCCGTCGGACAAGCTGATCGACCTCGTCTATGCGCTCAAGGCCGGCTACCGGCAGAACGCCAACTGGGTGATGAACAGAAAAACCCAGGCGGCGATCCGCAAGCTGAAGGATGCCGACGGCAACTATCTCTGGCAGCCGCCGGCCACGCCCGGCAGCCGCGCCATGCTGATGGGCTTTCCGCTGGTCGAGGCCGAGGACATGCCCGACGCCGCCACCGACGAGACGCCGATCGCCTTCGGCGATTTTGCCCGCGGCTATCTGGTGGTCGACCGGACGGGCGTGCGCGTGCTGCGCGATCCGTATTCGATCAAACCCTACGTGCTGTTCTACACGACCAAGCGGGTCGGTGGTGGAGTGCAGGATTTCGACGCGATCAAGCTGCTGAAATACGGCACGACCTGAGACAGTGCGGGCTTTCCGGCGGGCGGTAGCGTCCGCCGGGCAATGAAAACGGCACTTAGCCGACGGGCGGTCACTCCTCCTTGCGCCCTGCGTCGCATGTGCCGTCGCGGCCCCGGTTTTCTCCCAACCGGGGCCGCTGCTCTTTTGACAATGAGGTTTTTGATGACACTGGTTCTCACTGGAGCGCCGGAGGCGGAACCCGTGACGGTTTCGGAGGCGAAAAGCTTCCTGAGGCTCGCTGGATCGTCCGAGGACGCACTGATCGAGGGGCTGATCCGCGCAGCCCGCGAAGATCTGGAACGGACGACGGGTCTGGCCCTGATCGACCAGAGCTGGCGACTGGTGCTGGACGCCGTTCCGCGCGGCGACATGGTCGTGCTGATGCGCCATCCGGCGAAGGAGGTCATAGCCGTGACCGCCTATGGGACGGAAGACGAGGCTTCGCTGGTCAGTCCCGACGACTACCAGGCCGATCTCGTCTCACGTCCGGCGCGACTGTCCTTTCGCAAGCGGCCGGAGCCGATGCGGGCCATGAACGGGCTGGAGATCGATTTCCGTGCCGGTTTCGGCGAGGCGGGGACCGATGTGCCCGATCTGCTGCGCCGCGCCATCCTGGTGCTGGTGGCGCATTGGTACGAGTTCCGCGCCAGTTATGGCCCGGACGAGCAGCCGGTTTCCTATCCGCCCAATTATGAGCGGATGATCTCCGGCTATCGCGACCGGAGGCTGTGATGAAAGCGGCGTTTATCGATCCCGGCGCGCTGCGCACCGAATTGTCGCTGCAATCGGCGGTGCTGACCGGTGACGGCCTCGGTGGCCACGCGGCCGTCTGGCAGGACGTCGCCACAGTGTTCGGGCTGGTCGAACCGCTATCGCAGGCGAGCCGCTTCGGCGCCGGGCAGGTGCAGGAAGAGAACACGCATCGGGTCACTATCCGGCGGCGCGATGGCGTCGCCCCCGGTATGCGTTTCGTCAGCCAGGCGCGCGTCTTCGACATCCTGACCGTTCATGATCCCGACGAGACGGGACGCTATCTTGCCTGTCGGGTGAGGGAGGCAGAGTCATGAAACTCGCAATGCGACTGACGCTCGACGGCTTGATTCGGGCTCTGAGGATGCAGGCGCAACAGCTTGCCGACGATGTGGAATTTCCCGGCGCGGCTTCCGATATGGAAGATGAGGCGGTCGCCGCGCGTGGCCGACAGCGGCGACGCCCAATGACGGGAGCGGACGATGACGCAATCCGCCGCTGAACTGCAGAAGGCGATCTTCGCCGCGCTTGGCGGCGATGGACCACTGGCTGCGCTGCTGGGTGCGGCAAAGATCCATGACCATGCCCCGGCGCATGTCGGGTTTCCCTACATCACCTTCGGCCGCACCAGCGTGTTCGACTGGAGCACCGGCACGGAGAGCGGCGACGAGCATCTGTTCACGCTGCACATCTGGTCCAAGGTGCAGGGCAAGAAGGAAACCATGGCAATCATGGAGCGCGTAAAAGCGCTGCTGCATGATACTCCGCTGGAACTCACCGGCTATCATCTTGTCAGCCTGCGGCTGGAGTTTTCCGAGGCGCGCTTCGACGAGGATGCGTCGGTACATCATGGGCTGATGCGGTTCCGGGCGCTGACGGAGGCCGCTTAGCGCGGAGTATATCGAGCTTCGGCCGCAACCTCTTTCAGGACAAAGGGGATGTGAGAGGCGCCAACCTCATTGCGAATTTTTACTTTCAGGAGGCCGAAATGGCTGCACAGAAGGGCAAGGATCTCTTGCTCAAGATCGATCTCGACGGGCTCGGAAATTTCGTCACTGTCGCCGGGCTGCGCTCGCGGCGGCTGGCCTTCAACAGCGAGGCGGTCGACGTGACCGATGCGGATTCGGCCGGGCGCTGGCGCGAACTGCTGGCCGGCAGCGGCATCCAGCGCGCCTCGGTCAGCGGTTCCGGCATCTTCAAGGACGCACAGTCCGACGCCTCGATCCGCACGCGATTCTTCTCGGCCGATATCGTCGACTGGCAAATGGCAATCCCGGCCTTCGGCGTGGTCGAGGGGCCGTTCCAGATCACCGCGCTCGAATATTCGGGCAATCATGACGGCGAGGTGACCTTCGAGATCGGCCTGGAATCGGCTGGCGCCATCAGCTTCGAGGCAGCGTGATGACTGTGAACCGGCGGCGCGGCGAGGTGGCCGCGGAACTCGACGGACAAGCATATCGGCTCTGCCTGACGCTCGGCGCGCTGGCAGAACTGGAGGCGGCGTATGAAGCGGACGATCTCGGCGCGCTGGTCGAGCGATTTGCCGGCGGCCGGCTTTCGGCGCGCGACCTGATCCGCATCGTCGGCGCCGGCCTGCGCGGCGCGGGCAACGTGGTCGCCGACGACGAGGTGGCGCGCATGCAGGCAACGGGCGGCGCGGCGGGGTTCGCCGCGATCGTCGCCGAACTGCTGGCGGCGACCTTCGGCGCGAAGACGGCGGAACAGCCGCCGCGCCCTTGACCGCCGCAGCGGGCCGGGACGGCGGCCCTTCGCCGGAGGCGTTTCCCTGGGACACGGTGATGGCCCTGGGGTTCGGCCTGCTGCGGCTTTCTCCGAAGGATTTTTGGACGATGACGCCGCGTGAATTCGAGCGGGCGATGAGTTTTCATCGCGGCGCGGGCGACGGCGGGCCGCGACGCCGCGATCTGGCGGCGATGATGGCGGCGTTTCCGGACGCGAAGGCCCCGGAAAACGGGTGACCCCGGCCTGCCTAACACAAGCTGGCACAGGAAGATTTGGCCATGGCTGAGAACGTCGTCGTCTCGATCGAGGCGGATACCGAGCCGTTCCTGGCGGCGCTCGACAATCTGCAGAGGCTGTCGGCGAGTTTCGGCACGCAACTGACCGGCGCGCTGCGCGGCGCCGTCATCGATGGCAGGGAACTGGACAGCGTGCTGCGCCGCGTCGCGTTGAGCCTGACGGGCATGGCGCTGAACCAGGGCCTGCAACCGCTTCAGGGATTGCTGGGGTCGCTGTTTTCCGGGATCACCGGCGGGCTGGCCTTGCCTTTCGCCAAGGGTGGCGTCGTGCCGTTCGCGGCGGGCGGCGTGGTCTCGTCTCCGACCTATTTTCCCGCCGGCGGGCGTCTCGGCCTGATGGGCGAGGCGGGCGCCGAGGCCGTGATGCCGCTGCGGCGAGGGCCGGACGGCAGGCTTGGCGTCGCCGCGGGCAGCAGCGGGGCGGCGGTGAACGTCGTGTTCAACGTCACCACGCAGGACGCTGCCTCGTTCCGCAAGTCCGAGGCGCAGGTGACCGGGATGCTGGCAAGGGCGGTGTCGCGGGGGACGCGGACGTTTTGAACAAGGTAGGCAGTAGGCAGTAGGCAGTAGGCAGTAGGCAGTAGGCAGTAGGGCTGCTTGTTCCCGGAGCCTGTCTTGAGAGTTGCGTAAAAATCTCGCTACCGCCCGGTTGATCGCTTTACCGGGACAAGTTCCCCTTTCGCTGCCTACTGCCTACTGCCTACTGCCCTCCAAGGAATTTCCCATGACCGAACTATCCGCCTTCCACGACGTGCGATTTCCGACCGCCGTCTCCTTCGGCGCGACCGGCGGGCCGGAGCGGCGCAACGAGATCGTCACGCTGACTTCCGGCCGGGAGAAGCGCAATGCGCGCTTTGCCCATTCCAGGCATCGTTACGACGCCGGAACGGGGCTGCGCTCTCTGGCCGATCTCTATGAGATCGTCGATTTCTTCGAGGCGCGGCGCGGGTCGCTGCACGCCTTCCGGTTCCGCGATCCGTTCGACATGAAGTCGTGCCGCGCCGACCAGATCCCGACTGATACGGATCAGGTGCTTGGCACTGGCGATGGCGCGCGAACACGCTTCGCGCTGGTCAAGTCCTATGGCGATGGCGAAAGCGCCTATGCGCGGCCGATCCGCAAGCCGGTGTCCGTCAGCCTGATGGTGGCGGTAGGCGGCATGCCGGCCGCGACGCCCGCGGACTATGCGTTCGACGATGCGACCGGCGAGATCGTGTTCTCGCCTTCCGCTGTGCCGGGCGTCGACGAGGAAGTGACGGCCGGCTTCGAGTTCGACGTGCCGGTGCGCTTCGACATCGACCGGCTGGAGATCGGCATCAGTGCCTTCAAGGCCGGCGCCATCCCGTCGATCCCACTGGTGGAGGTACGGCTTTGACCATCTATCCCGAACCGCTCGCCGCGCATCTCGAGGGCGAGGCGACGACGATCTGCCATTGCTGGCGGCTGACGCGGCGCGACGCCGTGGTGAAGGGTTTTACTGATCATGACCGGCGGCTGACCGTCGACGGAACGCCATTCGAGCCGCTGACCGGTTTCAGCGCAACGGAAGCCCGCGACACGCTGGGCCTGGCCGTCGATACGGTGGATGTTGAGGGCGCATTGTCGTCCGACGACATCGACGAGGCCGATATCGCGGCCGGGCTCTATAATGACGCGACGGTCGAGACGTTGCTGGTCAACTGGGCGGCGCCGGAGCAATTCGCAAAACTGCGCAGCGCCACGATCGGCAAGATCACGCGACGCGACGGCGCGTTCGTCGCCGAACTGAAGAGCCGCATGCATGCGCTCGACCAGGTGAACGGGCGGGTGATTGGGCGGCGGTGCAATGCGGAACTGGGCGATGCGCGCTGCCGTTTCGCCATGGACCTGCCGGGTTTTTTCGCTGCCGGCACCGTGGTCGCGGCGGAGACGCCGGAGATGCTCCGCGTCTCGGGGCTGGATTCCTTCGAAGCGGAATGGTTCGCGCTTGGCTCGCTCGAATGGACGAGCGGCGCGCTGGCCGGACGCATGGCGCATGTTGCAGGGCATGCGACGCGCCAGGGTGCTGTCGAACTGACGCTGCAACCCGGCGAGGCCGCCGCGCCGCAGCCGGGCGACATGTTCCTGATAAGGGCCGGCTGCGACAAGACCTTCGCGACCTGCAAGGCGAAATTCGACAATGCACTGAACTTCCAGGGGTTTCCGCATCTGCCAGGCAACGACGCGGTCTATGGCTATGCGGTCGACGGCGATGTTTTCGACGGAGGCCCGCTGGTGCCATGAGCGATGATGTTGAAGTTGTGGGCGATGTTGGCGAGCGGATCCTGGCGGAAGCGCTGGACTGGGTCGGCACGCCTTACCGGCACCAGGGTTCGCGCAAGGGCGTGGGCTGCGACTGTCTCGGGCTTCTGATCGGAGTCTGGCGCGCGGTCTATGGCGCGGTGCCGGAGGAGCCCGGACCTTACTCGGTCGACTGGGCGGAGGCGGGCGGCGCCGACCGGTTCCTCGAAGCGGCGCGGCGGCATTGTCGTGAAAAGTCGTTTGCCAAGGCTACGGCGGGCGACCTGATCCTGTTCCGCTGGCGACCAAACCTGCCGGCAAAACATGCCGCGATCCTGGTGGCGCCCGACCGCTTCGTCCACGCCTATGAAGGCAGCGCGGTGGTGGTCAGCGCGCTGGTGCCGCAGTGGCGGAAGCGGATCGCGGCGGCGTTCGCTTTTCCCAAAATCGGAGCCGCCGGCTGAGCCGGATACTTCCGAAACAATTTTTCCGAACAACGGGTTCTCGCCATGGCGGTTCTTCTCCTCCAGGCAGCCGGCGCCTATCTCGGCGGGCTGTTCGGTTCGATCGGCGGCGCGGTCGGCACGGCGGCAGGCGCGCTTGCGGGTTATGCGCTCGACCGCGCGTTGATCGACGGCACGCGACGCGTCGAGGGGCCACGGCTGGCCGGCGCGAGGCCTTTTTCAGCGGAGGAGGGCGCGGCCATCCCGCGCCTCTACGGCACCGCGCGGCTCGGTGGCACGATCATCTGGGCGACGCGTTTCGAGGAGACGAGCACGACCCGCCGGCAAGGCGGCAAGGGCGGCACCAAGGTCACCGAATACAGCTATTTCGCCAACGTCGCCTTCGCGCTCTGCGAGGGCGAGATCGCCGCGGTGCGCCGCGTCTGGGCGGACGGGCGGGAACTCGACCTGACCGGCATCGAAATGCGGGTGCATACGGGCGGCGCGGACCAGGCGCCGGACCCGCTGATTTCGGCCAAACAGGGCGCGGGCAACACGCCGGCCTATCGCGGCCTCGCCTATGCCGTGTTCGAGCGCCTGCCGCTCGGAGATTACGGAAACAGGATTCCGCAGATCCAGTTCGAGGTGCTGCGGCCGGTTGGCAGGCTGCGCCACGACATACGCGGCGTGGCGCTCATCCCCGGTTCGACGGAGTATGGGCTGGATCCGGACAAGGTGACCCGCAAGCTGCGGCCGGGCGAGACTGTGCCGGAAAACCGCCATGTCCTGTTTGCGTCGAGCGATCTCGCCGCCTCGCTCGACGAGTTGCAAGCGCTGTGCCCGAACCTCACCGATATCGCGCTGGTCGTCTCATGGTTCGCCGACGATCTGCGCGCAGGGTTTTGCTCGATCCGGCCGGGGGTGACCACCGCCAGCGGCGCTGGTTTCTCCAGACCCTGGATGGTTTCCGGCATTGGGCGCGTCGGGGCGCGAATCGTCTCAACGCATGGCGGCGGGTCGGCCTATGGCGGGACGCCGACCGACCGTTCCGTGATGGCGGCGATCGCCGAGATCAAGGCGCGCGGCCTGAGGGTCGCGCTCTATCCGTTCGTGATGATGGATGTGGCTGGGGACAACGGCCTGCCCGACCCGCATGGCGGTGGTGAGCAGGCGGCCTATCCGTGGCGCGGCCGCATCTCGTGTTTTCCGGGACCGGACCAGCCGGATACCGCTGACAAGACGGCGGCGGCAAGGGCGCAGGTCGAATTGTTTTGCGGGTCCGCTGCGCCGGGGGATTTTTCGGAAGGAGATCACACGATCGCATTCGGCGGCGCCTCCGACGAATGGAGGTTCCGGCGGCTGATCCTGCACTATGCGCATCTGGCGGTTGTCGCCGGCGGCGTCGACACGTTCCTGATCGGCTCCGAACTGCGCGGCCTGACCACGCTGCGCGACGCGGCGAATGCCTTTCCATTCGTCGACGCGCTGTGCGAACTGGCTGACGAGGCCAAGGCGCTGCTCGGGCCGGACACCGACATCTGCTATGGCGCGGACTGGACGGAATATTTCGGCCACCAGCCGCAGGACGGCTCGGGTGATGTCTTCTTCCACCTCGATCCGCTTTGGTCGCGGCCATCTATCAGCGCCGTCGGCATCGACAATTACATGCCGCTGTCGGACTGGCGCGACGCCGACTACCGTTTCGGCAATCCGGACGAGGCGCGTGGGCCATACGATCCTGTTGCTTTACGTGCCGCGATCAATTCCGGCGAGGGGTTCGATTGGTATTACGCCAGTTTTGCCGACCGGCAGGCGCGGATACGCACGCCGATCACCGACGATGCTTTTGGAAAGCCTTGGACGTTCCGCTACAAGGATCTCGTCGGCTGGTGGTCGAACCAGCATTTCGACCGCATCGGTGGCGTCGAGGTTTTGACGCCGACGGACTGGGTGCCGCGTGGCAAGCCGATCTGGCTGACCGAACTCGGCTGCCCGGCGATCGACAAGGGGCCGAACCAGCCGAACGTTTTCGTCGATCCGAAGTCGAGCGAGAGTTTTACGCCCTATTTCTCCAGCGGCGGGCGCAGTGACCTCGCGCCAAAACGCTTTCTGGAGGCGCATGCCGCGCATTGGGATCCGGCGAGCCAAAATTTCGATCCGGCCGCAAATCCGCTGTCGCCGGTCTATGGCGGGCGGATGCTCGACCACGAGCGCACTTGGGTCTGGTGCTGGGACGCGCGGCCGTTTCCGGCTTTTCCGTTGCAGGGGAACGTCTGGGCGGACGGCTCGAACTGGCATTTCGGGCATTGGCTGAACGGCCGGCTGGAAGCGCCGGACCTGGGTTCCCTGATCAATGCGATCCTCGCCGATCATGGATTGCCGGCGGCTGATGTTTCGCTGGCCGATGGAACGCTGCAAGGATACGTCGTCGACGAGCCGGGTTCGGCGCGGACAGCGCTGGAGCCGTTGGCCGATCTCTACGGCCTTGCCGTTTGCGAGGATGCGGCGGGGCTGGCATTCTGGTCGATGCAGGCGCGTCCGGCCGCGCCGCTGGCGATCGACGAGATGGTCGTCGAGGACGGCGCGGCGATCATCGAAAAGGTGCGGGCGCCCGATCATGAATTGCCGGCCGAGGCGGTTCTGGTGTTCCGGGACCATCTTTCCGATTTCCAGACCGGGTCGGCGCGCAGCCTGAGGGCCGGCGCGAGCGGGCGGTTACAGCGGACGCTGAGCTTTCCGGGCATTCTGGAACGTGAGCAGGGTACGGCGCTTGTCACCGAGTGGCATCGGCGGCTGTGGGCCGGGCGCGAAAGCGTGTCGCTGTCGCTGGCGAATTATCGCGCGGGCTTCGAACCGGGTGCGGTGATATCGCTGCCGGACGGCGGTGGTTCGGAATTCATAGTCACCGAAGTCGAAGACGGCCTGGTGCGGCGGCTGAAAGCGCGCCGCATCGACCGGGCCGCTCCGGTTGCCTGGACAACGCCTCCGCAGGAAGCCGTCGAGATGCCGGCGATCCATGCCGGAAAACCCTACGCGCTGTTCCTGGACCTGCCGGCGCGAACTGCATCGACCGCGCCGCAGGACCATTTCCGCATCGCGGTGCGGCAAAAGCCTTGGAAGAGCCAGGTTTTGCTTGCCTCGCCAGAGGATACCGGCTTCTCCGTGCGGGCGACGATCGAAAGGCCCGCCGACCTCGGCGAGTTGCTGGAGCCGCTGTCGGCGGGAAGCTTCGAGGGGCGGGTCGACCATGCGAAAACCATCACGGTCGCGTTGTTCGACGCAGAGGCCGCGAGCGTCAGCCGGCTGCAACTGCTCAATGGCGCGAACGTTGCCGCAGTCCGGTCGGATGTCGGTGTCTGGGAGATTTTGCAGTTCGAAACGGCCGAGGAGATTTCCGCGGGTGTCTGGGTGCTGGCTGGACTACTGAGAGGGCAACTCGGAACCGGCGACGCCATGGCTTCTGGCGCCGCGGCGGGCTCGCCCTTCGTCATTCTGGACGACAGGGTGAAATCCGCCGGGCTGCTTGCCAGTGAGATCGGCCTCCCGCTCAACTGGCGCGTCGGACCTTCCGGCGTGGTCATTTCCGAAGATACCTTCGCCGACCATTCCGAGGCTGGGGGTCTGCGCGCACGGCTGCCGCTTGCACCGGTTCATCTGCGATGCCGGCCGGGTTCGAGTGGCGACCTTGCCTTTTCGTGGGTCCGGCGCGGCCGCATCGACGCCGACGACTGGGAAGCCACGGACATCCCGCTCGGCGAGGAGCGGGAGGAATATCGTATCGATGTGTCGGCCGTGGGTGGGCCTGTCGTGCGTTCGGAAACGGTGACGCTTCCGAACTGGACCTATGCCAGCGGCGATATCGCCGCCGATTTCGGCGGAACGCCTGCCGAGATCGACGTCGCGGTGCGCCAGCTCAGCCTGTCGGCCGGCTGGGGAATTTCCGCTTCGCGCCGATTCATTCTCTGAATTCCCATCCATAAACCGTTGAAAGGAAAAGAAATGACTGACAGCAAACCCTGGTATCTTTCGCGCACGATCTGGGCCGCCATTGTAACGATTGTGACAGCGATGCTCGGCCTGCTTGGCGTGCCGCTGGACGGTTTCGACGAGGCGGGTTTTGTCGACGCGCTGCTGCAGGCGGTGGCGGCAGTGGCTGGCGTCGTGGCGCTGATGGGGAGGTTGTACGCGCAATCGCGGATCGGGTGAAAGGCAGGTCGGCGGAAGCAACTCGCTTGTCTTGCTATTATAAGGATTCGTTCATTCCGCGTTCAGCAGGAATGGGTTAGAACCACAGCATGACACGGCTCCTGTCCCTTTTCCGGCCCGGCCTCGCGGCGCTCTGCGTCGCGGCGATGTTTGCGACGCACGCAAATGCCGCGCCGGCTTTTGTGCCGGCGCCTGATCATGGACAGCCGACGGCCCTGGTCCAGTCGGATTGCTATGCCATCGGCCAGCAGGTGGCCGAACAGAAGGGCGGCACGCTGGCGCGCGCCAGCCAGTCGACCAAAGGCGGCCAGCCGGTCTGCGTCATCGTCGTGCTGGTGCCGGGCAAGGACGGGCAGCGGCCGCGCCGCACCGAGATCGTCGTGCCGCTGAACTGAGGGCAGGCGATTTCACGTTGTGCCGCCGCTTCTGTACGAACCTGACTGAAAATCTGCCAAGGCGTGGTGCAATGGCAATTTCTAGCGCTTCCGCTCCTCGCATATCCGAGCGCATGCTGAACGGCGGTTCTCAAAATTGCCATTTTCGCTACGCCCTGACGAATTCTGAGTCAGACTCTAAGATGAGCTTCCCGAATTCGGACGGATGATTCCATGCGCATACTCGTCGTCGAGGATGACAAGGACCTGAACCGGCAGCTGACCCAGGCGCTGGGCGATGCCGGTTACGTGGTCGACAAGGCCTTCGACGGCGAGGAGGGACATTTCCTCGGTGACACCGAGCCCTATGACGCGGTGGTGCTGGATGTCGGCCTGCCGCAGATGGACGGCATCAGCGTCGTCGAGCGCTGGCGGCGCGCCGGCCGAAAAATGCCGGTGCTGATCCTGACCGCGCGCGATCGGTGGAGCGACAAGGTGTCGGGCATCGACGCCGGCGCGGACGACTATGTGACGAAACCCTTCCACATCGAGGAAGTGCTGGCTAGGCTGCGCGCGCTAATCCGGCGCGCCGCCGGCCATGCGTCATCCGAACTGACCTGCGGTCCGCTTCGGCTGGATACAAAAGCCTCCAAGGCGGACATGGACGGCACGCCGCTGAAACTCACGTCGCATGAGTTCCGGCTGCTGGCCTATCTGATGCACCACATGGGTGAGGTCGTGTCGCGGACAGAACTCGTCGAGCACCTCTACGACCAGGATTTCGACCGCGATTCCAACACGATCGAGGTGTTTGTTGGCCGTCTCCGCAAGAAGATGGGCATCGACATGATCGAGACGGTGCGCGGCATGGGCTACCGCATGCGCGAGCCGGAGGCGTGACGGCTGAACCCGGCAAAGCCACACTCCGCCGGCGGGTCTGGCCGCAATCGTTGACGCCGCGGTCGCTGGCATTCCGCGTCGTCGCCTTCTCCACCATCTGGGCGATCGTCACGCTCATCGTCATCTACACGGTGATCGCCGCGCTCTATCGCGAGACCAGCGAGCGCGGTTTCGACAGCCTGCTTTCGGCGCATCTCTTCAACCTCATCGGCTCGGTCGGCGTCTCGCAGTCCGGCACGCTGACCGGCGCGCCCGACCTCGGCGATTTGCGTTTTTCGGAACCGCAATCCGGCTGGTATTGGGAGGTTGAGCCTATCTCAGAGGGACTGACCGGACGCTTGCGTTCGCTGTCGATGACGCAGTCCGTTCCGTCGCCGGGAATCGCCGAAGCGCCGTTCAATTCCAGCTTCCAGCGCAACTACATCACCGCCGGCATCGGCGGCGAGGAGCTCGAGGTTTTCGAGAGCGAATTCGTGCTCGACGCACAGAACCGCGTGGCGCGCTTTCGTGTCATGGGAAATCGCAGCGAGCTGGAAAACGAGATCGCCATCTTCGAATGGCGGCTCTTCACCTACCTGTCGCTGTTCGGCGTCGGCATGATCGCCATCAACGCTGTAGCCATCCTGTTCGGGCTGCGGCCTTTGGGACGTGTGCGCCAGGCGCTGGCGCAGGTGCGCGAGGGCACGGCGCAGCGGCTGGGGGGCCGATTTCCGACCGAGATCGAGCCGCTGGCGAACGAGACCAATGCGCTGATCGAGAACAACCGCCGCATCGTCGAGCGCTCGCGCACGCAGGTTGGCAATCTTGCGCATTCGCTGAAGACGCCGCTGGCGGTGCTTCTCAACGAGGCGCGGGCGCTTGGCGGCGACAAGGGCAGGATCATCGGCGAACAGGCCACGGCCATGCAAAGCCAGCTCGAACATTATTTGCAGCGGGCGCGCATCGCCGCGCAGCGCGACAGCGTCGTCTACCGCACGCCGGTGACGCCCCTGCTGGAGCGCCTGGTTCGTGTGATGGCGAAGCTCAACACCGGGATGACGGTGACGTTCGTCCCGCCTGGCGAGGAAATGATTTTTGCCGGTGAGCGTGAGGATCTGGAGGAGATCGTCGGCAATCTCATGGAAAACGCGGTGAAATGGGGACTGCGGCGGGTGACGGTCTCACTGGCAGCCGCTCCTCCGGTCGACGACCACGCGATGCTTTCGATCGTCATCGAGGATGACGGGCCGGGCATTCCCGACGACAAGGCGCGCGAGGTGATGAAGCGCGGCAAGCGGCTGGACGAGACCAAGCCCGGCAGCGGCCTTGGCCTCGCCATCGTCTCCGAGCTGGTCAATGAATATGGCGGACGGATCGAACTAGGCCGCTCCTCGCTGGGTGGGCTGAAGGCTGTTGTCCTGCTGCGCCGTGTCGAGTAGACAGTCGATAGGCCAAATGCATGCGGCGGCGGCCAAATTTCGGCCCGATATCAACAGTATCGCGGCGGCGTTCCTATGCCGCGGGCGGCCTCGATCGGTGGTGGTGATGACGATTCGGATGGCGCTGCTTGCTGGTTTGCTTGCCCTCGCGGGCTGCGGGACGACGTCCGGTCTCGGCGGCAAGCCCGGCGGCCCGACGGTTGAGCCCCCGCCCGTGACCGGCGGCAAGGCGAGCATGGTCGGCGGGCTGGTCGCCGGCGACATCGGAAAAGGCCTGAATTCCGGCGACAGGCGCAAGGCGCTGGAGGCCGAGTACCGTGCCCTGGAATATACCCAAAGCGGCCAGAAGGTGAGCTGGACCGGCGATAGCTCCGGCCGCTCGGGCGACGTGGTTCCCGCGCAGCCCTATCGGGTGGGGTCGCAAGACTGCCGGCAATACACGCACACGATCGTGATCGACGGAACGACGCGGACTGCGCGCGGCACCGCCTGCCGCAATACCGACGGAAGCTGGGCCACCCTGAGCTGAGTTCCGCCACTTTTCCGGTCATCATGGCCTGAATCTCGGCATGCAACGAGTGGCTCGCCGCGCCGGCAGTCAATCAGCCGCAGCGGCCGCGAGTTGGCAGGCCGCGACGGGACGGGTATTGAGAGGCCCATGCTGTTCTGGATCGTCGCCGCGCTGCTGACACTGGCCGCCAGCCTGGCGGTCATGCTGCCGCTGAGCGGGCGCAAGCCGCGGGCCGACGTCGGGCAGGATCACGACATCGAAGTCTATCGCGACCAATTGAGCGAGCTCGACCGCGATGCGGGGCGAGGACTGATCGGCAAGACGGAAGCCGAAGAGGCGCGCGCCGAGATTGGCCGGCGCATTCTCAAGCTTGCTGGCACTAGGGACGGGGAAGCGAAGACGGGTGGCAGTTCGCTCGCGCGCATGGTCGGTGCGGCGGCGGTGCTGGCGGTGCCGATCGTCAGTTGGGGGCTATACGCGACGCTCGGCTCGCCCTTGCTGCCCGGACAGCCGCTCAGCGCCCGTCTCCAGACCGACCCCGCCGAGAATACGATGGCCGAACTCGTCGCCCGCGCCGAGGGCCATCTTTCTTCCAATCCGGAAGATGGCCGTGGCTGGGACGTTCTGGCGCCGATCTATCTTCGCATGGGCCGTTTCGCCGATTCCGTCGCCGCTTACCGAAACGCGATCCGCCTGCTAGGCGAGAGCGGAGACAGGCTTGCCGGCCTGGGCGAGGCCATAGCGAACGCCGCCGGCGGCATCGTTACCGCCGAGGCGCAGGAGACTTTCCGTAAGGCAGCCGCGATCGATCCGAACAATTCCAAGTCGCGTTTCTATCTGGCCACGGCGCTGGCGCAGGAAGGCCGGATGCAGGATGCTGCGTCAGCATGGCAACTGATGCTGGCCGACCTGCAGGCCGACAGCCCGTGGCGCGTTCCGGTGCAGGAAGCGATCGCCGAGGCCGGACGCCGCATCGCTGCTGCCGAAAGACCCGCCGCGCCAGGTCCGTCCGCCGATGAGGTCGACGCGGCTGCATCGATGTCGCAGGCAGACCGCACCGCGATGATCGAGCAGATGGTGAACGGTCTCGACGCGAAGCTGCGTCAGAATCCGCTCGACCCGGAAGGCTGGATGCGGCTGGTTCGTTCTTATGTCGTGCTTGGCAAGACCGACGAGGCGCGCGAGGCTCTCGGACGCGGCCTCCAGGCGCTGGGCGGCGGCAGCGAGGACGGCAAGCGGCTGTCGGCGCTCGCAACGTCGCTTGGCCTTTCCTCGACGGAATGAGATTTTGATGACGCGCAAGCAGAAAAGACTGTCGGTCATCGCTGGCGCCCTGGCTTTCCTCGGCGCGGCGACCGCGCTCACCTTCTACGCGCTCGGCCAAAAAGCGTCGTTCTTCTACATGCCGGCGGAGTTGCAGGCGGCGACGCTCGAGCCCGGCCAGCGCATCCGCCTCGGCGGGTTGGTCGAGGAAGGCACGGTCAAGCGGGGGCAGGGCACGGAGGTATCCTTCGCGATCACTGACAAGGACAAATCCGTTCCCGTCGCCTATGTCGGCATCCTGCCTGACCTCTTTCGCGAGGGGCAGGGCGTCATCGCTGAGGGCACGATGCGCGCCGACGGTGTGTTCGCCGCCGACAGCGTGCTTGCCAAGCACGACGAGAACTATATGCCCAAGGAGGTCGCCGACAGCCTGAAGGCCAAGGGCGTCTGGCAGGACGAGACCGTGAGGCCGGGCTCATGATCGTCGAGACCGGACATTTCGCGCTGGTGCTGGCCCTGGCCCTTGCGCTGGTGCAGTCGCTGGTGCCGCTGATTGGTGCGCGAACTGGTGATTCCAGGCTGATGGCGGTCGGTGGGCCGGTGGCGGTCGCGGGCTTCGCGCTTACCGGCATCGCCTTCGCGGCGCTCACCATGGCCTACGTCCAGTCGGATTTCTCGGTCGCAAATGTCTGGGAGAATTCGCATTCGCTGAAGCCGATGCTCTACAAGGTGACCGGCGTCTGGGGGAACCATGAAGGTTCCATGCTGCTCTGGGTGCTGATCCTCACCTTCTTCGGCGCACTGGTCGCAGTATTCGGCGGCAATCTGCCGGCGACGCTGCGCGCCAACGTGCTCGCCGTGCAGGGATGGATCGGCGCGGCGTTCCTGCTGTTCGTTTTGACGACCTCCAATCCGTTCATCCGCATCGAGCCGGCGCCTTTCGAAGGCCGCGACCTCAATCCGATCCTTCAGGACATCGGTCTCGCCGTTCATCCGCCGCTGCTCTATCTCGGCTATGTAGGCTTCTCGGTCTGCTTCTCCTTCGCCGTCGCGGCGCTGATCGACGGCCGCATCGACGCCGCCTGGGCGCGCTGGGTGCGGCCGTGGACGCTGGCGGCCTGGATGTTCCTGACCGGCGGCATCGCGATGGGCTCCTACTGGGCCTACTACGAGCTTGGCTGGGGTGGGTTCTGGTTCTGGGACCCGGTCGAGAATGCTTCCTTCATGCCGTGGCTGGCGGGCACCGCGCTGCTGCATTCGGCGATCGTCATGGAAAAACGCTCGGCGCTGAAGATCTGGACGATCCTGCTTGCCATCCTGACGTTTTCCCTGTCGCTACTCGGCACTTTCCTAGTCCGCTCCGGCGTCTTGACCTCGGTGCACGCCTTCGCCACCGATCCGACGCGCGGCATCTTCATCCTCGCGATCCTCATGATTTTTATAGGCGGTTCGCTGTCGCTATTCGCGCTGCGCGCCGGCAGCCTCTCCGCAGGCGGCCTGTTCAGCCCGATCTCGCGCGAGGGTGCGCTCGTCCTCAACAACCTCTTTCTCACCACCGCAGCGGCGACCGTGCTGGTCGGCACGCTCTATCCGCTGGTGATCGAAGCAGTGTCCGGTGACAAGATCTCGGTCGGCGCGCCGTTCTTCAATCTCACCTTTGGCCCGCTGATGCTGCCGCTGCTGCTGCTCATTCCGTTCGGGCCACTGCTCGCCTGGAAGCGCGGCGATCTCTACGCGGTGGCGCAAAGGCTGATGGCAGCCTTCGGAGGCGCGCTGCTGGCGGTTCTTGCAACTCTGCTGCTAGTCAATGGAGCAAGCGTCTTCGCCGCGCTCGGCGTTGGCCTGGCCTTCTGGATGATCCTTGGCGCGTTGACGGATATCGCCCAGAAATCGGCGCTTGGGGCGGTCGATTTGAAGGTATCGGCGCGGCGGTTCGCCGGTTTGCCACGCTCCGTCTTTGGGACCGCGATGGCGCATCTTGGCATGGGGCTGACGATGCTCGGCATCGTCGCAACCCTGTCGTTCGGGGCCGAACACATCACCACCATGAAACCCGGCGAGACGACGGACATTGCCGGCAAGACGCTGCGTTTCGAGGGCGTGGCGCCGGTGCAGGGACCGAATTATACTGAGACCCGCGCACGTTTCGCGCTGATCGCCGCCGATGGAAGGCAGCAGGGCGAAGTGACTTCGGCCAAGCGCCTCTATACGGCGCGGCAAATGCCGACTACGGAGGCGGGCATCCTGACCGTCGGCTTCAGCCAGCTCTACGTGTCGCTTGGCGATCCGACAGCCGACGGCGGCATCGTCGTCCGCATCTGGTGGAAGCCGCTTGTCACGCTCATCTGGCTGGGTGGCCTGGTCATGATGGCCGCGGGCGCGGTTTCGCTGAGCGATCGCCGGCTGCGCGTCGGGGCGCCGGCCAAACGCGCCAAGACCGCGAGTCCGGTCGGAGCCGGAGCGTGATCCGTTTGCGCGCTGCCTTTGTGGCGCTGGTTTTGACCCTGGCCACAGCCGGCATCACGCCGGTTCTGGCGGTGCAGCCCGGTGAGATGCTGGCCGATCCGGCGCTGGAAACGCGTGCGCGAACCCTTTCGGCGGAATTGCGCTGCATGGTCTGCCAGAACCAGTCGATTGACGATTCCGACGCCGAACTTGCGCACGATCTGCGCGTGCTGGTGCGCGAGCGGCTGGCGGCGGGTGATACGGATACGCAAGTGCTCGACTTCGTCGTGGCCCGCTATGGCGAGTTCGTGCTGCTGAAGCCGCGCTTCAGCGCCCGCAACGCGCTGCTTTGGGGAACGCCGGTCGTGATCCTGGCTCTTGGCGGGTTGTTTGCGTTGGTCTCCGCCCGATCGAAGCGCCGGACCGAGACGGCTCTCTCGGACGAGGAAAAGGCAGCGCTCGGCCGCATCCTCGGAGAGGGTGGCAGCGGCCAAGGCGGCGGCGCGTAGCGGCCGTCCCCGTCACGAATTGCCGAAAGACTGACCGTCTAGGCACGATCAAGCGCCCGCCGACGTCCGCAACTCGAACACCGTGTGCTGTTCTGCAAAACCCTTGAGCGTATGACGGCCGAGGTCGCGGACCATGTCCGCCGGCAGCAGCGCCGCAGCCTCCTCAGAACACACGGCTTGCTTGTCCAATTGCTTGCTGATGCCTTCCAGCCGGCTGACGTAATTCACGGTCGGGCCCACCACCGTGAAATCCAGCCGGTCGCGGCTGCCGATGTTGCCGTAGACGACCGGCCCGACATGCATTGCCGCCACGAAGGGCGTTTCGGCAAGGCTGGTATCGCCGAAGGCTCGCGAGACGCTGCGGGCGGCACGCAGGCAAGCGTCCTTGCGTCCCGAATCCCTTGCGGGGAAGACCGACAGCACACCGTCGCCGATGAATTTGAGCACGTCGCCGCCCTCGGCCCGGACCGAATCGACCACCACCTCGAAATAGGCTCCCAGGCGGTCCAGCAACGCGTCGGGGGCGAGCCGCTCCGACTGCCCGGTGAAATCGCGCATGTCGGTCACCAACACTGCGGCCTCTGCCTCGGTCATGTGGCCACGTTGAAAATTGCCCTTGGCGACACGGCTTGCGGGGCCGACGCCGAGATAGACCTCCAGCAGGCTTTCCATCGAGTGGCGCATCGCCGCCGGCTCAAGAGCGGCGGCGATGGCCGGCGCCAGCCCTTCGATCAGCGCGATGTCGCGGGCGACGAAACCGCCGGGCCGGTCCGTGGTGAATGCGCCGGCCTGGACCGAGCCATCGCCATATTCCAGCGGGATCGCCAGGTAATCGGTGCTGCCGGTCGCTGCCTGTTCGAAAAGGACCGGATGATCGTGACCTTCTCTCAGATTCTCCAACGACTCGTGAAAACTCGTCCTGGTGACGATGACGTGCTCGAACGGGCTCCCGCGATACGAATCGGTCGAGAGCATGCTGCGCGGCACCGTGTAGCGTTCCGCACCGCCGTCACGGGTCCAGATCACGCCCCAGGCGCCGATCATCGGATTGGCGACGCGCTGGCCTATGCGCACGCGCCACAGCGGCACGCCGGCGGCCACGAGGCGGTCAATCAAGCCAGCGACGATCTCCTTGGGCGGGCTGGCTTTCCGGGCGGGTCCGATCAGCCATGCCGTGATGTCGGTGACAGACTTTGCGACGTCCATCGGTCCTGAGGATTCGGCATCGGGGAGTTGCGGGCTCGACATGGCGCGCACCTTAAGCCGCGACCTCGCGATGGGAAAGCGGCCGGGGATCGATGTCGCCCCGAAATGGTCGCACGATCGCCGCCAACATTACCAAGATTTCATTCCCCGGAAATGGCTCCGTAATGTTCCGGCTCCTATCTCTGTCAGCACCGGATGCCGCCCAAGACGCATCCCGTTGAAGAGGAATAGAAGCCATGAGCACCCCCACCAACACCATTTCCCGGACACGTGCGCGCCTGCTGGCCGCCGTCGCTTCCGTTGCAATCGCCGGCGCGATCGGATTCGGCGCCGTCACGACTGGCACCGCCCCGGTGCTCGCCGATGCTGTCCGCGTCCAGGCGCCGCAGGTCCCGAGCTTTGCCGACGTCGTCGACAAGGTTTCGCCGGCCGTCGTCAGCGTCCAGGTCAAGGCCAAGATCCAGCCCGCCTCCGACAATGGCGGCGACGACATGTTCCAGGGTGGTCCAGGCTTCGACCAGCTTCCCGACAATAGCCCGCTCAAGCGCTTCTTCCGCGAATTCCGTGGCGATGGCGATCAGGGCGGCCGCTGGCAGCAGCACCGCAGCGACCGTCCCGAGCGTCCGCGCCCCGTCGCGCAGGGTTCCGGCTTCTTCATCTCCGAGGACGGCTATCTGGTCACCAACAATCACGTCGTCGAGGGCGGCTCTGCCTTCACCGTGGTGATGGACAATGGTGACGAGCTCGACGCCAAGCTGATCGGCACCGATCCGCGCACCGACCTGGCCGTGCTGAAGGTCGACGACAGCCGCAAGTTCACCTATGTCGACTTCGCCGATGACAGCAAGGTCCGCGTCGGCGACTGGGTCGTGGCCGTTGGCAACCCGTTCGGCCTCGGCGGCACCGTGACCTCCGGTATCGTTTCGGCGCGTGGCCGTGACATCGGCGCCGGTCCGTATGATGACTTCCTGCAGATCGACGCAGCCGTCAACCGTGGCAATTCCGGTGGCCCGGCGTTCAACCTGAGCGGCGAGGTCGTCGGCATCAACACCGCCATCTTCTCGCCTTCGGGCGGCAATGTCGGCATCGCCTTCGCCATCCCGGCCTCCACCGCCAAGCAGGTGGTGCAGACCCTGATGAAGGACGGCAGCGTGTCGCGCGGCTGGCTCGGCGTCGAGATCCAGCCGGTCAACAAGGACATCGCCGACTCGATCGGCCTGCAGGATGCCAAGGGCGCGATCGTGTCCCAGGCGCAGGAAGGCAGCCCGGCGCTGAAGGCCGGCATCAAGGCGGGTGACGTCATCACCGCCGTCGACGGCAAGGAAGTCGATTCGCCGCGTGAGCTGGCCCGTGCGGTCGGCGCCATCCAGCCCGGCAAGTCGGTGGAAGTCACCGTCTGGCGCGGCGGCAAGTCGGAGACCCTGAATCTGGAACTCGGCACGCTGCCGAGCCCCGACAAGCAGGCTTCGAACGATCAGGACAAGCAGCAGCAGGCCGAGCCTTCCTCGCTTGCCGATCTCGGCCTGACGGTCACGCCGTCGGAGGATGGCAAGGGCCTGGTGGTCACCGATGTCGATCCTGACAGCGATGCCGCCGACCGTGGCATCCAGGCCGGCGACGTGATCGTCTCGATCAACTCGCGCGACGTGAAGGGCGCCAAGGACGTCACCACCGCGATGAGCGACGCCGAGAAGGCCGGCCGCAAGGCGGTTCTCATCCAGATCACCCGCGACGACAACAGCCGCTTCGTGGCCCTGCCGATCGGCCGCGGCTGACGTCCGCGGCCTGCCAAGTCCCGGCGCCTTGCCTCAACACCCCCGAACGGGGCGCCGCGGACCTTGAACCGGTCCCAGTTGTCAGTCTTTGAAGGATCGGTTCGGGCGGCAGCAGCTCCCATCGGTTGCTGCCGCACTCTCCACCCAATTCAGGGAGGAACACCGATGAACATCGTCCCAGCAGGCCAGCTCGAATTCGCATATGATGATCCGATGAAGATTCTGGTCATTGAAGACGATCGCGAGGCGGCCGATTACCTGCAGAAGGCGCTCTCCGAAGCTGGCCATACGGTCCACGTCGCCGGTGACGGCGACGCCGGCTACACGCTGGCCGACACCGGCGACTACGACGTGATGGTGGTCGACCGCATGCTGCCTCGCCGTGACGGCCTGTCCGTCATCGCAGGCCTGCGTGCCCACGGCAACGCCACGCCGGTGCTGATCCTGTCGGCGCTCGGCGAGGTGGACGACCGGGTCACTGGCCTCAGGGCGGGTGGCGACGACTATCTGACAAAACCCTACGCCTTCACCGAACTGCTGGCCCGCATCGAGGTGCTGTGCCGCCGCGCCAATTTCAAGGACGCGGAGACGCTCTACCGTGTCGGCGACCTCGAACTCGACCGCCTGTCGCACACCGTGCGCCGCGCCGGCCGCGAGATCGTCCTTCAGCCGCGCGAGTTCAAGCTGCTCGAATATCTGATGCGCCATGCCGCCCAGGTGGTGACGCGCACCATGCTGCTCGAAAACGTCTGGGACTATCACTTCGATCCGCAGACCAACGTCATCGACGTCCATGTCTCGCGGCTGCGCTCGAAGATCGAGAAGGGTTTTGACAGCCCGATCCTGCATACGGTGCGCGGCGCGGGCTACATGCTCAAGGCCGGGTAGACCGACGCATGCGGCTGCCGGCCAGCTTCAGGACGACCGCCGCGCGCCTCTCGGCGCTTTATCTCCTGCTTTTCGGCATTTGCGCGATCGGCCTCGTCTTCTACATGACCGCGCTCTCCGTGCGGATGCTGACCTCGCAGACGCAGGACACCATCAACGAGGAGGTCGTCGGCCTCGCCAACGCCTACCAGCGTGGCGGACTGCCGCTGCTGGTGCGCACCATCGAGCGCCGCTCGCGCCAGCCGGGCGCCAACCTCTATCTCATCGCCGACGCCAACGGCCGCATCCTGTCGGGCAACGTCGAGAGCCTGGAGCCCGGTGTGCTGGACGTCGAGGGCTGGACCGGGCGGCCCTTCTCCTATCAGCGTTTTGGCGACAGCAGCGCCGAACGCCGCGTCCGCGCCCTAGCCGATCCCGATGCGCCGCAGATCGAATCCGAGACGCGGCATGCGGCGATCGCGCTGGTGCTGCGGCTCCCCAACCAGATGATCGTGCTGGTCGGCCGCGACCTCGGCGAGCCTGAGCGCTTTCGCGTCGTGGTGCGCCAGTCGCTCGTCGCCGCACTCGGCGTCATGGCGGTCGGCGGGCTGCTGATCTGGTTCTTCGTCGGCCGCCACGCGCTGAAGCGCATCGACAGCGTGTCCGAGGCCAGCCGCCGCATCATGGGCGGCGATCTCACTGGCCGACTGCCGATCAGCGGGGCAGGGGACGAGTTCGACCGCCTGTCGGAAAACCTCAACGCCATGCTGGCCCGCATCGCCGACCTGAACGAAGGCCTGAAGCAGGTCTCCGACAACATCGCCCACGACCTCAAGACCCCGCTGACCCGCCTGCGCAACCGTGCCGAGGCCGCGCTCGGCAAGCGGGAGGGCGGCGACTATCGCGAGGCGCTGGAAGCCACCATTGCCGAGTCCGACCAGTTGATCCGCACCTTCAACGCGATCCTGATGATCTCCAGGCTGGAGGCGGGCTATTCGGCCGAATCGACGTCCAGGGTCGATCTGACGGAGGTCGTGCGGGACGTCGTCGAACTGTACGAGCCCGCCGCCGAGGAGTTGGGCGTGACGCTCGAAACCAACGTTCCGCAGGGCGTCATGGTCGACGGCAATCGCGAACTGATCGCGCAGTCCGTGTCGAACATCGTCGACAACGCCATAAAATATTCCGCGGACGGCAACGCGGCGCCGAAGGTCTTGGTCCGCCTGGAGAGCCGGGCCGGCGACGTCAGTCTCCGCGTTTCGGACAACGGCCCCGGCATTCCCGACGACGAGGACCGCAAGCGCGCGACCGAACGTTTCGTGCGCCTCGAACGCAGCCGATCTCAGCCCGGTTCGGGCCTGGGTTTAAGCCTCGCGAAGGCTGTGATGAAATTCCACGGCGGCCGGCTTGATCTTGAGCCCGCCAATCCCGGACTATCCGTCCTCATGAGCTTTCCGCGCAAGGAGGACGGATAGATGGCAGGTGCCCGGGCGAAGGCAGCCGCGAAACCGCGCCTGTTCGAGGCTAGGCCGGCAGCGCTCAAGCCGCTCGATGCCGGCGAGGCAAAACAGGAAATGCGAGATCTCGCAATCCTGGCGAGGGAAAGGGAACTGTCCCGGCTGGCGTCGCTGCTTTCGGGCCGCGACACCGAGGCGGAATTCCTCGCCGCGGTCTTCGATCTGTCCGACTTCATGCGCGACTGTGTCAGGCGGCGTCCGGAGATTCTGGAGAATCTGTTCGATACCAGCATCGAGGATCGGCTGGCTGCAATTGGCGTGGCGGCAAGGCAACTGCCTGTCGCCGAGGGCGTCACCGAAAAGACCTTGATGACGGATTTGCGCCGGCTCAAGCTGGAGGCGCATTTCCTCATCGCGCTGGATGATCTCGCCGGTTTCGTCGGCGCCGACGTCACCGTTCGCCGCCTGAGCGCGCTCGCCGACGCCTGCGCCAATGCCGCGATCGATTTCCTGCTGCGCGATGCGCATGACAGCGGCAAGCTCAAGCTTCCCGATCCAGGAATCCCCGGAAAAGGGTCGGGCTGGATCGTGCTCGGCATGGGCAAGCTCGGCGCCTGCGAGCTGAATTTTTCCTCCGACATTGATCTCGTCGTCTTCTTCGAGCCCGAGGCGCCGGCCGTCCTCGACCGGTTCGAGGCGACTGACCTGTTCTCGCGGCTGACCAAGCGGCTGGTCCGCATCATGCAGGACCGCACCGAGGCCGGTTACGTCTTTCGCACCGACCTTCGCCTGCGCCCCGATCCCGGCTCGACGCCGCTGGCGATCCCGGTGGAAGCGGCGCTCAACTATTACGAGGGCAGGGGCCAGAACTGGGAACGCGCCGCGATGATCAAGGCGCGCCCGGTGGCGGGCGACATCGAGGCTGGCGAAGCCTTCCTCAAGGAATTGCAGCCCTATGTCTGGCGCAAATACATGGACTTCGCGGCAATCGCCGATGTCCATTCGATCAAGCGCCAGATCCACGCCCACAAGGGCCACGGCGAGATAGCCGTGAAGGGTCACAACGTAAAACTCGGGCGCGGCGGCATCCGCGAGATCGAGTTCTTCGTGCAGACCCAGCAACTGATCGCCGGCGGGCGTTTCCCCGAACTGCGCGGCCGCGAGACGGTGCAGATGCTGGGTGAACTCGCCAAGCACCGCTGGATCAGCGCGGAAGCGCGCGCCGCACTTGCCGCGCAATACTGGTTCCTGCGCCGCGTCGAACACGCGGTGCAGATGGTGGCGGATGAGCAGAGCCACACGCTGCCGGAAGACGACGACGGGCTGGAGCGCATTGCCCGCCTGCTCGGTTTCGACAATGCCGAAGCCTTTTCCAGCGTCTTCCGTTCCTCCCTCCAGGAGGTCGAGCGCCACTATGCCGCGCTGTTCGAGGCCGCGCCGCAATTGTCGGCGGGCGTCGGCAATCTCGTCTTCACCGGCGATGTGGATGACCCGGATACGCTAAGCACGCTGAAGCGTCTCGGTTTCGAGCGCGCCAGCGACATATGCCGGGTCATCCGCACTTGGCATTTCGGGCGCTACAAGGCGACGCAGTCGGCGGAAGCCCGCGAGCGGCTGACCGAATTGACGCCCGCGCTGCTGGAGGCCTTCGGCAAAACGCGCCGCGCCGACGAGGCGCTGTTGCGCTTCGACGCATTTCTTGCCGGCCTGCCTGCCGGCATCCAGCTTTTCTCGCTGCTGCAATCCAATCCGGCGTTGCTGAAGCTGCTGGCGACGATCATGAGCGCGGCGCCGGCGCTGGCCGCGACCATCACCCGGCGCCCGCACGTCTTCGACGGGCTGCTTGATCCTGCGCTGCTCGCCGAATTGCCCCGGCGCGACTATCTGGCCGAGCGGCTGGCGGCGTTTCTGGCAAATGTGACGGTGCACGAGGAGGTGCTTGACCGGCTGCGCATCTTCGCGTCGGAGCAGAAATTCCTGATCGGTGTGCGGCTGCTTGCCGGCGCGATCGACGCCAGCCGTGCCGGCAAGGCGTTCTCCGATCTCGCCGACCTGACAATAGGTGCCGCGCTAGACGCCGTCATGGTCGAATTCGCGGTCAGGCACGGCAAGGTGCCGGGCGGGCGTGTGGCGATCCTCGGCATGGGCAAGCTCGGCAGCCGCGAACTGACCGCCGGCTCCGACGTCGACCTGATCCTGCTCTACGACCACGACGCGGACGCCGAAGAATCGGATGGCGAGAAGGGCCTCGCCCCATCGCATTATTTCGCCCGCATGACGCAGCGCCTGATTGCCGCCGTCTCGGCGCAGACCGCCGAGGGTGTGCTCTACGAACTGGATCTGAGGCTGCGGCCCTCCGGCAACAAGGGACCGGTGGCGACCCATGTCGATTCTTTCAAAAAGTACCAGCGGACCGACGCCTGGACCTGGGAGCACATGGCGCTAACGCGCGCCCGGCCGGTTGCCGGCGATGCGGACCTTTGCGCCGAGGTGGAGGCGGAGGTCGCGGAGATTCTGGCCTTGCCGCGCGATGCCGGCAAGGTGCTCCGCGAAGCCGCCGAGATGCGGGCTCTGATCGAAAAGGAAAAACCGCCGCGTGACTTCTGGGACCTGAAACTGGTGCCGGGCGGACTGATCGATCTCGAATTCATCGCCCAATCAGCAGTGCTCACCGGCAATACCGTCGCGGAGGCCGGCAGGCTGACCAGCACCGTCGGCGCGCTGAACCGGCTGTCGCCGGATTTCGCCGACGCGCAGACACGGCAGGAGCTTTGCGACGCGGACGCGCTCTATATGGCGCTGACGCAGATGATCAGGCTTTGCCTTACCGGTCCCTTCGACCGGAAGGAGGCCCCGCCCGGCCTTATCGATCTTCTGTTGCGGGCGACCGACCTGCCTGACATCGGCGTGCTGGAAGCGCACGTCAAGGAGACGGCGCAACGGGTTCGAAGGCATTTCGACCGGTTGCTTCGTACCGGAAAGGCCTGACGGCGATGGGACGCCGCAACCTTGCCGGAACCGCATCGGGGGTAACGATGCAAAGGAGAGATAAAGTGAAGACATCGACCAAACTCGCAATGGCCTTTCTGGCGGTGGCGACCAGCGGCGGAACGTCCGCCTTCGCGGCCGACCGGGAGGAGGGCCGCATGGGCGGCAACATGCGTTTCGAGCGGGCCGACGCCGATTCGAGCGGCGACGTCACGTTCGAGGAGTTCGTGGCGGCGATGAACAACCGAATCGGCAATGCCGACGCCAATGGCGACGGCAAGATGACCGTCGCCGAGATCGCCTCCGAGATCGAACGCATGCGCGCGGAACGCATGGCGCGCCGCATCGTCGAGCGTTTCGATACCGACGGCGACGGCATGCTGACGGTCGTCGAGATCGAGTCGCGCCAGAAGAAACTCTTCGCGCTGATGGACCGCAACGACGACGGCAAGATCGTGCCGGAAGAGATGCCCAAGCGCGGCTGGGGCAAGCGGCACTGACCGTCGAGGCCGCGCGCCTTCATAACCCTCCCCCTTGAGGGGAGGGTCGCGGAAAAAGCCGAGCGGAACGCGAGGTTTTGTAAGCGGGGAGGGGTCGGTGCGGCAGTGCTCCGTCCTGAAGCGACCCCACCCCGTCTCGCGATCTCCGCTTCGCTCCGACCGTTCGCCGACCCTCCCCTCAAGGGGGAGGGTTAACCGGCGCTACTCCGCCGCTTGCAGCATTGTCACCGGCGGCGGGCCTTTGCGGGCCGGGATGCGCACCGAGACGATCGTGCCGATGCCTTCGCGCGACCGGATCTTCAGCGCGCCGCCATGCAGTTCCGCCAGCGACCGCGAGATGGCGAGGCCGAGCCCCGAGCCGGCATGGCTTTTGGAAAACTGGTTCTGCACCTGCTCGAACGGCCTACCGAGCTTGCTCAATGCCGCCTTCGGGATGCCGCAGCCATTGTCCTCGATCGACAGCATCATGGCGCCCGACACTTTTCGCGCCCGCACCAGGATGTGGCCGCCTTCGCCGGTGAACTTCACCGCGTTGGACAAGAGGTTGATGACGATCTGTTTGATCGCGCGGCGGTCGGCATAGAGCGTCATCGCCTCCGCGATCTTGGTCTCCACGGCAATGGATTTCTGCTTGGCCTGCAGCGAGATGACGCGCACCGTCTCGCTGATCAGCGGGTTGAGGTCGATCTCCTCGCGGTCCATCGAGAACTGGCCGGCCTCGATCTTCGACATGTCGAGTATGTCGTTGATGACGCCCAGCAGGTGCTTTCCGCTGCTGTTGATGTCGCCGGCATATTCCTCGTAGCGCGGCGATCCGAGCGGGCCGAACAGCCTGTTGCCCATCAGTTCCGAGAAGCCGATGATGGCGTTCAGCGGCGTGCGCAGCTCATGCGACATGTTCGCGAGGAACTCCGACTTGGCGCGGTTGGCCGCCTCGGCCCGATCCTTCTCCTTCATGTATTTGCGATTCAGCTCCTCAAGCTCGCGGGTCCGCTCCTCCTCGTTGCGGCGCGCCTGGCTGAGGTCGTGGAGGTTGGCCATCAGCCGCCTTTCGCCATCGATCAGCTTGTCCTGGTTCTGCCGGATCAGCGTGATGTCGGTGCCGATGGAGACGGTGCCGCCGTCGCGGGTCTTCAACTCGTTGACCTGTAGCCAGCGGCCGTCGGCGAGCTGCCGTTCATAGGTGGCGCCGCCGCGCGGTCCGTTCGGATTGGCCATGCGCCGTTCCGAGGCGAAGGCGGTCATCCGCTCCTCCAGTTCCTCGCGCGGCACGCCGGGCAGGAGTACCTTATCGGAAAGCCCGCTGTCCTGCTGGTATTTGGTGTTGCACATGACGAGGCGTCCGGCCGCGTCCCACAGGACGAAGGATTCACTGATACTTTCGATCGCGGTGCGCAGCCGGAGGTCGGCGGCCTCAGAACGCGCGGCGAGATGGCGCTGCTCAGTGACGTCGACGGCGATGCCGATCAACTGGATGTCGGACGCCTCGGGATCGATCACCTGTGCGCGCGCCCGCACCCACACCCAATGCCCGTCCGCATGGCGCATGCGAAAAACCTGGTCGATATTATCGATCTCGCGCGCCACGATCCGCTCCGCCAGATGGAACAGGTCGCCGTCGTCCTGGTGGATGATGTCATGCACGTCGCCGAAGGACAGCATCGCCTCGCAGGGCTGGTAGCCAAGCATCTCGTACATCGAATGCGACCAGTACATCTTGCCGCGCACCATGTCCCAGTCCCACAGGCCGCAGCGGCCGCGGATGAGCGCCAGGTCGATGCGCTGGTGCGCGTCGCGATAGATGCGGTCGGCAATCTGGGCACGCGTCGCCTGCCGGAAATAGGCATAGAGCACGATGACCAGGATGCTGCCGGTCAGCAGGAAGAGGGTGACATTGAGCGATACGGCTTTGGTCCATTCCGCGAAGACGGCGTCCTGGGGAACCAGCGCGGCGACGGCGATGCCGCGGTCCTCCGACAGCTCCATCGCCGCGAACCACGGCTCGCCTTCGACCGTGACCTCCAGCACGCCGGCGCGCTCGCCGAACAGGAACATTGGCTGGCCGCCGGAGACGATCGTGTCGAGCCGCCTGCCTTTCCACGCGGACCCCGCGTCGCTTGCCGCGGCCACGTTGAACCGGTCGTCCATCACCGCGAGCACATGGCGAGAGCCGAGCAGCGCGCGATGCGCCGTCCGCTCGATCAGCTCGCGCGTGGCCGGTGCCCCGTCGGTCTCTGCATCGGCCCTGGTCAGCGTGCTGCCGAGTTCGGCGGCGGAAAGCGCCAGGATCGTGCGTGCATTGCGCTCGATCTCGTCATGCTGGGCGAGCAGCGACAGGACGCGGGCTGCACCGATGACGATCAGGAAGACGATGATCAGCGTCGGGATCGATCGCCTGAGCAGCGGCTCGGCGGCCAGCAGGCGCCGGAAGGCAGGCTTGGCGAACACGCTTACAGTCTCCGCTCGTATTGGCCTGCGCCGGACAAAAGCCGACCTGCCGGCCGCGCCCCACGCGTCCGTCCTTGCCATCCGACTGGCTCCCCGAAACCGGTTTTTCTCTGACGATCCGGATACGCCGCACACCCGAATCTGCCCTAAAGAATCAGACGTGATTCGCCTTGTCCAGTGTTCACGCACGAAACGCGTCAAGCCGGCGTAAAAAAATGACCGGTGGACGGGATCGAGACTCGATTGGGACCATCGTAGATGGATCGTCACTGCTGACAGGCGGTTGTCAGCAGCCAGCGCGTATGGTGCGTTTGCACAGGGCAAGGAGCGCGGACAGTGGGGCAGGGCTTCGAAACACACTCGGTAGGGATGGAGCGGATGCTTCTGCTGACGTTCCACGCTCCCGTCGAGGACGTCGATCGCATCATGGAAGCGGTGGTGAAAATCACGCCGTTGGCGATGGGGAGTTACGACAGCAACGCCTACCAGTCGGCAGCCGGTATCGAACGCTATCGCCCGCTCGAGGGCGCGGCCGCCGGACCGGAAACGGAGCTCAGGAAGCGGCCCGGCGTTGTCACCATCTCCCTCGAACTCCCCGACGACCAGCAATTGGCTGGCCAAGTGATCGAAGCGATCTTCCAGGCGCACAGCTACCAGGAGCCGGTGATCAGGCTCCAGGAAATCCTGACCAGCCGGTCGAAGGGGCTCGACGACCGTGCCAACCCGAACCGCTGGTGGAACACGACGGGAGACTGGAAGACGGCGAATTCGCCCTCCGCGACCGGCGGAGGCGGAGCATGAACGCCTCCGAGTATCGCCTTGGATTGATTCTGGTTACCGGTTCCGCAGTCGCCTGGAGCACCGCCGGCCTGTTCACCCGGCTGATCCCGACGGACACATGGACCATGCTCACCTGGCGGGGCCTGTTCGGCGCACTCGGGCTCGCTATCGTCATCGTCGCTCTGCGCCGGGGGGATTCGTTGCGCGGCATGTGGAGGATGGGCTGGCCCGGCTGGTTGTTCGTGACCGTGTCGGCCTTTGGCATGGTGTTCTTCATCACCTCGCTGCGACATACCACGGTCGCGCATGTCGCGGTGATCTATGCGACGGCTCCCTTCCTGGCCGCGGCGCTCGGCTGGCTGCTGATGCGCGAGCGGCCGACCGCGAATGCGCTGCTCGCCAGCCTTGCGGCGCTGGTCGGCGTGGCCATCATGGTCGGGCTCGGCGTCGAGGGCGGGTTGCTCGGCGATCTCCTGGCCTTCGGCATGACGCTCTCAATGGCTGTCATGATGACCATCGCCCGGCGTTTTCGCGACATTCCGGTCATGCCGGCAGCCTGCCTGTCGGCACTGCTGAGCGGCTTCGCCTGCTGGCCGATGGGCGACCCGCTGGCGGTTTCCAGCTACGATCTGCTGCTGCTTGCCCTGTTCGGCATCGTCAATTCGTCGCTGGGCCTGGCGCTGTTCACCCTCGGCGCGCGCTTCCTGCCGGCGATCGAGACCGCGCTGATCGGCGCGCTGGATGCGCCGCTAGCGCCGCTCTGGGTGTGGCTGGCATTCGGCGAAACGCCGAGCGAGAGCACGCTGGTCGGCGGGTCGATCGTCTTCGTCGCTGTCGCCGTGCATATGACGATCGGTGCTTCGAGGGGCGCCCGGCCGGCGGGGGACAAGCAGGATGGCGGAGCGATCCGGGAGCCGGCCTGAGGCCTGACTTCCCTACGCCAGCGTACGCTCGACGATATCGCTCAAATCCGCCGACAGCCCCTTGGTGGAAGCGATCGACACCAGCGCCTTACGCGCCAGTTCCTGCCGCTTCGGCTCCAGCGAGCGCCATGAACGCAGGCCGGTCGCCAGCCGCGCCGCGACCTGCGGATTGCGCTTCTCGATCTGCAGGATCGTCTCCGCGAACAGCCTGTAGCCGGCGCCGTCGGCCCGATGAAAACCCGTCTGGTTGCCGCTGAAGAACGTGCCGAACAGCGAGCGCAGGCGGTTGGGATTGGCGATCGAGAACGACGGATGCTCGGAAAGACGTTTTACCGCGTCGACCGTGCCGGTCCCCGGCGCGGCCGCCTGGATGGCGAACCACTTGTCCATCACCAGCGCGTCCTTGCCATAGGTCGTCTCGAAGCCGGAGAGGGCGTCGCGCGCCTCGGGCGTTGCCTGATGGCGATGCGCGAGCACGGTCAGGGCCGCGGCGCGGTCGGTCATGTTCGTCGCCGACGAGAAATGCCTGAACGCCAGTTCGACGCCGCCAGGCAGTGCCGACAGATAATCGAGCAGCACGTTGCGCAAGGCCCGCCGTCCGGCGCTCGCCGCGTCGGGACTGAACGGCCCGCTGTCAGCCAGGTTCTGGTAGAGCGCGGAGAAGCGCTCGCGATTGGCCTCCGCGACGAAACGGACAAGGGCTTCGCGCGCCGAAAAGATCGCGTCCGGGTCGATATTGCCGCCGATCTCGCGGGCGATGTCGGCCTCGCTGGGCGGGGTCAACGCCAGCGCGCGGAACGCCGGTTCGAGGCTGCCGTCGTCGGCAATCGCGCCGGCGAGCTCGGCGATAGCCGGCGAAAAATCCGGCGCGCGCTCGTCGAGTATGAGCCGCGACGCGGCGATCAGGGCCTCCGTCATCACCGTGTTGAACGCCTGCCAGCGCGAGAAGGCGTCGCTGTCGTGACGGGCGAGGAAGAACTGGTCCTCCGCCTTCTGCTCGACCGAAAGCGTCACCGGCGCGGAAAAACCGCGGTTGAGCGACACCGCCGGACGTTCCCTGACGCCCGAGAAGACGACCGAATGCCGCCGCTTGCGCAGATGGATCACGCCGTCCTCGACGGCCGCGCCCTCGGCGCCTGAATAGTCGAGGTCGCGTCCGTCCGGCCCGACGAGGCCGAACTTGACCGGAATATGCATCAGCCGCTTGCGGCTCTCCGACGGCGTCGGCGGCACCGACTGCTCGATCTGCACGGTGAAGGTTTCAGCCGTCGCGTCGTGCTCGGCGGTCACCGTCAGGTTCGGCGTTCCCGCCTGATGATACCACAGCGCGAACTGGCTGAGATCGCGGCCTGACGCGTCCTCGAAAGCCTTCAGAAAATCCTCGATCGTCGCGGCCTCGCCGTCGTGCCGCTCGAAATAGAGGTCCATGCCCCTGCGGAAATCCTCGGCGCCGAGGATGGTGCGGATCATGCGCACGACTTCCGAGCCCTTCTCGTATACGGTCGCCGTGTAGAAATTGTTGATCTCGCGGTAGCGGCGCGGACGAACAGGATGCGCCAGCGGCCCCTGGTCCTCGGGGAACTGGTGGGCGCGCAGCGTGCGCACCTCGGCGATGCGCTTGACGGCGCGCGAGCGCTGGTCGGCGGAAAACTCATGATCGCGAAAAACGGTCAGCCCTTCCTTCAGACAAAGCTGGAACCAGTCGCGGCAAGTGATTCTGTTTCCGGTCCAATTGTGGAAATATTCGTGGGCGATGATCGCCTCGATATTGGCGAAATCGGCGTCGGTCGCGGTGTCCTCGTCGGCCAGCACGTATTTGTCGTTGAAGATGTTGAGGCCCTTGTTCTCCATCGCGCCCATGTTGAAGTCCGACACGGCGACGATGTTGAAGACGTCGAGATCGTATTCCCGGCCGAACACCTCCTCGTCCCACTGCATCGAGCGCTTCAGCGAATCCATCGCATAGGCGGCGAGCGGCTCTTTGCCATGCTCAACATAGATGCCGAGCGCCACCTTGCGGCCCGACATGGTGGTGAAACTGTCGGCGACCACGCCGAGATCGCCGGCGACCAGCGCGAACAGATAGGACGGTTTCGGGAACGGATCGTGCCAGACCGCGAAATGTCGGCCGCCGCCGAGATAGCCGCTCTCGACGGGATTGCCGTTGGAAAGCAGCAGCGGCGCCTCGGCCCGCTCGGCCTCGATGCGGACCGTATAGACCGACAGAATATCCGGCCGGTCGAGGAAATAGGTGATGCGCCGAAATCCCTCCGCCTCGCATTGGGTGCAATAGACGCCGTTCGAGCGATAGAGCCCCATCAGTGCGGTGTTTTTCGATGGCTCGATCTCGGTCTCCAGCGTGAGCGAAAACTCCGCCGGCGGGTTGTGCAGGATGACCTTGTCCGGCGTCGCCAGATAGTCGGCCGGCGTCAGCGGCTTCCCGTCCAGGCTGATGCTGCGCAGTTGCAACCCATCGCCGTCGAGCACAAGCGGAACGTTGCGCGCCTCCGTATCGCGGCGTCGGATCGTCAGCCTGGCGGTGACAAGCGTGCTGTCGGGCGAGAGCACGAAAGAAAGCTCGGTCCGCGGAATCAGGTAGTCGCTCGGCCGATAATCCTCGAGCCGGAAAACCTGGCCGGTGTCTGTGCGCATCGAAAAACCTTCCTGGGTTGCGGCAGAAGGCCAGCCGGACTGGCCCAACAATTCCGGGGTGTTGCTCTTTACACGCAAACCACCCCTCGACAAAACTGACGAAGCGCTTATCTCCAAGCCAGCCTTCCCGCCACAGATTTCCGGAGCAGTCATGACCGTCTTCACACCCAAATTCGGGATGGGAGCGCCCGTAAAGCGGCTGGAAGACCAGTCCTTCATCACCGGCAAGGGCCGCTACACCGACGACATCTCTGCTCCCGGCATGCTGCATGGCTTCGTGCTGCGCTCCCCGGTCGCCAAGGGCGGTTTCCGCATCACCTCGACCGAGGCGGCCCGCGCCGCGCCGGGCGTGCATCTGGTGCTGACCGGCGAGGACGTGGCGCATCTCGGCGCGCTGAAGTCGACCGTCATGCAGAAGCAGCCGGACGGCAAGCGCGCGCCGACGCGCGACATCCCGATCCTCTGTCGGGATCGCGTCAACCATGTCGGCGACGCCATAGCCTTCGTTGTCGCCGACAGCCGGGCGCAGGCGCAGGACGCCGCCGAGCTGATCGAGGTCGACTACGACGCCGAGGAAGCGGCGGGAAAGACGGCGACCGCGCTCGATCCCGAAACGCCGCTGGTCTGGCCGGAACTCGGCACCAACCGTGCCTTCCTCTACGAGATCGGTGACCGCGCCGCCACCGATGCCGCCTTCGAGAAAGCTGCCCGCACGGCCAGCGTCTCCTTCGTCAACAACCGCCTCGTCGTCAACTACATGGAGGCGCGCGCCGCCATCGGCGAGGTTGACGAGACCGGGCGGCTGGTGCTGACCAGCGGCTCGCAGGGCGTGCATTCGATGCAATACGTCCTCGCCGAGCAGGTGTTCAACATCGACAAGTCGAGGATCAGGGTAATCACGCCCGACGTCGGCGGCGGCTTCGGGCCGAAAGCTTTCGTCTATCGCGAATACGCGCTGGTGCTGGAGGCGGCGAAGCGCTTGGGCAAGCCGGTGAAATGGACGGGCGACCGCGGCGAGCATTTTCTGAGCGACGCGCAAGGCCGAGACAATGCCGTCGACGCCGAGATGGCGATGGACGAGAACGGCCGCTTCCTTGGGCTGCGGGTAAGTTTCCTCGCCAATCTCGGCGCCTATTGTTCCCAATACGGCCCGATCGTGCCTTACATCGGCGCCTCCATGTCGACCGGCCTCTACGACATACCGGCGCTCGACGTGACCATCACCGGCGTCTACACCAACACCACCCCCGTCGACGCCTATCGCGGCGCCGGCCGGCCGGAAGCCGCGTTCCTGCTCGAAAAGCTGGTCGATGTCTGCGCCCGCGAGCTAGGCCTGCCGCGCGAGGAGATCAGGCGCCGCAACTTCATCCGCCCCGAACAATTCCCGTACCGCACGGCCACTGACAGGCTCTATGACGTCGGCGAGTTCGACGCCCATATGACGCTCGCCATGGAGCGCGCCGGGTGGACCGACTTCGAAACACGGCTGGAGGAATCGCGCGCCAAGGGGCTGATCCGCGGCATCGGCATGGCGACCTACATCGAGGCCTGCGCCTTCGAAGGCTCCGAGCCGGCCTATGTCGACCTCAATCCCGACGGCACGGTGACGCTTCGCATCGGCACCCAGTCGAACGGACAGGGCCACGCCACCGCCTATGCGCAAATCGCGGCGGAAAAACTCGGGCTGGATGTCGAGAAGGTGATCGTCCACCAGGGCGACACCGACCGGCTGGCCAGCGGCGGCGGCACGGGCGGCTCGCGCTCCATCCCGCTCGGCGGCGTCTCCGCGTCGCGCGCCGGCGAGGATCTTGCCGTGAAATTGCGCAAACTGGCGGCGGACGAACTGGAAGCTTCGTCCGACGATATCGAACTCACCGGCGGCGAGGCGCGTATCGTCGGCACCGACCGCTCGATCGGCTTTCCCGCGCTGGCGAAAGCGGCGAAGAAGCCGGAGGACATTGCCGGCTTCGGCGAATTCGTCCAGGACGAGTGCACCTATCCGAACGGCACCCACATCTGCGAGGTCGAGATCGATCCGGCGACCGGCCGCACCGAACTCACCGACTATGTCGTGGTCGACGATTTCGGCGTGACTGTGAACCCGATCCTGCTCGCCGGCCAGGTGCATGGCGGCATCGTCCAGGGCATCGGCCAGGCGCTGATCGAGGAAACCGTCTATGGCGACGATGGCCAACTGCTCACCGCGAGCTTCATGGACTATGCCATGCCGCGCGCCGACGACGTTCCCTTCATCCACTTCGAAACGCGCAACGTGCCGTCCACCACGAATGCCATGGGCATCAAGGGCGCCGGCGAGGCCGGCACGATCGGCTCGACGCCGGCGACACTCAACGCCGTCACCGACGCGCTGTGGCGCGCCTATGGCATCGGTCACATCGAGATGCCGACGACGCCGTCGCGCATCTGGGCAGCGATCCGGGAGGCGACGGCCCGGTGACGAAGCCGGGCCGCTCCCATCCCGACAGCCCGCTGGCGGGTATCGCCTTCAAGATTGTTTCGGTGACCGTTTTTGTCGCCATGTCGAGCATGATCAAGGCGGCGGGGCCACTGCCAACCGGGCAGGTCGTGTTTTTCCGCTCCTTCTTCGCGATCCTGCCGATCGTCATTTTCCTGATGTGGAACCATGACCTCAGGCGCGCGCTGCATACGACGCGTCCGGTCAGCCATTTCCTGCGCGGGCTGGTCGGCGTCACCTCGATGGCGCTGGGCTTCTTCGGCCTCGCCCGTCTGCCCCTGCCGGAATCGGTCACCATCAACTATGCGCAGCCGCTGCTGGTCGTCGTCTTCAGCGCCGTCATCCTTGGCGAGACGATCCGCTTCTACCGCTGGAGCGCGGTCGTCGTCGGGCTGATCGGCGTCTTCATCATCTCCTGGCCGAAACTCACGCTGTTCAGCGAGGGAGCCGCATTCGGCAACGACGAGGCGCTCGGCGCCCTTGCTACCCTCGGCGGCGCGACCGCTTCCGCGCTGGCGATGATCCTGGTGCGCAGCCTCGTGCATACGGAAAAGACCTCCACCATCGTCATCTGGTTCTCGCTGTCGGCGGCGGCGCTGTCGCTGGTCTCCGTTCCGTTCGGCTGGCAGGCGCTGACAATGGAGCAGGCCGCCCTGCTGGTCGGCGCCGGCATCTGCGGCGGCATCGCCCAACTGCTGATGACGGAGGCTTACCGGCACGCCGAGGCCTCGGTCGTCGCGCCGTTCGAATACACCTCGATGCTGCTCGCCATCGCCGTGGGCTACATGCTGTTCGGCGATGTCCCGACGGTGCACATGCTGGTTGGCGGCCTGATCGTCGTCGGCGCCGGCATCTTCATCATCCTGCGCGAACGCCGCCTCGGCATCGAGCGGGCGGCGGCAAAGGAAGCGACGCCGCCGCAGTAGGAGCCGTCCTTCCCTCCCCCTTGAGGGGAGGGTCCGGCCGCAGGCCGGGGGAGGGGTCGCTGCGGCCAAACGCCAACGTTGCTTCGCGCCGGAGCGCTGCCGAGGCGGCCCCTCCCGCCTCGCTTCGCTCGGCACCCTCCCCTCAAGGGGGAGGGGAAGCCGCAGCCTCGCGCTCTGCTGCCATCGCGCGCATCGCTTCGGCCGTCGCCTCGTCGGCCGGAAAGAATGATTCGATCGCCAGTTCCGACAGAGTCACGTCGAGCGGCGTGCCGAACACGGTGATGGTCGAGATGAATGACAGGGTAATGTCGTTCATCCTGACCCGCAGTGGTACCGCGATCGGCGAATAGTCGCGCGCCGACGCCGGCGGACCGAGCCGCTTCGGCACGGGATAGCCGCGTAACTCGCGTTCCAGCTCCATGATCACCGGATCGGCGACCGCCTGGTTCAGCCGGCGCAGCCTCTCGACGATATGGTCGCGCCATTCGGCGAAATTGACGATGAGCGGCGCGACGCCTTGCGGATGCAGGCTGAGCCTGAGAACGTTCATCGGCGGCGCGAGCAGGGCGGGATCGGCCACCCCGGCAAGGAAGGGCGCCAGAGCGGCGTTGGCGCGGACAAGGTTCCAGTGCCGGTCGACGGCGACGGCCGGATTGGGCTCATGTGCCCTGAGCACGGTCTCGACCGCCGCCAGCGCCGGCGCCATGGCGGGCTCGTCGAGGCCGTTCTCGACGAATCCCGGAGCGTAGCCGGCGGCCAGCAGCAGCCGGTTGGTCTCGCGCAGCGGCAGCGCCAGCCGCTCGGCCAGATGCAGCACCATCTCGCGTGACGGCTTTGCCCGGCCGCTTTCGACAAAACTCAGATGCCGCTGCGAAATCTCGGCCTCCATGGCGAGATCGAGCTGGCTCATGCGGCGGCGGGCGCGCCATTCGCGGATGAGCGGACCGGGCGAGGCGAGAGCGGTGTTCATGCCGGCGACGATAGGCGGCCGGGCGTCGCAAATCCATTACCTCCGGCGTAATCGCAACGCGCTGCGGTTTCCGCCATCGTCCGCGCCATGCCGGCATCCCGCCGGCGGCAACCGAACGGAGATAGCCATGACCCTCTTGAACACGCCCTTCCTGCGCAACGCGCTCCTGCTTGACGCCGTCTTTTCGGGCGCCGGCGCGCTGCTGATGGCCGGCGGCGCATCGCTGCTGTCGTCGCTGCTCGGCCTTCCCCAACCGCTGCTGTTCTGGGCCGGCGTCGTGCTTCTCCCCTGGACGATCCTGGTCGCCGTCCTGTCGCGGCGTCCGGCGATCTCCCGGCTCCTGCTGATCGACGTGATCGGCATCAACGCGCTCTGGGCCGCCGCCAGCATCGGCCTGCTCCTCACGGGCCTGGTGTCGCCGACCGTGCTAGGTTACACCTTCGTCGTCGCCCAGGCCGCCGCGGTCGCGCTCTTTGCGGAGTTGCAGCTTTATCAGCATGCGCCGCGCCGCGAGTGCTGCGGCGGCCTGAGCGCAGACGCCGCGGCCGGCGCTCACTCCCCCTTGAGGGCAGGGCAATCGTATATGGGAACTGTCCGCTCCGAACCGGCTTCGCCGGCTCGTTTCGGCATCACCCCCTCACCGGCCCTTCGGGCCACCTCTCCCCCTGCCCGGGGGAGAGGATGCGCCGGCCGCGAGCTTGGCGCCAATCGCCTAAGCTGCGTATCCTCCCCCCGGGCCGGGGGAGAGGTGGCCCGAAGGGCCGGTGAGGGGGTGATGCCTCAGCGTCTCGCCGCAGGCGAGGCGCGGAGGATCATCGTCAACTAAACCCATATGCGATTGCCCTCCCCTCAAGGGGGAGGGAAGCGGGCCGCGACCTGAATCGATTTCTCAGGAAAGTTAGGCAAGCCGCGCCCGCACATCGAGAAAATCCCGCCACGCCAGCCGCTTATGCGCCGGGTTGCGCAGCAGGTAGGCCGGATGCAGCGTCGGCATGGTCGGGATGCGGACGCCGCCGGCGGTGATGTGCTCCCGCCATTTGCCGCGCATTTTTGTGATGCCCTCCTGCGTCCTCAGCAGCGCTTTGGTCGAAGGATTGCCGAGCGTCATCAGCACTTTTGGCGCGGCAAGCTCGATCTGCCGCTCGATGAACGGCCGGCAGATTTCCGTTTCCATCGGCGAGGGGTCGCGGTTGCCCGGCGGCCGCCACGGAATGACGTTGGCGATATAGGCGGATGTCCGGTCGCGGCCGATCGCCGCCAGGATGCGGTCGAGCAATTGTCCCGACCGGCCGACGAAGGGCAGGCCCTCGATGTCCTCGTCGCGGCCCGGCGCCTCGCCGACCAGCATCAGGTCGGCTTCGGGATTGCCGTCGGCGAAGACGAGATTCTTTGCCGTTGCTTTCAGATTGCAGCCTTCGAAAGCGAGCATGATCTGGCGCAGTTCCTCAAGCGACGCCGCCGAGCGCGCCAATTCGCGCGCCAGCGCCGCTTGCGCGCCGTCCGGCACGGCCGCCGCCTGCGGCCTGGGCGCCACCACGGGCTGGGTATCCGGCATAAAGGATTTTCGCGGCGCGCGGCTTTCTTCCGGGCTGCGGGTGGTCTCCTCGCGTCGCGCCGCCGGTTGCCTTGCCGAGCCGGCCTGCCTGGCCTGCGCGCTCTCGGCGAAACGATCCGCGGGCTCGTCCAGCAAGCATTCGTCGACCCCCGCCTCGGCATAGAAGGTGATGAGTTCGCGCAGTCCGGCGCTGTGTTCGGTACTGGAAACGGCCATGCCGGACCATGCTGCGCATGGACGGCGAAAGCAAGTCAGGACGAGGGGATGCGGGGGTCCTGCACCAGATAGAATTTCGGCCTCGGCGTGAAATCGGTGATCAGGAACGAGAAGCCAGCCGATTTGCCGGGATCGACTTTTCCGTGGCGAAACAGCAGCTTGTCGTAGGGCTCGAAGTCGCGGCTGAATTCGCCGAAGGTGTCGGACGAGATGTTGTCCTTGCGTGTGCTGCGCTGGTCGAAGGAAAGGCCGTCACCGAACACGCTGGCCTTGTGCAGCAGTTCCTGCAGCTCGAACTCGAACTCAACCCAGCCCTGGCCGCTGCCATTGCGCGCGACGATGCGCAGGTAGAGGATGCCGTTGTCGTAGAGGGCGGCGGAATCGAACGGCCGGATCGGCCAGATCGAGCGGATCACCAGGGTCACGGGAGACGAGGAATTGAGCGTTTCGGTCAACACGACCGGATCGTCGTGCGTTCCCTTGCCGGTCACCGATTCGATGATGAAGCCACCGAACTCGTCGGAGAAGGAATAGGCCCCGGCCGTCCATTCGCCGGCCTCCTGTTCCTGCGCGCGGCTGGAAAAAATCGTTGCCGAAAGCAGCATCGCCGCAAGAAAAACGCCGCCTCTCCGCGGTCGCGGCGACAGGCAGCGGAAAAGGCTGGCAAGCGGCATGACGCGAGTATGACCGATAATTGCTGCGCCGAACATTGCATTTCGAACGGCCGGAATTCCGGCGCCAAAAAGGCAGGGCCATCGCATATGAGTTCGGCTTGACCTCCCGCATCGCCCTTGGTGAGACGAACCGGCGAAGCCGGCTCCTTGGTCATGCTTGTTACGCCAGAATCCACGCGGATCGCGATCAACTCTCTGTTTCCGCTTGCCTTTACCGGCATGACATCCTTTTCGAACGGCCGTTCGCCCCGGTCGGGAGGGCTTGAGGCCCGCCGTGATGCCTCGAAAAATCAAGCCTTTTCAATGTGTTGTGCAGGCAGCGTAACAGCGGGTCGCCGCGCCATCATCGTGAAGGATTATTTTCTTAGGCCGCTTGTGTTTGTTCCCTTTATGTTCCATATTGGATGCCGGCCCTGTCCGGAGGTGGCATCGGTGGAGTTTGGAGACGCGAGTACAACAATCGAGCGATACCGGCAGGCGCTGAAGCACATTCTGTTGATGCTGGTCGGCATGGCCGAGATGGGGTTTGGCAGGCCGCTGTCGCTGGTGCTAGGGGAAGCCGCCGTCGCTCCAAGGCCCCGACGAGCCGGAAAGACGGGGAGAAACAAACCGTCCGCGGCTCTCTGCCTGCCGCGCCATCTCTACCGCGCCATTCTTCTGCTGCTGCGCCCAGCCGAATCCGCCGCCCGGCGCCTGATCATCGCGGCGGCGCAAGGCATCGTGGTGGCGCTGCCGCCGTTTCGCCCGCGCAAGCCAAAACCAAAAATCTCCGACACGGTGGCCGCCATGCGCCGCCTCGGCCTTGCCGTTAACCTGTCGAAGCAGGACTTTGCCCGCTATGAAGCCGAGCGGAAAGCAGCCGAACGGCGCGCCACAAGGCCGCGCGGACAAAACCTTTCGCTGCTCGATGCGCTGAAATATCCGTTCCGCATCCGCCGCAACTATGTTCCCGCGCATGCCGTGCCGCGCATCCGGTCGCTCGACGACGACGCGCCACGCATCCCCCTGCCGCCGCCGCCGTCGCAGAACGATCCGATGAACGCGGCAAAACTGACGCTCAGGCTGGATGCGTTGGGTCAGGCACTCGACGATCTTCCGGGGCAGGCGCAGCGTTTCGCCCGCTGGAAGGCGCGCAACGACGCCGCTCTTCAACGTGACCGGGCGGCCCGCGACGCGGCGGCAGCAGGCGGCAAGCCGGGCCCGGTCCGCTTCCGGCGTTTTTCGCCGCTGCGGCGCGGGCGGCCGCCGGGCGGAAGGTTGCCGCGCTTCGATCCGGATGCTCCGAAACGCAAGAACATCCGCGAGGTCGACGAGATTCTGGCGCATGCCAACGCGATGGCGTACTACGCGCTGGAGCCACCGAGGCGGGATACGTCTTGACGGGGCCGTCCCTGACACGAAAGCCGAAGCATCGGGCGACGGCGCGGATTATTCCGCGGCGGGACGGCGAAGACGGCCGCCTGCAGGGGACAGTTTACTTTTTTCCGTGGAAGGGCAGGGCGCTTCAAGGCCAGCGCTGGTGGAAAAAAGTAAACTGTCCCCGGCGTTTACGCCATTCCGGCCGCGACGGACGGTGCGGATTTTTTGACCCGCGGCGGCGTTCCGTGTTGCCCGCAAGCCGGCCACACCCGCCTCGACCACATTCACGGCGTCACTTTGCCGCCTTGCCTTTTCGTAGGAGCGGTTTCGCGCCGCCGAGGGATGCGCTATGCAGCGCCTGACCAGCAAGCGCCCGGACTAGGCGCAGCCAGTTTGGAGGGCCGATGAGCGAGATCGAACGCGAAAGCATGGAGTTTGACGTCGTCATCGTCGGCGCCGGGCCGGCGGGTCTTGCGGCCGCCATACGGCTGAAGCAGGTCAATCCGGAGCTTTCTGTCGTCGTGCTGGAAAAAGGCGGCGAGGTCGGCGCGCACATCCTCTCCGGCGCGGTGGTCGATCCGATCGGCATCAACCGGCTGTTGCCCGACTGGCGCTCCGAGACCGATCACCCGTTCAAGACGCCGGTGACGGACGACCATTTCCTGGTGCTCGGCCCGGCGGGTTCGGTGCGCCTGCCGAATTTCATGATGCCGCCGCTGATGAACAATCACGGCAACTACATCGTGTCGCTGGGCAATGTCTGCAAATGGCTGGCCGGCCATGCGGAAGCGCTGGGCGTCGAAATCTACCCCGGCTTCGCCGCCGCCGATGTGATCTATGACGACAACGGCGCGGTGAAGGGCGTGGTCACCGGCGACATGGGTGTCGAGCGGGACGGCTCGCACGGCCCGGCCTTCGCGCCCGGCATGGCGCTGCTCGGCAAATATGTGCTGATCGGCGAGGGCGCGCGCGGTTCGCTGGCCAAGAAGCTGATCGCAAAATTCGGCCTCTCGGAAGGACGCGAGCCCGGCAAATACGGCATCGGCCTGAAGGAGCTCTGGCAGGTAAAGCCCGAGAAGCACAAGCTCGGCCTGGTGCAGCACTCGTTCGGCTGGCCGCTCGACCTGAAGACCGGCGGCGGCTCGTTCCTCTACCATCTGGAGGACAACCAGGTGGCGGTTGGCTTCGTGATGCATTTGAACTACAAGAACCCGTACCTCTCGCCCTTCGAGGAATTCCAGCGCTTCAAGACGCACCCGGCGATCCGGGGCACCTTCGAGGGCGCCAAGCGCATCGGCTATGGCGCGCGCGCCATTACTGAGGGCGGCTGGCAGTCGGTGCCGAAACTGTCCTTCCCCGGCGGCGTCCTGATCGGCTGCTCTGCTGGCTTCGTCAACGTGCCGCGCATCAAGGGTTCGCACAATGCGGTGCTGTCCGGCATGCTGGCGGCCGATCACGTGGCCGCGGCAATCGCGGACGGCCGCGCCAATGACGAACTGACGGCCTACGAGGCCGCCTGGCGGACCAGCGACATCGGCAAGGATTTGAAGAAGGTCCGCAACGTCAAGCCGCTGTGGTCGCGCTTCGGCACGCTGGTGGGCGTCGGGCTCGGCGGGCTGGACATGTGGCTGAACACCTTGTTCGGCTTCTCGCCCTTCGGCACTCTGAAACACGGCAAGGCGGACTACGCCACGCTCGATCCGGCCTCGAAGCACAAGAAGATCGACTACCCCAAGGCGGACGGCGTGCTGACCTTCGATCGGCTGTCCTCCGTGTTCCTGTCGAACACCAATCACGAGGAGGACCAGCCGGTCCATCTGCAGGTGAAGGACCCGCAGTTGCAGGTGAGGTCGGAGCACGACGTCTTTGCCGGTCCGTCGACCCGCTACTGCCCGGCTGGCGTCTACGAATGGGTGGATGCCGACGGCAACGCCGCCGCCGATCCCAACGCCAAGGACGTGCGTTTCGTCATCAACGCGCAGAACTGCGTCCACTGCAAGACCTGCGACATCAAGGATCCGAACCAGAACATCAACTGGGTGCCGCCGCAGGGCGGCGAGGGGCCGGTCTATACGAGCATGTGATCTGTGCTCCGGCCTTTTCGTCATTTCGCTGTTTACCGGTTGGAAGCCGGTTGTTACGCATAATGGCGGTATGACCACCCGGAGACTGTCGTGCGGCCGATCGCCTATGCCCTGCTGATTGCTTGCTGCCTGACCGCAGCCGGCGCGCAGGCCGGCGTCAAGTCCGTCGTCAAGGTAGAGACATACTCCATCGCCGGCAACAGTGGCGATGCCCTGATGGCTGAGATGGACCGCAATGGTCCGCGCCACGGCTTCCTGGCGCGCGCGATTGCCCAGACCCGCTATTCCGTCGACTGGGATCGTACCTGGCTGGTTTCCAACGGCCGATGCCGGTTGATGAAAGCCGACGTCACGCTGAAGGTGAACTATCGCTATCCGGCTCTGTCGGGAGAGGCGCCTCCGGCCCTCAAGAAGCGATGGCGAAAATTCGTCGCCGGCGTGCGCAAGCATGAGCAGATGCATGGGCGTCTGGCCCGCCGCATGGCTGACGAAGCGTATGATGCGGCCTTCCGCGTCACTGTCGATGACGATCGTTTCTGCCGGAAGGCGAAGGCTGAGGTGACGCAGATCGTCCATGCCATCTACGCCGACTACGAAGCACGGCAGCAGCGTTTCGACGCGATCGAGCATCAACCCGGCGGCCCGGTTGAAAGGCTGGTGCAGAGGCTGACGAGACGCCGGTAGATCGTCGGCCCGGATCAGCGGACGAGGGCCGCGAGATCGGTCTTGATTTCCGGCTCGGCCGCCTTCGGCTTCAGCGAAAACTCCACCAGAACCGGCAGATGATCCGATCCGACGGGGTCGAGCGTTCGGATCGAGTGGATTTCGACATCGCCCTTGGCGAACACATTGTCGATCGGCAGTCCGGCGAAGCGCAGGAATTCCGGCACGCCGAAAGGGAGCCAGGTCGCGCCAGGCGACGGCATCAGGATCAGCCCGCCGGCCTTGGCGACGCGGGTGGTCGCCTCGCTCCACGGGACGGCGTTGAGGTCACCGGCCACGATTGCCGTTTCCCCGATCCGCTGGAAATACGGCGTCAGCCCGCCGATCTCCCGATATTGCGGAAACGGCCACGGCCAGCCGATATGCAGCGCCGCGATGTCGGCGCTCGTGCCGCCGAAATTGATCGTCGCCAGCGCGAAGGCGCCCCGCCTGTCGCAACTGGGCGACGTGCCGTCGGCGAACGGCCGGCGCGACAGGATGGCGACGCCGAAGAACCCGTGCGGATAGGAGCAAAGGATGCTGTAGGGGTAGGCGGCCTTGAGCAATTCCAGCTTTTTCGCCCAGAGATCGGACACTTCTTCCAGCGTCACTACGTCCGGCCGGATCTGTCCGATCATCGAAAGCACGCGTTCCGGGGTCGGGTTGTTGTAGCGTAGGTTGAGCTGCACCAGCCTGTAGACCGGCCGCTCGGGATCGACGGGATAAAGCGGCCCGTATTTCATGCCCAGCCCGGCGACCGGCACCGTGCCCGAGGTGGTCGCGAAGGCGACGATCGCCGCAAGCATGAAGACGGCGCCGACCTTGAGGAAGCGCGTCGCGAAAACCGGCAGCGCCGCAATCCCCATCAGCACCGCCAGGTGCGCGCGGAAATGGGCGAACGAATCCAGCGCCGGATGCACGGCGCCGAAAAAGCCGGCGGCAAGCGGCAGTGCCAGCAACAGCATGCAGACGGCTGACAGTAAAATCAGCGAGCGCCGGAACGACGGGCGACCCATCCCGAGGCCCTACCTGCGGCGAGACCGGGCCAGGCTGGACCGCCGCATCACTGAAACGGCGTTTCCAGGAAACTGCGCAGTTTTCGAGAGTGCAGCCGGTCGAGCGGCATCTCGGCCAGTTTTTCCAGCGCCCGGATGCCGATCGTCAGGTGCTGCGACACTTGCCGCTTGTAAAAATCGCTGGCCATGCCGGGCAGCTTCAACTCGCCATGCAGCGGCTTGTCGGAAACGCAAAGCAGCGTGCCGTAGGGGACGCGGAAGCGGAACCCGTTGGCGGCTATCGTCGCCGACTCCATGTCGAGCGCGATGGCGCGGGACTGCGACAGCCGCTGCACCGGGCCGCGCTGCTCGCGCAGTTCCCAGTTGCGGTTGTCGATGGTGGCGACCGTGCCGGTGCGCATGATGCGTTTCAAATCGTAGCCTTCCAGCCCCGTCACCTCCGCAACCGCCTCCTGCAAGGCCACCTGGATCTCGGCCAGCGCCGGGATCGGCACCCAGACCGGCAGGTCGGCGTCGAGCACATGGTCCTCGCGCACATAGGCGTGCGCCAGCACATAGTCGCCCAGCGCTTGGGTGTTGCGCAGCCCGGCGCAATGGCCGAGCATCAGCCAGGCATGTGGCCGCAGCACCGCGACGTGGTCGGTGATGGTCTTGGCGTTGGACGGGCCGACACCGATATTGACCATGGTGATGCCGCCATGTCCCGGCTTCGTCAAATGATAAGCCGGCATCTGCGGCGTACGCGGCGGCGTCGAGCCCGTCGTCGGCCCGCTGTGGCCGGCCGGCGTGATCAGATTGCCGGGCTCGACGAAACTCGTATAGCCGCCCCCGCCTTCCGCCATCAGGTCGCGGGCGTAGACGCAGAATTCGTCGATGTAGAACTGATAGTTGGTGAACAGTACGAAATTCTGGAAATGGTCCGGCGTGGTCGCCGTATAGTGCGGCAGCCTGTGCAGCGAATAGTCGATACGCTGCGCGGTGAACGGCGACAGCGGCCGCGGCTCGCCGGGAACGGCCTCGTAGGTGCCGTTGGCGATCAGGTCGTCGGTGCCGTCGAGGTCGGGAACGTCGAAGAAATCGCGGATCGGCCGCTTCAGCCGGTCGGCGACCGAGCCGTCGACATGCGTGCCTTCGATGAAGGCGAAATGCAGCGGGATCGGCGTGTCGGATTCCGATACCACCACCGGCACGCCGTGATTGCGCATGATCAGTTGCAACTGCTCGATCAGGTAGGTCTCGAACAGGTCGGGCCGTGTGATGGTCGTGGTGAACTGGCCGGGCGCCGGCATGTGGCCGTAGGCTTGGCGGGTATCGACCTGCGAATAGGAGAGCGTGGTGACACCGACCTCCGGATAGTAGGAGCGGTAGCGGTTCGTCACGTCGCCGTTGCGGATGATGGCGGCGAAGGATGAGCGCAGGAATTCGGTGTTGCGGGTGTAGAGGTTCTTGAGTGCGGTCACCGCCTCGCGCGCGTCCGAGAATGTTTGGCGCGCATAGGGCTCGGGAGAGATTATTCTTTGCGTGGGTTCGGGATAGATTCGCTTTTCCATGACCTATTATAGGGATGCAATGTGACATCCGGGAGGGGGCTCAGTCTGCAAACCGTTGAGACAGGAGCCTACCAACTCTGCTTATGGCCCAACAATTCTCGCAATCGACGCGGCCGCCTGATCGTCGTTGGCCAAACGCTCGATCGCGTCGAGATCGGCCGATTTTTCTTCGCTTAAGATCGCAAGATCGTAACTGGTCTGCATGTTCATCCAGAATTGCGGCGTCGTGCCGAAGAAGCGCGCTAGCCGCAGCGCGGTATCGGGGGTCACAGCAGTCTGCTCCGACACAAGGCGCTCGATTCGCGTACGCGGTACGTGGAGATGCTTGGCGAGCGTGTATGGCTTCAACGCGAGGGGATTGAGATACTCCTCACGCAGGATCTCGCCGGGGTGGATGGGGGGTGAAAACGAAATGGACATAGTGTGTAACCTTCGGTCAAGCAGCGCCTAGTGATAGTCTACGATTTCGACATCCTCAGGACCGGCGTCCGTCCAGCGGAAGCACAGCCGCCATTGATCGTTGATCTGGATCGAGTGTTGACCTCTACGTTCGCCTTTCAGGGCTTCGAGCCTGTTGCCAGGTGGTGTCGTCAGATCGTCGAGCGTGACGGCATTGTCTAGAATGAAGAGTTTGCGTTGCGCCGCACGGACGATGTCGGAAGGAAAGCCTTTCGGCGCCCTTCCTGCCGCGATTGCCTCGCATTGCCTATCCTTGAACGATCGGATCATTTTTCAGCTTCATTGACGTATCATAAGGCGATACGTCAATGAAATCAATTTGGAATCGTATCGTGATGTGATACGCGACGGCTTATCCGGTGGAGCCTTGCCGAACTCTGTTCTTACCGCCTCTGCAAGCTCACGAGAATAACCAGACCAGCGCCTTTTTTCTTCATGCTGGGGGCGTCGATCTCCATTCCGCGGTCGCCGCCGACGACCGGGACCGCCAGTACCGGAGCGGCAAGGACCGCGCTGAAAAGCGCGGCACGCAGCAACAGCGAAACGATCTTGAGCGGCTTGGTGGCGAGGCGGGACATGATCTTTGCTTTCGGTCCTTGGTGTCGTTCGATGCCCTTGAAAATGCACTGCCGACGCTGAACCCGTCCTGAGGTTCGCGTTCATTTTAGGTTCAGCTTTATTCGGAGGTATGTCGCCGCGTGCGGCCTGTGTATCGGCACTCGCGACAGAGAGCGAATAGCGAATAGGGAGTAGCGAATAGGCTTTGCGCTATAGGCCGCGCATCGCGATCTTCGCTCTATTCGCTATTCGCTATTCGCTATTCGCTATTCGCTATTCGCTATTCGCTATTCGCTATTCGCTATTCGCCTACAGCTTCGTCCACGTCTGGCTGCGGCAGATCAGTCCGCCGAGCACGCAGCCCTTCATCTTCAGGGAGCCGCCGGAAAGTGTCCCGCTGCCGGAATAGGTCTTGTCCTTGGCCGGATCGGTGATCGACCCGGAATAGGTGCCGCCGCCCTCGGCACTCATCTTGCCAATACCCTTGCCCTTGTATTTGCCCGTCTTCAGCGTGATGCAAAAGCCGCCGCCGCAATCGCTGATCGCCGCGGTCTCGCCGCTCTGGGTTCGCCAGTTGCCCTCGATCGGGTCGGCATTGGCGGCGCCGATTGCCAGCATCATGGCCGAGGCAGTCATCGTCATCCTGCGAAGCATAGGTATCCTCCCTTTGGTGTCCGGTTCGACGTTCCGGCATCTTACGCAAACGTAAGCTAGACGAAGACTCGGCGGACGAAAAGCCGGTGGCGTAGCGGCAGTTCGTTGAATTTATCGACCGGCCCGGACCGCCGGGATCGACGGAAACATGAAGCCCTGACGGCGAATTCGACATGCATCACCGCGCACGACCCGAATTCGTGGTGAAGGAAGGGTTGAATTTGCCAGCGTAAATTTTCGGAAAATTTTCGCGAAAAACCGGGCTCCCCAAGACTTGTGATCCTTAATGAATTCCAAGGTTTACCAGTTGTTTTTGTTTTGTTTGCCGCCGGTTAAGGACGCCGCTTAACGGCAGTTTCAAGCCTCCACGGCATCCTTCGAAGCATCGGAAGAGCGAACCGGAAGGGACAGCCGGGGCTCTCGGGAAAAGGGACAGGGACAGTCAAAATGGCACGGTTTGAAATCTTCGATGCGGACTTCGGAACGGCGGGCACCACGGCTCAGGCCGACATTCTCTGCGAACTCGGGCTGATGTACGCCTCGGGCCGCGACTGCGAGGCTGACATCGTCGCCGCGCACAAATGGTTCAACATCGCCGCGATCAAGGGCTCGGACCGCGCCGCGGTGCTGCGCTCGGAATTGTCGGCCGCCATGTCGAAGCTGGAAATTGCCCAGGCGCTGCGCCAGGCGCGCGAATGGATGACCATGCACTGAGACGACATTACCCCTCGCACGCGCTCCAACGCGTTCGCGAACAGGCCGAAGACGGCGACAGCCGCGCGGCCCAACAAGAAAACAGGCAGGCAGGTAAGAAGGCAAACGCCGCGACGGCCGAAAAAAGGCTGGCGCGGCGTTTTCCGTTTGCGACCGGCGAGCACAAGGGCGGTTCTTCCGAGCTGCGCCCCCATGGACCATGCGCCGGACGAGGCTGGCCCTGCCGCTGCCGGGCTGCTAAATGGCATTGCGGATGTATGAAACGCTCCGCCGGCCACAGAATCCGGCGGCAAAGGAGGAAACGTCCATGAAACTCACCCGACTTTTGAGTGCCGCCGCCCTCGGCCTTGTGCTGGCGACGCCGGCTTTCGCCGACGACATCAATTTCGCCGTGATCGGCCCGATGACCGGCCAGCTCGCCACCATCGGCGACCAGTTCAAGCAGGGCGCGCAGGCCGCGGCCGATGCGATCAATGCCGCCGGCGGCGTCGGCGGCCGGCAGATCAAGCTGTCGATCGAGGACGACCAGTGCGATCCCAAGCAGGCGGTCTCGGTGGCGAACCGCGTTATCGCCAACGGCGTGATGTTCGTCGACGGTCATGCCTGCTCGGGTTCGAGCATTCCGGCTTCGGCCGTCTATGCGGAATCCGGCGCGCTGATGATGAGCCCGGCCTCATCCAACCCGGTGCTGACCGACGACGCGGCGGCCAAGGGCTGGCCGACGATCATGCGGCTCTACACCCGCGACGACGCGCAGGGCAACTTCATCGGCCCATGGATCGCCGAGAAGTACAAGCGCAAGAATGTCGTCGTCCTGCATGATAAAAGTGCCTATGGTCAAGGTATCGCTGACGCTGTCAAGGCGACGATGAACAAAGGAGGGCTCACCGAAGTGCTTTACGAAGGCATCAATGCCGGCGAGAAGGACTATGCGGCGCTGGTGACCAAGCTGAAGGATCTCAAGGCCGACGTGGTGTACTTCGGCGGATACCATCCGGAAGCCGGACTGATCTTGCGCCAGTCGGCGGAACAGAACCTAAAGTTCCAGATGATCATGCCGGATTCGATCGCCACGCCAGAGTTCTGGCAGGTCGCCGGCCCGGCCGGCGAGGGCACCATGTTCGTGTTCCCGTCGGATCCGCAGTCCAAGCCGGAAGCCAAGGAAGCCATTGAGAAAATCAAGGCCGGCGGCTTCGTGCCGGAAGGTTTTACGCTGTTCTCCTACGCGGTGATCCAGGCCTTCGCACAGGGCATCGAGCGCGCCGGCAGTGACGATCCGGCCAAGGTCGCCGAAGCCCTGAAGAACGGCGAGCCGATCAAGACCGTCGTCGGCGAGGTCACTTTCGACGAGAAGGGCGACCTGAAGAACGCCAGCTACGACATCAACCAGTGGCACGACGGCAAATACGCGCCGATCCAGCAGTAAGCTTTTGATTCATATTGTATATCGACGGCCGGGCTTAGCCCGGCCGTTTGCTTTTGGCGAACCAGGGGTAGACATTTCGACCATGGTCGGAAATCGCGTCATGCTTTGAAAATCATGCAGCAACAAAGAGTTGCAGAAGAAAATCCTCCAAAATTCATCCGCAAACCGGACAGGCGGGGCTCCCAGACCTGACAACGATGCCCTTTTTCGCGTCCTTGCAAGGCCGATGAACCTGATGCGACATGCCGCCGGGAGACCGACTTCTGACGCTGCTTATGTCGGTTCGACAAAGCGTACCAGAACTGCGCCCTCGGTGACCTGCGACCCTTCGGAAGCGATCTCGGCGATCTCGCCATCATGGCTGGCGTTGATAGTATGCTCCATCTTCATGGCTTCGAGGATCAGCAGCGGCTGACCTTTCCTGACCGTGTCGCCCCGCACGGCCCGGACGAGCTTGACCAGCCCGGGCATCGGCGCCCGCATGGAGCCTGCCGCCTCGGTCTCGTCTGCGCGGTCGAGCGGATCGGGAACGGCGAAGTCGTAACCGACCGCGCGTTCGAAAATGGTGATGTGGCCGGGCCATTTAGCCATGCGGCGGGCAGGGCCGTTTTTTGTTTCAACAGCGGAACCTTCCAGTTCGACCTTCGCCACTCCATCCACCACTGTAGCGTGGGCCGCAATCTCTTCGTCGCGGAAGCGGAGCTTCGTCGGCCGAGCGACGGGGTGGAAATGCGCATAGCCGGCAAGCGCCGACCAGGGGTCGGGGGAGGTTGGCCGCTGGTCGAGGCCCGAGGCGGCAAGCACAGCGTCGGCGAGGATGTCGGGGCCAGGCGCGGGCAGGGTGGTCAGAGACTCCTGCTTGCGGCCGATCAACCCGGTGTCGACGTCGCCCGAGGCGAAATCTGGATCGGTGGCGAGCGCGGCGAGGAAGGCGAGGTTGGTGACCGAACCGGCGACTTCCGTCGATTCGAGCGTATCGACCAGCAACGCAAGCGCCGACGGGCGGTCCGGCGCATGGGTCACCAGTTTGGCAATCATCGGGTCGTAGTACGGCGAGATCGAATCGCCGGCCCGCACTCCGGTTTCGACGCGGATGTTTCCGCCCGGCGCAGCAGCCGGGAACTTCAGATGATGCAGCGTGCCGGTGGCTGGCAGGAAACCCTTTGAAGCGTCCTCGGCATAGAGGCGCGCCTCGAAGGCGTGGCCGTCGAGAGAAATTTCCTCCTGAGATTTCGGGAGCGGTTCGCCCGAAGCAACCCGCAACTGCCATTCGACCAGATCGACCCTGGTGACCATCTCGGTGACCGGATGCTCGACCTGCAGGCGGGTGTTCATCTCCATGAACCAGAAACGGTCGGGCTTCAGCCCTTGCGAGGCATCGACGATGAATTCGATCGTACCCGCGCCGGAATATTTGATCGCCTTGGCGGCCTTCACCGCGGCGTCGGTCATGGCGGCGCGCAATTCCCTGGTCATGCCGGGGGCAGGGGCCTCCTCGATCACCTTCTGGTGGCGGCGCTGTGCCGAACAGTCGCGTTCGTAGAGATGCACGGCGTTGCCAAGATTGTCGCCGAACACCTGCACCTCGATGTGGCGCGGCTTGTCGACGTATTTTTCGATCAGCACGTGGTCGTCGCCGAAGGCGGATTTCGCCTCGCGTTTGGCGCCGGCCAGCGCATCGGCGAACTCGTCGGGATGGTCAACGCGGCGCATGCCCTTGCCGCCGCCGCCGGCCCGCGCCTTGATCAGCACGGGATAGTCGATCTCGCGCGCCTTGGTGGCGAGCAGCACGAGTGCCTGGGTGTCGCCGTGATAGCCGGGCACGACGGGAACGCCGGCCTTTTCCATCAGCGCCTTGGCGGCGTCCTTGAGCCCCATGGCGCGGATGGCCTTTGCCGACGGCCCGATGAACACCAGCCCGGCGGCGGTCACCTTGTCCACGAAATCCGGGTTTTCGGATAGAAAACCGTAGCCTGGGTGGATGGCTTCAGCCCCGGTCGCCAGCGCCGCCTCGATGATCTTTTCGGCACGCAGATAGCTTTCCGAGACGGGCGAAGGGCCGATATGCACGGACTCGTCGGCCATGGCGACGTGCAGCGCCTTCGCGTCGGCGTCGGAATAGACCGCGACGGCTTTCACGCCCATTTTTCGCGCGGTACGCATCACGCGGCAGGCGATCTCGCCGCGGTTGGCGATCAGGATTTTCTGGAACATCGATCCTCCTGGCGCCTTCTTAGCTTTCCGCATGCGGGAGAGAAAGCCGGTTTCAACCGACTGCGGGCCGCCAGAGATCAAGGATGGGAGTTGTCGACCGCGCACGCCGCCGCCGGGCAGAATGAATCCGAGTTGGCACGGCACGCTCCAAGGGCGCAGGACGAACTGGCGCAAAATGTCAATAAGTCTTTTGCGAATCGGGCATAGTCTGCGTGGGCTGGAATTTTGGAGGGGCTAATATGCAACCGGTAAATCAATTGGCATCGGTCGTCCGCACCACGGTCGCCGCAAAGCAGAACAGTTTTCTCGTGCTGCCCGATGCGGTGGACGAGATCATGGCGCGCAATCCGGGCCTTGCCGCCTCGCGCAAGCAGGTGTCGGATATGGTCGTCGACGCGGCGCTTAACGCCGGCGTTTCGGTCGGCATCGCCTGGGACGACTGATCGTTTTCCTGGCCGGCCACCGTCTGAAAAGCGTCGCGCGGCCATTGACCCAATCATGCCGTCAGCGCCGGCAGGCGCTGGCCCTATCTCTTCAGTCGCGCCATGGCTAGGTTGGGCGCCTCTCGGAGACTTTTTCGATGGACCTCCCGCCCTTCCTGCTCGACCATTGGCTGGCCGCCCACGAATTCGCTACGCCGCCGATCCGCTACAATCTTGCAGCCAGCACCGGGCCGCAGTGGAGCGTCGACGAACTGCTGGCGCTGGGCGGCGGCAAGAACATCGGCGGCGTGAAGATCGGCTACGCGCCGCCGGAGGGCGGAAAACGGCTGCGCGAGGCGATCGGTGGTTTTTTGGGTGTCGACCCGGAGTGGGTGGTGGTGACGACGGGCGCCTCGGAGGCGTTGCTGATCCTGCTCTGTCTTGCGACACGGCCCGGCGGCAACATCGTATTGCCCGCGCCGGCCTTCTCGCCTTTTGCGGTCATGGCCGATGCCTGGGGGCTCGGCGTGCGGACCTACACGCTCTCGCGCGATGACGGGTTCCGCCAGAACGCGGAGGCGATTTTCGCGGCGGCCGATGGCGATACGGCGCTGGCGCTGGTTAACACGCCGCACAATCCGACCGGCTCGGTCATGCCTTTCGAGGAGATCGAGGTGCTGGCGCAAAAACTTGGCGAACGCGGCGTGCCGCTCGTGGTCGACGAAGTCTATCACCCGCTCTATTTCGGCCGGCAGTCGCCGACGGCCGCGTCCGTGCCGAACGCCATCGTCATGGGCGACATGTCGAAGGCGCTGTCACTGGCCGGCCTGCGCATGGGCTGGCTGGTCATCGCCAATCCCGACCTGCGCAAGCGCGCCATCGACGCGCGCAGCTATTTCACCATCAGCAGTTCGCCGGTTCTCGAAGATCTGGCCGCGCATGCGCTCGACAATCACAAGACCCTGCTCGACCGCCTGAGCGCCGTGGCAACTACCAATCGCGCCGCGTTGGTGGCTTTCATGAAGCGCGTCTCCGATATCGTCGCATGGGCGGAGCCTGAAGGCGGCACCGTCGCCTTCCCATGGTTCAAGGACGGCCGCGACAGCCGCCCCTTCTGCCAAGCGCTGGCCGCCGCCGGCGTGCTCGTCGCGCCCGGCGACTGTTTTGGTATGCCGGAGCATTTCCGCGTCGGCTTCGCCGCGCAGGCAGACGGATTCGGGGACGCGCTGACGATTTTCGAGCGAACGCTGAGGGGTTGAACGTTTTTGGGCTTAGGACCTATCAAGCGGTTGAGCTGTGCTTCCTGTCTCCGACTGAGGAAGCCGTCATGAGACACGCTGGAAATTGTACAATGTCTTGCGATAGGCCGGCTCGTGGCAATCGTCTCATGCGAGCTGATGGTAGCCCGTCACATTGCAGATGAGCGATTGATGTCAAAAATATCGATCGGCTTTTCGCCAAATTGCTTCTCGAGCGCGCTCGGCATCACTGATAGGCAGCATCAGAAGAAAATAAACCGGCGTGTGATCGATCTCTATCTTGTTTAGGTCGGCCCATAGGAATGGAGAACGAAAGCAACGTGTTTGAGAGTTTTGGATATGTCATACTGGCAAACAATCTCTTCGATGAATGACCCATATATTACCCGTGAGCCATTCTTTCTCACATTAAACACGCAACTCGCCGCCAGGTTGTCCATATAGGGGGTGGCGCTAGCGCATGCCGCAACAATCTCGACCAGAAGCTGGCTTCCGACGACTTCTTGGGGGCTCTTGTACAGCCCTATAGACCCATAGGATGTGACTCCGTTCTCGGGGCAATCAAAGCCGCTCACGATATAGGCAAATTGCTCCTCATGATCGTCGCCGAAACTCATAACCTTTGTATTGTTACCAAATCGCGATCGAATTGATCTCCCGAGGTATTTTTCAAACGCAGTTGGTGTCGTCATAGCGCAAACCGAAAGGAGATCACATCTCAACCCATTTTATAGGTTTGGAGTCTAGTCACCACCGCCCGCGCCGCCCATTGCCACCCCGCCGGGCATCTCTCCTCGTGTACGGCAGGACGGCGATGAGTAACGCCGATGAGTCAAATCAAATACCGGCCGGCAAAGTCAGAGCGGCGCTACCTTTCCATCGCCGTCAACGCGAACGCCGCGCCCTGCGGGTCGGCGCACATGGCAATCCACGAGCCGCCCGGCACCTGCATGACGTCCATCAGGATCTGGCCGCCGTTGGACCTCACCCGCTCGACCGCGCCGTCGAGACCGTCGACGGTGAAGTAGAACTGCCAGAGCGGCATCGGGATGTTGGCTGGCTTGTTCATCATGCCTCCCGCCTGCTGGCCGTCGATGGCGAAAAGCTGGTAGGTGCCCATCTCTCCCATGTCCATCGCCTGGTCGGCGGTCCAGCCGAACTGGGCGGAATAGAAGTCGAGCGCCGCCTTCCAGTCGGTGGTGTAAAGTTCGCGCCAGCCGATGTTGCCGGGCACGCTGGCGGCCATCGGTTCCTGGTCCGGACCTTGCGGTGTCATCAGCATGAAGGTCGCGCCCTGCGGGTCGGCGACCACCGAGAAGCGGCCGATCTCCGGGATGTCGGCCGGCTCGCGGTAGACTTTTCCGCCTGCGGCGGCCACGCCGGCCGTCGCGGCGTCGGTGTCCTTGGTATAGATGTAGCCGAGCCACATGGGCGGCGTGCCCATCGCCCTGGCCTCGTCCGGGATCGCCATGACGCCGCCGACGCCCGTCTCGCCGACTTTCATGATGACGTAGGGCTTTTGCGGATCGCCCCAATTTTCGGAATTCCAGCCGATGACGGCCTTGTAGAAGGCCGCGGCGGCCTGGACGTCTGTGGTCATCAGTTCGTACCAGAAGAATCTGCTTGCGGGCATGGCTTGCTCCTTCCCGGATTTTTGATGCGATCCTGCAACCGCAGGCCGGGACAATGCGCCCGGGAAGTGACAAGGAAAAGGCGGGATTCGATGAATCCCGAAGGCTCCTGACAGGGGAGGAACGCGGTCGGCGGGCGTTCGCCTTCGGTCGTTCGAAGCGGGGTGTGTTTTGCGATGTCGTGCTCGACGTTGCGACGGCAGTCCAGACGTCGCACGGGCCGAAAAACGTAAACTGTCCCCGGCATCTGTGCCAAATGAAAAGCGCCGCCAGCGCGAGCGGATGGCGCTTGTTGGCAGGTGGCCCGGACGTCAATCGTCCGCGGCCAGCCTCTCGTTCAGTGTTTCAGAGAGCGTCTCGGACAGCGTCTTGGTCACCGGCGCACGCGACGGACTGGCCGCCGAGACCACATCCTTCAGCGAGCCGCCGGCGCCGGCGACCCCCGCGGACGCCAGCAGGGCGTCGACCAGCGGCTTGTTGCCGGTGAAGCGCAGAAGCTGGTCGGCGAGGTCACTTGGCCCCGACGAACGGCCGTCCGCGTCGCCACCGGAGCGGCCGGCGGAGAAGCCTGCCGTGTCGAAGACGCGGATGCTCTCGATGCGACCGGCCGGTTCCATCAGGGCCTTGAAGGCTTCCGGCAGCATCCGGATGCGCGCCTGCGTCAGTTCGAACTCGATGAGCCGCTCGGACAGCATGTTGTTGGCCTCGTTGCGGGCGCGGATCGTCGCCGCCTGTGCCTCGCCCTCGACCTGGATGCCTTCGGCCCGCACCTTCATGGCCTCGGCTTCGGCGCGCGCCTCGACCAGCACGGCCTCGGCCCGGTCCTCGGCCGCACTGCGTTCCGCATTGGCGCCGACCGTCACGGTGACAGCCTCGGATTCCGCCTGTTCCTGTGCCTGCAGCACGGCGATCTGCCGGCTGCGCTCGGCGATCTCGCGCTCGCGTGCCGTCTGCACCTTTTCCTCGGCCGCGACGGTCAGCGCCTGGGCCTCGCGCGCCTTGGCCTCGGCCCGCGAGGTCTCCTCGCTCTTGAGGGCGATGGCGACCGCCTTGTCCTGGCGGCTCAGCTCGACATCGCGCTCGGAATTGATGCGTGCCTCTTCCTTGGCCTTGTTGGCGGCGGCGGCGCGCTCGGCGATGGAGCGCTCGCGGTCGATCTGGGCGCTCTGCTCGGCGAGCTTTGCATCTTCCTCGGCCTTGGCCTTTTCCGAGCGGGTGACCGCTTCCTTGTTGGCGACATCGCGCTGCTGGTCGAGGCGGGCTTCCTCTTCCTGGCGCTTCAAGGCGAACTTCTGGCGGGCGGCGGTCAGATCCTGCTCGGCGATGGCCACTTCGGTCTGCCGCGTGATGTCGTTGCGCTCCTTGCGCCGCTGTTCGGTGATGGTCGTCAGCTTGGCCAGGCCGACCGCGTCGAAAGCGTTGGTTTCGTTGAAATATTCCTTCGGCGTCTGGTCGAGGCCGGTGAGGCTGACCGATTCCAGTTCGAGGCCGTTGGTCCTGAGATCGGTCTCCACCGCGTCCTGCACTGCCTTGACGAAATCGGAGCGGCTTTCATGCAGTTGGTCGAGCGTGTTGCGCGCCGCGACCGAGCGCAGGGCATCGACCAGCTTGGCCTCGACGAGGTCCTGGATGGCCTTGGGATCGTTGACGCGGTCGCCGAGCGTCTGCGCCGCCAGGCCGATGCCGTCGTCGGTGATGTCGACGCGCACATAGAACTCGGCGCGGATGTCGACGCGCATACGGTCGGCGGTGATGAAGGCGTCCTCGCGGCGGCGGTCGACGACCAGCTTGACCGTGTTCAGCTTGACGCGGGCCAGCGCATGCACGATCGGCAGAATAATGGCGCCGCCGTCCTTGACGACGCGGCGGCCGCCGACGCCGGTGCGCACGAAGGCCTCGTCACGTTCGGCGCGATGGTAGAGCCGGCCGAAGGTGAAGCCGATGGCGGCGATGATCACCACCACGATGCCGGCCCAGGTCAGGAATTCGATGATACCGTCCAAAGTGCCACTCCTTCCATGCGTGAAGAGATTGTCAGCCCTCGGCGCCGAATGGCATCACGAGGAAAACCCGGTCCCGGCCGTCGCCGCCCGAGACCACTACGATTTCCGTACCCTTCTCGATGACCGTGCCGGCATCCGCCGGACGTGCCCTGAGCGTGTGTAGATCACCATGCGCGTCGCGCACCCGGACATTGCCGGGATGGCCGTCGTCGAGCGGTCCGAGTGTGACGATGCCCCTGCGCCCGACCAATTCGTCACGGGTGACCGCGTAGCTCTCGTCCTGCGGAATGAACTTCGCGATGCCGTTGCCGACCAGCTTGGTGACGCCGACCGCGGCGGGTGCGGCGGCCAGCGCATAGGTCCAGTCCGGCAGAAAGGACACGAGATCGGACAAAAGGATGCCGACCGCGCCGAACGTCACCAGAAGCAGCATGCCCAATATAGCGAAGGGCACGCGCCCGAGGTTCAGCCAGTCGAACAACTCCCCGATGCTGGTGCCGTCGAGCAGATCGGCAATCGAATCCCCGACCGAAATGCTGCCGGCGAAGAAGATGACGATCTGGAAGACACCCAGCAGCAGCCCGGCGAGCAGTGGATAAAGATACAATGCTGAGGCGTCGGCAAAACCCTGCATCACGGGACTAGCGTCCGTTGACAAAGGTTGACTGGAGAATCCGGTTTTGATTCAAGGCTTCTTTTTGGAGGCAGCCTTGGGCGAACGTGTTGGTCTGACGGACGAGGAATGGGAACTGATCGGGCCTTTGCTGCC
>NZ_JBIRCY010000036.1:0-78848 GCF_044326205.1 Mesorhizobium sp. IMUNJ 23232
CCACTGGCAACCGGTCGACAACACATACATCAGCCCATTGACCACCTCGCGCAGCTTCACGCTCCGCTTGCCGCCGCCTGGCCTGCCGGGCGGGATCAGCGGTTCGATCAGCGCCCATTCCTCATCGGTCAGATCGCTCGGATAACGCAGATGATCACGGTTGTAGCGAGCCCGGTTCTCGGCGGTCCACATCGGCGCATTCCTTCTCGAATCATGCCGAACAAGGAATCACAACCGATCCAAAACCAGAAACTCAAAATCCGACAACCGATTCTGCCCGCTCACAAAGTCCCCGGACGGACACTCACTGCTGCGACCGCATTCCTATGGCGACAGCCGCAGGAAATATGCTGTACGGTCGAGGCGGCCGAATGGTCAAAACACCCAGGTTCCAGTGCATCCAGATTTCACCCGCCAGGTGGACCGTTTGGGACACCATTGCGGATCAGCCGGCTTCGCTGGGCGGCAGCCCGTTGACGGCCCGCACCAAGCCAAGCGCCGAAGCCGCCTGCGACGTGCTCAACCGTATCTACAAGAATCGCCTGCGACATGAGCCTTTCAGACCACATACACCCGGAACGTAGCAGGGCTGCCGAAGCAACCGCGCGAGAGCCCACCCGGCGCCGGCGACCGATCTTCCTGACAAAGCGGATTGCCGACCCGCCGTTCGCCGTCGGCCGATCCCCGATCACGGCGCGTTACCGCTTTCCCTTCCCGCCTCCCCATCGCTTTCGAACCGCCGCGAGGATATCGATGGCGGCTTCGGCGAAGCAGTCCACGCCAGCGCTCGGCGTTGAACCCAATGTATTGTCGAGATTTTTCCTATTTAAGAGATCCGTAATGTATCCAACGGAGGCAGAACAGACTCGCCTTCCAGCCGTCGGACACAGATAAACCGATCCTATGCGCCGGAGGATATAAGATACAACGCTTCGTATATTCGTCAATGCGCCTTGTGCAAATAGAGATTGCATAGGAGCCTGAATTCCATTTATCGTGTTCTGCCTATTCGATAGGCGAGGCCCCTTTCAGTCTCTCGCAGCCGGCTGCCGCCTGTGCGACCAGCAAAAGCAGGAAGTATCAATGCCAATCGTCAATCAGTTCTCGCCCGCAAATTCCGGCTACAAAGGCCCTGCCGAGCAACTCTTCTACGCCGGCGGCGGCAGCAGTTCCTTGATACATACGTCCGCCGAGGGCTTCGTGTATGGGCGGAGCGTTCCGAATAACGCTATGGGCGAGGGGTATTTCGACTTGGATCGGTCCAGCATTGTCGTTCAGGGGACCGACATCGGCTATGACACGAATGGCCTGCCGGTCAGCGGCACCATCACCAGCATCAGCATCACCAATGGAGAGGGAACCGTGCTTCCCGGCAATGAGTTCGTTTTCCGGCCGGCGCTGACGATCTCCGGTCTGTCGATGGATGTGGCGAGCCTGGCCGACGAGTTATTCCAGGCCTTCCAAAGCGACCCTTTGCCATTGCAGGCCTATTTCGACACGCTCCCCTGGTTCCATAGCGGCAGTGACGGCGTAGACGCGTTCACGGGCGGCGTTCTCGCCGACGTTATCCAGGGAAACAAGGGCAACGATAGTCTTCAAGGAGGGGTCGGCGACGACAAGCTCTTCGGCGGCGCCGACAATGATGTGCTCACCGGCGGCGCCGGCGCCGACCATCTCAGCGGCAGTTCGGGTATCGACATGGCCCGATACGCCGACGCGGCGGCCGGCGTCACCGTCAGCCTTGCCAATGCGTCGCTCAATACCGGCGAGGCGGCGGGCGACACCTTCGAGTCCATCGAGAACCTCACAGGTTCCGGTTTCGGTGACAAGCTCTCGGGCAACTTTCGCAACAACATCCTTCTCGGCGGCGACGGCAACGACACGCTGACCGGCGCGGCCGGCGCCGACACTCTTGATGGCGGAGCCGGAACCGATACCGCCTCCTATGCCGGAGCCGCCGCCGGCGTCGTCGCCAGCCTCGCCAACAAGGCGTCCAATACGGGGGATGCCGCGGGCGACATCTACCTGTCTATCGAGAATCTCATCGGCTCCGGTTTCGGCGACGTGCTGAACGGCGACAACACCGTCAATGTCATCAATGGCGGCGGCGGCAACGACATCATCAAAGGGGATGGCGGCAACGACCTGCTGAAGGGCGGTTCGGGCAACGACTTTTTCACCTTCAATTCCGCGCTGGATGCAGCCGGAAACGTCGACACCATCATCGACTTCGAGGTGGCAGCGGACACCGTCCGCCTGGACGACGCAATCTTCACGGCCCTGACCGCGGGCGCGCTTGCCGCCTCGGCGTTCAAGGACACCGCCGGCGGCCCGAAGGATGCGGACGACCGCATCATCTACAATTCCGCCACGGGCAACCTCTACTACGATGCCGACGGCTCGGGCACCGCGTTCAGCAACGTCAAGTTCGCGTCGCTCACCGGTGCGCCGGCGCTTACGGCTTCTGATTTCCTGGTGGTCTGAACAGTCCGTTCGAAGCCTCCAGGGGCGCTTGGCGGCCAGGGCGGCCAGCCCCCTCGTCGTGCCCCTATTGTGCGCACATGGTGGGCAATCGTGTCCTGCTCGCGGATCGTCATGGCTCCCAACACTTTTCGGCGTAAGGCTCCAGCACGACGCTCCCGGCACAAGGTATGAATTTGTGCCTCGCCGCCACTTGGGATCGCACGGCAAACTGTCCTGCCTCCGGTAAACTTCAACTGCGGAGGTCAATCATTTCTTAGCCATCACCCAAGAGACGGGCGCCCCTCGTATCGCTGGCGGGTGGAAGCTTGTCATTTTTACGATACAACCCTCGATAGCCGAGTCGGGCCTGGTTTCCGGCGGCCGCAATCATTTCACCACCGACAGCTTGCGAGGAGGACATCATGGCCACTTTCACCGGCAGCAACAGCGCCGAGGTTATCCCTGATCTCATCATCGGCCCTGTCCAGGGCATCGGCAACGACTTCGTCGACGCGCTCGGCGGCGACGATGTCGCGATCGGCTGGTCCGGCGACGATGTGGTGCGCGGCGGCGAAGGCGCGGACGCGATCATCGGCGGTCTTCTCAACGCCGCCGGTGTCATCACCAACTCAGGCATCGACGCCGCCGACTACACGACCTCCGTCGGTGGCGTGACCATCGATCTGTCGGTGACGGTCAGCGAGGTCCGCCCGATGCTGGGCATCAACATCCAGTTCACCGCTGCCTCCCAAGGTTTCGGCGGCGATGCCGAGGGCGACTATCTGCAGGGCATCGTCAACCTGATCGGCTCCAATACCAGCGGCGACAATATTACAGGCAACGCCGGCGCTAACACGGTCAACGGCCAGGGCGGCGACGACGTGCTCAGCGGCAATGACGGCAACGACATCCTGCTCGGCGGCGCCGCAAACGACCGGCTGATCGGGGGCGGCGGCGCCGACTCCTTGCAAGGCGGAGCGGGTTTGGCGGACACGGCGGATTATTCCGCCTCTGCTGCGCCCGTGACCGTCAACCTCACCACCGGGACCGGCAGCGATGGCGACGCCCAGGGCGACACGCTGACCGGCATAGAGCGCCTGATCGGATCGACGGGCAACGATACTCTCATCGGATCATCTTTCACCGACGACACCTTAATCGGTGGCGCGGGAGCCGATGTGCTCACCGGCAATGGCGGCATCGACACCGCCGACTATTCCGCTTCATCCGCGGCGGTGAGCGTCAGCCTCGCCGCCGGTACCGGCACGGGCGGCGACGCCCAGGGCGACACGCTGACGGGTATCACCAATGCCATCGGCTCGGCCTTCGACGATGCGTTGACCGGTATCGGCGCGGGCACGCTGGACGGCCAGGACGGCAACGATCGGCTGAGCGGCGGGTCGGTAATGAACGGCGGAGCCGGCAACGACAGCTTGCTGGGCAGCTCCCTGATCGAGACGCTGAACGGCGGGACCGACAACGACACCGTCAGCTACGCAAACTCGGCGACTGGTGTCACCGTCAATCTCAGCCTGTCGGGCTCGCAGGTCTCGCTCGGCGACGCCAGCGGCGACACGCTGACCGGCATCGAGAACCTCAGGGGCTCGATCTTCGTCGATACGCTGACCGGCGACGCCGGCGACAACATCCTCAACGACGGCGGCTTCGGCGGAGCCGACACGCTGACCGGCGGCGGCGGCAACGACAGCTATTCCGTCTACAATGCCGGCGCGGTGATCATTGAAATCGGCGGAGAAGGCAGCGACCGCGTCAATGCCGGCGTGGACTATGTGCTGGCCAGCGGCGTCAGCGCCGAATATTTGAACACCACTTCGCTGCTCGCCACCTACGCCATCAACCTGACCGGAAACGAACTGGCGCAGCTCGTGCGCGGCAATGACGGCGCCAACGTGCTCGACGGCGCTGACGGAGATGACGTCCTTTGGGGCATGGGCGGGGCGGACACCTTCAGCTTCTCGACCGCGCTCGGCGCTGGCAATGTCGATCGCATCGGCGACTTCAGCGTGACTGATGACCAGATCCAGCTCGACAGCACGATCTTCACCGCACTCGGGATCGGAGCCCTGGACGCCTCGGCGTTCAAGGACAGTTTCCTTGGCCCGCGCGATGCAGACGACCGCATCTTCTACAATTCGAACTCGGGCTCGCTGTATTACGACGCCGACGGCTCGGGCAACGCTTTCGCGGCCGCGAAATTCGGTACGCTCGCCCCCGGCCTTGCCATCACCGCCGCCGACTTCATCGTGGTCTGAGGCGCGGGCGTTTCGTCGCGGCCGGCGGACAGGAACGGCGGCTGGCGCTGGTGGCGCGTGGGCTATCGGCGACTTCGAGATCGCCGTGGACCGCGCGCGACATTGACCCAGGCCGACGCTCCAGCGCATCCGGCAACCTCGAAATCGAGGGTCGGTTCTCGGCGGAAAATCAACACCCGGGAATTGCCGAGACAGAGGCACACATAAAGGTCGGCGGGCGAACAAAGTTTACCGTTCAACGTAGCTTTTCGTTCAGCTTGTTCCGATAGCCCTTGCCGCCATCACAACCAGACCGGGTGGAGATTTCCCGTAATGACCGTCAACGCCAGTTCGCTCATCCGCATCTCGGTCGACAGCAGCGGCGCCAGCGCCAATGCCGCCGCTGTCGGCGGGCCGATGTCGGGCGACGGCCGCTACGTCGTGTTCGAGAGCGGTGCGACCAACCTGGTGGCCGGCGACGCCAACGGTTTCTTCGACGTCTTCCTGCGCGACACGGTGACCGGCACCACGACGCTGCTCTCGACCGCCACCGACGGCACGCAGGGCAACAACGCCTCCAGCGTGGCGGCGATCACCGATGACGGCCGCTATGTGTTCTTCAGCAGTTCGGCGACCAACCTTGTCGGCGGCGACACCAACGCCGCATCGGACCTCTTCATGCGGGACGCGCTGACGGGCGTGACCACCCGGGTCTCAACGGATTCGGGCGGCGGCCAGGCAAACGGCCTCAGCCTGAATGTCGACGTCACCGGCGACGGCGCCTTCATCAGCTTCGCGAGCGCCGCGACCAACCTGGTGGCCGGCGACAGCAACGGTTTCGACGACGCCTTCATCAAGAACATGTCGACCGGCCTCGTCACCCGCATCTCGGTGGCGGACGACGAGTCGCAGGCCAACGGCACCTCCTCTGTGGCCCGCCTGTCCAACGACGGCAACCACGTCTCCTTCGTCAGCTTGGCCAGCAACCTGACGGCAAACGACACCAACGGCACCGTGGGCGATGTCTTCGTCCGCGACATCGCCGCCGGCACCACCACCCTGGTCTCCGCCTCCACCACCGGCGGGTCGGGAAATGCTGTGTCTAACGGCGCCTCGATCTCCGGCAACGGCCGCTACGTCGTGTTCGTGAGCATTGCGACCAACCTGGTCGCCGGCGACACCAACGGCGCCGCCGACATCTTTGTCCGCGACCTGCAGACCAACACCACCACCCGGGTATCCACCGCCACCGACGGCAGCGAGAGCAACGTCCTGTCGAACCAGGCGGTGATCTCGGCTGACGGGCGCTACGTCGTCTTCGTCAGCGGCGCGAGCAACCTGGTGCAGGGCGACACCAACGGGCGGCGCGACGTCTTCCTGAAGGATACGGTGACCGGCAACGTGACGCGCCTGTCCGTCGCTATCGACGGCACCGAGCTCAACGATCTTTCGAGCACGCCCTTGATCTCGGCAGACGGCCGCTACGTCACCTTCCAGACGCAGGCGACCGACACCGGAGTGGGCGCCGAGGGCAACGGCACCGGCCTCGACGTGTTCCGCATCTCGCTCGTCGCCTCGGCGGTAGCCGATCGCATGATCGGTTCCGACGGCAACGACACCATCGACGGTCTGGCCGGCGACGACATCATCACCGGCGGGTTCGGCGACGACATAATCACCGGCGGGCTGGGCGACGACACCCTGATCGGCGGCGCCGGAGCCGATGCCCTCACCGGTGGTGGTGGCGTCGACACGGCCGACTATTCCGGTTCGTCGGGAGCAGTAAGCGTCAACCTCGCCGCCGGCACCGGCAGTGGCGGCGACGCCCAGGGCGACACGCTGACGGGCTTCACCAACGCCCTCGGCTCGGCCTTCAACGATTCCTTGACAGGAAATGGCGCTGGCACCCTGGACGGCCTGGCCGGCGACGATATCCTGAGCGGCGGCGCGACACTGAACGGCGGGACCGGCAACGACACCTTGCTCGCCGGCGCTTCGGCCGAAACGCTGGATGGTGGGGCCGACAACGACACCGTCAGCTATGCGGGTTCCGCGGCGGGCGTGACGGTCGATCTCGGTCTGTCGGGGCCGCAGGTTTCGGCCGGCGATGCTTTTGGCGACACGCTCACGGACATCGAGAACCTGAACGGCTCGGCCTTCAACGATTCCTTGACAGGAAATGGCGCTGGCACACTGGACGGCCTGGCCGGCAACGATATCCTGAGCGGCGCGGCAATCCTGAATGGCGGAGCCGGCAACGACGCCTTGCTCGGCAGTGCCGGGGCCGAGACGCTGGATGGCGGGGCCGATAACGACACCGTCAGCTATGCAGGCTCGGCGGCGGGCGTGACGGTCGATCTCGGTCTGTCGGGGCCGCAGGTTTCGGCCGGCGACGCCAGCGGCGACACGCTGACCGACATCGAGAACCTGAAGGGCTCGGCCTTGGCCGACACGCTGACCGGCGACGCCGGCAACAACATCCTCAACGACGGCGGCGTCGGCGGCGCCGACACGCTGACCGGCGGCGGCGGCAACGACACCTATTCGGTCTACAATGCCGGGGCGGTGATCGTCGAAGTCGCTGGTGAAGGCAACGACCGCGTCAGCGCCGGCGTCGACTACGTGCTGGCCAGCGGCGTCAGCGTCGAATATCTGAACACCACCTCGGTGCACGCCACTTATGCCGTCAACCTGACCGGCAACGAGATCGCGCAGATCGTGCGTGGCAATGACGGCGCCAACGTGCTTGACGGAGCAGGCGGCAACGACTTCCTGGTCGGCATGGGTGGTGCGGACACATTCCGGTTCTCGACCGCGCTTGGCGCCGGCAACGTCGACAAGATCACCGACTTCAGCGTGGCGGACGACCAGATCCAGCTCGACAGCGCGATCTTCACCGCACTCGGGACCGGGCCCTTGGACGCCTCGGCGTTCAAGGACAATTTCCTTGGCCCCCGCGACGCCGACGATCGCATATTCTACAACTCGAACTCGGGTTCGCTGTTCTACGATGCGGACGGCTCGGGCAATGGGTTCGCGGCTGTAAAGTTCGCCTCGCTCACTCGCGGCCTCAGCCTCACGGCCGCCGACTTCATCGTGGTTTGAGGCGCGGGCACTTGGTCGCGGCCGGCGGACGAGAGCAGCAACCGCGCTGGTGAAGCGTGAGCGGTGCCACAATTTGTTACCGCCCGGCTTTCCGATCCGGCCCCTTAACGGCCCCTTAAATCGCCGCATTTAGTCTCCACCCGGTTGCCGCTCAGCAAACGGGATTTAAGTCGCAGGCAATGGCAAAGGGGAACGGGACACGGATCGAGCCGACCTTCGACGGGCCGCCCCGTGGCAAATCCTCCACGGACTTCTCGCTCGACGAGGACGACCGGGTCGTGCCCGCGCCACGCAAGCGCGCCGCATCCGGCCGCAAGACAGCCGGAACCGCAAGAGACAAGGCCCCGGCAAAGGGCCGCGCCAGGCGTCGCGGCTTGCGCCTTGGCCGGCTGGTCTACTGGTGCTGCGTCCTCATGCTGTGGTGCGGCATAGGGCTCGCCGGGATGGTCGCCTGGTATGGCGCGCAATTGCCCAGCGTCGCCGACTGGTCGGTCCCCGACCGGCCGCCCAATGTCAAGATCGTCTCGACCGACGGCTCGCTTGTCGCCAATCGCGGCATGACCGGCGGCGAGGCGATCGGCCTGCACGAGATGTCGCCCTATATCCCGCAGGCGGTGATGGCGATCGAGGACCGCCGCTTCTATTCGCATTTCGGCATTGACCCCATCGGGCTGACGCGCGCCATGGCGCGGAACGTGATCAGCGGCCGCTTCACCCAGGGCGGCTCGACGTTGACCCAGCAGCTCGCAAAAAACCTGTTCCTGAAGCCCGACCGCACGCTGGAGCGTAAGGTGCAGGAGGTTTTGATGGCGCTGTGGCTCGAGCACGAACACAGCAAGGACCAGATCCTCGAAATGTATTTGAACCGGGTCTATTTCGGTTCGGGTGCCTATGGCGTGGAGGCGGCGTCGCGCCGCTATTTCGGCAAGTCGGCGCGCGATGTGACGCTTGCCGAGGCCGCGCTTCTGGCTGGCCTGTTGAAGGCGCCCTCAAAACTGTCGCCGGCCCGCGACCCGAAGGCCGCCGAGCAGCGCGCGCAACTGGTGCTCGGCGCCATGCGCGAGGAAGGCATGATCGGCGACAAGGAACTGGCGAACGCCATGAGCACGCCGGCGACCCGCGCTGCCGCATTCTGGACGGGTTCGGAGAACTATGTCGCCGACCGCATCATGGAAGAACTGCCGGCGCTGATCGGCGACGTGCGTGCCGACATCGTTGTCGACACGACCATCGACCTTTCGCTCCAGCAGCTTGCGGAGACCTCGATCCGCCGGCTGGTCGACGAGAACGGCAAGAAGCTGAATGTCAGCCAGGGCGCGCTGGTGGCGATCGACGATGCGGGCTCGGTGCGCGCCATGGTCGGCGGCTACGACTATGCCAACAGCCAGTTCGACCGCGCCTCGGAAGCGCGCCGCCAGCCGGGCTCGGCGTTCAAGCCGTTCGTCTATCTCGCCGCGCTCGAACAGGGCAGCCGGCCGGACAGCGTGCGCAACGATGCGCCGATCCGCATCGGCAAATGGACGCCGGAAAATTACAACGGAAAATATTACGGCCGGGTGACGCTGGCGACGGCGCTTGCCAAGTCGCTGAACTCGGTCGCGGCGCAACTGGTCATGGAGGTCGGGCCGGGGTCGGTGGTCGAGGCGGCGCAGCGCATGGGCATTGAGTCCAGCCTTTTGGCCAACAATTCCATTGCGTTGGGCACTTCGGAGGTCACCCCGCTGGAACTGACGGCGGCCTATGTGCCGTTCGCCAATGGCGGCTACCGGCCGGACGTGCATTTCGTCCAGCGGGTGACCAGTGCTGCCGGCGACGTGCTTTATGAGCACAAGGAAGGCGGCGCGCCACGGGTGGTCAGCCCGGATGTGGTCGGCATGATGAACGCCATGATGTCGGAGACACTGTCGGACGGCACGGCGCGCAAGGCGGCGTTCGGCTGGCCGGCGGCGGGCAAGACCGGCACCAGCCAGAACTCGCGCGACGCCTGGTTCGTCGGTTATACGGCGAAGCTGACCACCGGCGTCTGGTTCGGAAACGACGATGGCAAGCCGATGAAGAAGGTGACGGGCGGGGCGCTGCCGGCGATTGCCTGGCATGAATTCATGGCGGCGGCGCATGAGGGGCAGAAGGTGGCAAAACTGCCGGGAGGCTGGCAGGCGGCGCCGGACCTCGTCGACCAAAGCGTCCCGGACACCGCGACGCTGATCGAGCCTGCCGCGCAAGTCCCTGAAACGGCTGCGGTTCCGGAAGCGTCCAGGCCGACCCAGGCGACGCGCGCCGAGCCGGAGACGGCAGAGCGGGCAGCACGCGCCCAACCCGAGACGGTCGATCAGGCGGCACGGATCGAGGCCGAACCGGCCGAACAGCCGACCGCCTCGATCCCCAGACCGAGGCCCAAGGCGGATGTCGGCGGGCCGGTGGTCAAGAGCGAGAAGTCGATCCTCGACATCATCCTCGGCGATGGCGGCTGAGCCGCCGAAAGGCCGGATGCATTGGCCGGAATGGCTTGCGCGGGAGCGGTCCGGCGGGCATCATCGGCGCGGGCAGGAAAACGAGAGACAATGGCCGATACACTGCATATGGTGACGCGCGAGCGGCACACCTACAAGAAGTGGTTCCGCTCGCGCGACTACCACTTCGCCGCGGCGTTCAACATGATGCCGGTCAGCGCCGCCGAGATGATCCATATGGCGCGGGCCTTTCCGCTGGCATTTGTGGAACTGGAAGGGGCGCCGACGCTGGTGGCGCTGTTCAGCCTGAAGGTCGGGCACAACCTTTTCGTGGCGCCGGACGGGCGCTGGCTGGCCTCCTATGTGCCGGCGGCGTTGCAGCATTATCCGTTCAGCCTGGGCAAGAAGGCGGATGGCGGCTTCGCCCTTTGTGTCAATGAATCCAGTGGGTTGCTCCGCGACGCCGCGGTCGGCGAGGAGGGGTTTCCGTTCTTTACACACGACGGAACGCCCTCCCGCGAGACGCAGGAGGCGGTGGATACGCTGTCGAAGGTTCGGCTGGGTTTGCAGACGGTGCGAGCGGCGGGCGCGATGCTTCTGGAGAAGAAGCTGCTGGAGCCGTGGCCGATCACCGCGCAGGAGGAGGGCGGCAACCGCAAGATCGACGGCGTTTTCCGCATTTCCGAGCCGGCGCTGAACGCCATCGGGGCCGAGGATTTGTTGGCGCTGCGCAACTGCGGCGGCCTGGCTGTTGCCTATAGCCAGTTGTTTTCCATGGGAAATCTGTCGACGCTGGGAGCGCTGACCGGGGCCCGCGAGCGCGCCGCAAGGCAGCGCATGGCTATCCCCGCCAACAGCTTCATCTCCGAGGACGATGGCAATCTGAAGATCGACTGGGCGACGTTTCTGAAGGACGACTAGGCGTTTTCTAACGTTGTTCGAAAGCATGTCATGCCTGGAAAGTCGCTCCCAATCAATGACATGTCCGCTATCCGCCGGCAAAATCGTGTTTTAAGCCGGACATTGACCCCCGACAAGCCGGACATTCGCCGCCAAAAACCGGTTTTGGCCTGACATGAGCAGGAAAAAGGGCCGTTTGGGCTGGCGTCCGGGCAGGGGCACATGAACGACGTTCAAGGCACCTTCGGATTGCTCCTTATAGATAGGATACTGACCGTCTGGTGTCAGGAGGGGCCTGCTATGATCGGCCCACATCGGGGGGAGATTTTTTCATGCATGATTTAGGCTTCGGCGATTTCGATTTCCTGATCGGGGAATGGACGATCCGCAACGAGGTGCTGAAGGGCCGGCTGGTCGGCTCGACGGAGTGGGAGTTTTTCGACGCCACCTCGAAAGTCGAGAAGGTGATGCCGGACGGCAACGGCGTCTTTGGCGGCAACCTCGACCAGATGTTCGTGCCGGCACGCGGCTTCACCGGCATGACGCTCAGGCTCTACAACCCTGAGACGCAATTGTGGTCGATCTACTGGTCTGACACCAAAAGTTATCGCCTGTTTCCGCCGACCGTCGGACGGTTCGAGAACGGCGTTGGGGAATTCTTCGGCGACGATGTCGAGGGCGGCCGGCCGGTAAAGGTGCGCTTCCTGTGGACGGCGGGCGAGAGCCCGGTGTGGGAACAATCGATGTCGGCGGATGGCGGCGCGAGTTGGGAGAAGAACTGGGTGATGCGGTTCGAGCGGAAGTAACGCAATTTCCGCAACGGAAGATGGCTTGAAGGAAGCGGTCGCTTCGATCATATTCGGGTCATGAGCAAAGCGCCGAAACAGACTCGGGGAATCAGAACGGGGCGGTCGTCGCAGACCGGCCAGTTTATCGGCCGGACCGAAGACGGCATCCTGATCCCGAAACCGGATTTCAAGCCGAAGAGCTTCACCGTGCGGCAGTTGGAAGAAGCGATCCGCGCGGTGCGCCGCCGTCAGGCCGCCGAGCAGGCGGGGTAGATTTGGTCGCCCGGCAGAAGCCGGTCTTCATCAATTGTCCGTTCGATGCGGCCTATCTGCCGTTCTTTCATGCTATTGCTTTCACGGTATCCCGTTGCGGATTCAAACCGCGTTGCGCGCTGGAAGTGATCGATTCCGGCGGCACGCGCATTGCCAAGATCGAAAAGATCATCGAGGAGTGCCCGCTGGGCATTCACGATATTTCGCGCACCGAGCTTGGCGGCAATGGCCTGCCGCGTTTCAACATGCCGCTGGAGCTTGGATTGTTTCTCGGCGCCAAGCGGTTCGGCGACAAGATTCAAGCCCGTAAACGTTGCCTCGTGCTCGACACCGAACCCTATCGTTATCAGATTTTCATGTCGGACATCGCCGGCCAGGACATCGAGGCGCATGGCGGCAAGCTCGAAACTCTGATCGGCAAGGTCCGGAGTTTCCTCAACGCCGCAAAGCGCGGCGCTCCACTGCCGTCAGGTGCGGCGATCGCGGCCGAGTACAAAACCTTTCAAGCCGCGCTGCCGGGGATTTGTAGTGAGCTGAAGGTCGAGGCGGACAGGCTGGAGTTTAAGGATTTCGTCTGGGCGGCCGCGAAGTGGATGTCCGTGAACGCGACGGGCTGACGTCGAAGCGCCGGAGCACGCCGGGACCGATCTCGGCGTGGCCGCCGGCCGTGACTGAGTCGACGAGACACGCTGGATCAGGCCGCGCGCGCTCAGCCCTTGTCCGCCGGGTCGGTCTCGCCGCCGAGGCCGACGCCAAGACCCATGCCGCCCATCATCATGCCGCCACCTCCCTCGCGGCCGCCCCGGCCGCTGGCGGCGGAGGGGCGGGCGGGGCCCTGGTTGGGGATGACGACGGTTTGCGGGATGGCGTCGAGGTCGAGCACCTCGCGGATGTAGTTGCGCAGCGAGACCACCAGCGCGTGCACCTCGACCGGTCGGCCGCCGGCCATGTCGCGCATGGCGCTGGCTGCGAGTTCGACCTGGGCTTGCGTGCCGAACAGCACGATGTCGGAAAGGGCGGCCTCAACGGCGTCGCGCACGCGGCGCGCCCGCTCGGTGCCGCCGCCCGGCGCCTCCGCGCCCTCGGTCTCCGCTATGCGCTTAAGATCGCGCAAATGCAGCGGGCTGACGGTGAGCGTGCCGGTGAAGGAGCCGCCCAAGACCTTGTAGGCTGATATCAGCGCCTTCAGCCGCTCGTTGATCTGCCGGTTCTGGCGCTCGCGCCGCTGCTGCAGCGTCATCATCATGACCAGCCGGATGCCCATGCCGATCAGCGTGACCAGCAGCAACCCGGCGATCGAGGTCAGGATGGTCTGCCAGGAGGAAAAGTCGAAACCGCGCATGAGAACAATCCGGTTGCGCGGGGAGGCTAGCACTGGGAGGCGGTGTGGGCGAGGTGGTATACCCTGAGCCGATCAAGCTCCCCTAAACTCTACCACGAAGAACTCCGTCTTCATAAACGTTCCGTTTGACGGCGCATGTCGTCTTCTCTCGTTACCTTCGTTTCACCTATCCTGTCGCTCAGCTTCGAGACGTGTTGAGAGCTAGAGACTGTCGATTTGGCCCACTAGCCTCATCATAGCTAGCACTAGGCGTTTGAAGCCACACTCGTTGGTGATAAGCGTTCATATATTGCCTGCGAACCTATGTGACTACCGTGACCGAACCGACTCGATCAACGCTTTCCGATGACGATGTTAAAGCTATCGAATCCGATATCGACGCATCGTTTGCTGCAGTCGATTTTCCCAACGTTGACGATTTAGAAGCGCAACGACTTGTATGCACCCTATATGAGATAATATACTTGTCAATAGTAGAAGAATCTGCAAATAAACTAAAGTCTGACGATTTTGGCAGTGTTATGTCAGATCTTATTATTCGACTTGACGCACTGAAATACGCATTTCGTAATCGCTTACGTCTGGCGTCTAAATCGAAAGGTATCGCTCAAGACTTTCGACGGAGTCGTGCTGAACATATTTCTACCATGGAGAATGTTGTAAGCGCCTCTTTACAGTACGAGCGCGCTTCCAGGATATTTTATGAATACCACAACGGCGGCATAACGCTATACAAGGGTGATGATGATGTGATTTATACCAGCGAAACTGAAATAGACACAAGATTTCATGCACTAGAATTTAGTGTTCATGCAGCTTCCAGACGGGCCAACGCGTTCACGTTCTTCGTACTATGTTTTGTTGGTAACAAAGTCAAGTTAGCAGATGGGACCGAGGTATCTTGGCGTGAGGAATTTAAAAGTGTTGCTTCTCGTGCTACTGAAAGAAAGGGGCTCATAAGATACAACTTGATAACGGTTTTGGCAAAACCATTGTACGAAACATTTCTTCATGAGACCGAACTTTTGATAGATTCTTGGTATTTCCCTTGGGGTAATATGCAAGAAACGGCAAGCTTTTTTGCAAGTCTGTCTGCAATCGGACTCTACCATTTGATTTCCATTCATGAGGGGGCAAAGAAGGCACGTCTCGATGACGGAGGAGCGGCGCAGATTTGTTACATCAATAATATCAAAAACTTGGAAACTGACATTTGCCGTATTTCCGGCCTATCTATCAAAGCGACACGAGCAATGATTGAGGCGTTTACCTACGGCCATATGACCCGTACACCGGATCCGGTACTTCAACCCTTGATGCCAATTGGTAATGATCAAATTGCCTTTCCGTCGACTATGTTTTTATCGTCAAACTGGCCGCGGAACGTTCTCAGTTTGCACGCCAGAGTATCACCAGCTACCTTTGATGCACATAGCGAGGTTTTTGAGAAAGGCATGATTGCAGGTCTGACCAATACGCTTGAGAAGAAATTTGACGTTTCCTCAAATGTTTTCTTTTCCACACCGGACGGGCCGGAGGAGGTTGATCTTGTCGTGAAACAGCGAGACAAAAACACCGCGTTACTCTGCGAACTGCGTTGGATGCTGCAGCCCGGTGACCCCGGAGAAGTTCAAAACAGACTAAAGGCAATTCGCCGAAAGGTGTCACAGATCGATAGGAAGTATGAACGCATAAACAGGGCAAAGCACGTCAAATCGATTGTTTACTTGCCTATTGTCATTATAGACGGGTATGGCGGAATTCAATCGCCTGTCCCCACTAAGATTCCTATCGTTAATATGCACATACTTGAAAAGATTCTTGATCGTAAGTCAGATATCGAATTTGCCCACGCTTTCCTCTGCACTCCGAACTGGCTTCCAAGACTCGGCCGTGACTTTGAGATTGTTAGAGATACAGATGAATTGTGTGGAATATCTTTTTCACAGACGGGTATCAGGCCAATGGGAAATCGCTATGTCGAAGAATCTCTTGACGCATATATTGACGAAATTGACCACCTTACTGTAGATGAAATTAAATCAATACGATGGCCTCACTAGTAGACGCTGACGCGAGTCGCGCTGCCTACGGCACCTCCCGCCCGGATTTTGCTCGCATCGATCCACCGGATCGACGGCTTGCCCGCTCGGCGGCAACCGGCTTCTCAATCGCCCATCTTCAACGCCTGAATAAACGCCTCCTGCGGGATATCCACCTTGCCGAACTGGCGCATGCGCTTCTTGCCTTCCTTCTGCTTGTCCAGCAGTTTGCGCTTGCGGGTGATGTCGCCGCCGTAGCATTTGGCCGTCACGTCCTTGCGCAGGGCGGAAATCGTCTCTCGGGCGATGATGCGGCCGCCGATGGCCGCCTGGATCGGGATCTTGAACATGTGCTGCGGGATCAGTTCCTTCAGCTTCTCGCACATGACGCGGCCGCGCTTTTCCGCCGCCGTGCGGTGGACCAGCATCGATAGCGCGTCGACCGGCTCGTCATTGACCAGGATCGACATTTTCACCAGGTCGCCCTCGCGGTAGTCGGTCAGGTGGTAGTCGAAGCTGGCGTAGCCTTTCGAGATCGACTTCAGCCGGTCGTAGAAGTCGAAGACGACCTCGTTGAGCGGCAGGTCGTAGACCAGCATGGCGCGCTTGCCCACATAGGAGAGGTCGGCCTGGATGCCCCGCCTGTCCTGGCAGAGCTTTAGAATGCCGCCGAGATAGTCGTCGGGGGTCAGGATCGTGGCGCGGATCCACGGCTCCTCGATGGAGGTGATCTTCATCACGTCGGGCATGTCGGCCGGGTTGTGCAGTTCCTTCTGGGAGCCGTCGAGCAGGTTCATGCGGTAGACGACCGAGGGGGCGGTGGCGATGAGGTCGAGGTCGAACTCGCGCTCCAGCCGCTCCTGGATGATTTCGAGATGCAGCAGGCCGAGGAAGCCGCAGCGGAAGCCGAAGCCGAGCGCGGCTGATGTTTCCATCTCGTAGGAGAAGCTGGCGTCGTTGAGGCGCAGCTTGCCGACGGCGGCGCGCAGATCCTCGAAGTCGGCGGCGTCGACCGGGAACAGGCCGCAGAAGACGACTGGCTGCGCCGGCTTGAAGCCGGGGAGCGCATGGGCGGTGGGGCGGCGGTCCTCGGTTATGGTGTCGCCGACGCGGGTGTCGGCCACTTCCTTGATCGAGCCGGTGATGAAACCGAACTCGCCGGGGCCGAGTTCGTCGACGGTCAGCATTTTCGGCGTGAACACGCCGGTGCGCTCGACCAGGTATTTGGCGTCGGCCTCCATCATGCGGATGGTCTGGCCTTTTTTGAGCACGCCGTCGATGACGCGGACCAGCACGATGACGCCGAGATAGGCGTCGTACCAGCTATCGACCAGCATGGCTTTCAGCGGGGCCGATGCGTCGCCCTGGCGCGGCGGCGGGAGCTGGTGGACGATCGCCTCCAGCACGTCCTCGATGCCGATGCCGGTCTTGGCCGAGATCATGACGGCCTGGCTGGCGTCGATGCCGATGACTTCCTCGACCTGCTCGCGGATGCGCTCGGGCTCGGCGGCGGGCAGGTCTATCTTGTTCAAGACGACCACAATCTCGTGGTTGTTGTCGATCGCCTGGTAGACATTGGCCAGCGTCTGCGCCTCGACGCCCTGGCTGGCGTCGACGACGAGCAGCGACCCTTCGCAGGCGGCGAGCGAGCGCGACACCTCGTAGGCGAAGTCGACATGGCCGGGCGTGTCGATGAGGTTCAGCACATAGTCCTGGCCGTCCTTGGCCTTGTAGTTGAGGCGAACCGTCTGCGCCTTGATGGTGATGCCGCGCTCGCGCTCGATGTCCATATTGTCGAGCACCTGCTCCTTGCCCGCCATCTCGCGCGCGTCGAGGCCGCCGGTCATCTGGATCAAGCGGTCGGCCAGCGTGGATTTGCCATGGTCGATATGGGCGACGATGGAGAAGTTGCGGATGTTTTTGAGCGGTGTCGTCATGGAGGGCGGCTATAGAGCATTCGCGGCCAAAACGGAAAGCCCGTTTTGCAGGCGCGAAGGCGGGAGAGCGGGGTTTTGGCGGGAAATTCGGGTGGATGGCGCGGACTGAGCGTCCCGGCTGTTCGCCATCAACGACCCGCGCACCGCCATGCCAACGCGGAAGGACGTGAAATCGGTGTCGGTGCAGGTGACCTATTCGGACGGAAGCCAATCGCCGGTGCGGGAGTTCAAGCGGCAGGGTGGCCGGCCGGCGCCCTGCCGGAAACCAGATGGACCGCGCTTTCGCCATGCGCGGCGAGGTAGTCGCTATCGCAACGGCTGATCCCCAGATCCTTCAGCACATGGTCCGGAAGCGCATGCAACTGGCGGCGGACTTTTCGGACGGCGAAGCCACGCCTGATATCAGCCAACAGGGTCGCGAAAAATCGCCGGAACGGTCGCGCGGCCTTGCCGCGGCATGTTCCATCAGGGCAGTCGACGGCCGAACATGTCATGAGGCGCTCCGGCTCACATCGCTCCGGCCGGCGCATCGCGCGGTCGGAACGGGTCTTGGGGGGTGCGGCCAACAACCTTTTGGTCCGCCGGCAGGAAACGGCGCCCTCAGCAAGGGTGCCGCCGGGCGAATTGTCATCCGCCGCTGGCCGTCGCCAGATCGCACGAGACATCGGGGTTCATGTCCGCGAACGCGCCGGTCGGGTTCGGCTTCCAGGCCCAGACATGCAATTCGTAGAATGCGCCCAGCCCATAGCGGTTGGGCGCGCTGTTGAAGTTGAACAACTGCCCTTCGAGCGCGGCGGGGCCCTTCGAGGTGATGTATTCGACCGCCACCAACGCCAGCTTTCCGCCGGGCATCGGCTCGTACATCACGGCTTCCGGACGGGCGAGGTCGATCTTGTCGTCGGAAAGGTAGGCCGCGTTGACGTAATGAATGCCCATGGCGCCGTTGCCGGCCGGGCTGCTGGCGCAGGGGATTGGCGCATAACCTTCCGCCTTCGCTACCGAGACGTCCACAAACCGGTTGTTTGCGGCGCGCACTTTTTCGGACAGTGGATTGTCCGCGTTCATGGCGGTGTTGTGCGCCTCGACGGAGGTGGCGGCACCGCAGAGGACAAGGATGACGGCCAGGCCGCGGGCAAGTATGTTTTTCGTCATTTTGTTTCCATTGGTTTGGGAGCGCGCGGCACGTGGCTGGGCCGGCTGACGGCCGCCGCCACGCCCGCGGCGTCGATTTGACTTTGATCGTGAAGGGGGGCGTATCTCGCCCGTCCCCAAAAGTGCGAAGAAGCGCGCACCCGGCGATCCGCCGGGCGCGCAAAACATCAGGCGCCGCGCGCTGTCGCCGGGCCGATGACGGCCGCGACCTCCGTCACCTTGTTGGCCGGGAAGCCGCCCTCTTCGGCATGGCGCCGAACGATGTCGGCGCTCTCCGCCTCATGCACGCAGTAAATCTTGTCGCCGGCCACATAGCTGGTGATCCATTCGTAGGGCACGCCAAGCGCGGCAACGACTTCGTTGGACTTTGCGGAAATGTCCTTGAGTTCGCTGGCGCTCAGCTTGTCGGCGCCGGGGATCTCCCGTTCGATCACATAGGTGGGCATCGTCAGTCTCCTTTTTGCTTGAACGATGCTTCACCATCGGCTGCCGACGTTGTACCGGATGTGTGAGGTGCCACTATTGTGAGGAATTCCGGTCAAACGTCCGGTCACACGCCTGCGGCGCATGGCACCGGCGCCGGCGGCAGCCGCTGGGGAAGAGCAATCGATGGGCATGAAGATCAAACTCCTCGGAGAACCCGCCATCCTCGATGACAGCGGCGCAAGCCAAGCGGTCCGCGGGTATCAGGCATGGGCGCTGCTGGTGCGCGTGGTGCTGGCGCCGGGTCCGCTCGACCGGCGCGTGCTGGCGGCGGAACTGTTTCCCGATACCGTCGATCCGCTGGGATCGTTGCGGTGGTGCCTGGCCTCGCTGCGCAAGGCGCTGGACTGCGCGGAATGCCTGAGCGGGGACCCCATCAGGCTGAACCTGCCCACCGATATCGAGGTCGATGTGCTGCGGCTGGACCGCGACGCGTTCGACGTCGAGAGCGCCGGCCCGTTGCTGGGCGGGATCGAACCTCGGTGCAGCCCGGAATTCTCGACCTGGCTTCTGGTCGAGCGCGAGCGCATCGCGGCTATCGTCGAATCCAGGATCAGGCAGGAGACGATGCGGGCCGTATCCGTCGAGGACTATGAGCGCGCCATCCGCCTGGCCGAGATCGGCGTGAGGGGCGATTCGTTCAACGAAGGCGCCCATGTTCTGCTGGTGAAAAGCCTGGCGCTAGCCGGACGCTACGACGCGGCGATGGCACATGTCGAGGCGACGGAAAGCCTGTTCCTCGCCGAGTTGGGTGAAAAACCCTCGATGGCGCTGCGAAGCGCGGCGCGCCGCACCATTTCGTCGCCGCCAGGCGGCATCTCGGCGCAAGCGTTCGTAAACTCCCTGATGCAATCGGGTCTCGCGGCGTTGTCGGCCGGTGCGGTGGATGCGGGGATCGATTGCCTGCGGCGCGCGGTCAACGATGCCGAGAAGATCAGGGACAGCCACCTCCAGGCGAAGGCGACGTTCGAACTCGGCACCGCGCTCGTCCACGCCGTAAGGGGCTATGACGACGAGGGAGCCATTCTGCTCCGTCAATCCACCGAGCTTGCCCGGCAGGCCGGAAGCGCAGGCATCGCTTCGGCCGGATTTCGCGAGCTGGGCTATGTCGACGCGCTGGCCGGCCGGCGGCCTGCGGCGTCGCAATATCTGTCCAGCGCGACCAGCCTCGCGCCCGATGACGACGGCCTTGCCGGAATCCACGGAGTGATCGGATTCAACCTGGTCGATTGGGGCAAGGTCGACGAAGGCCTCGAGCATTTCGCCATATCGCTCGACCATGCCCGCAAGGCCGGCAACCGCCGCCGGGAGATCTGGTCGCTCGGGATCGGCGCCTGGGGCCTGCTCGCGGCGGATCGGCTCGACGAAGCCGACGCATGGCTGGAATTGTCGCTGGCGCTCAGCGACGAACAGCGCTGGATTGCCTTCCGGCCCTGGCCGATCGCGCTTCTCGGCGAATCCAAAATCCGCCAGAAGCAGGACCCGGCGCCGCTGCGCGCGCGCCTCGAGGAAGCGTTTGCAACGAGCTGCCAGCTTGGCGACCCATGCTGGGAAGCGGCCGTGGCCCGTGCGATGGCCTTGACCTATGACGCCGCCGGAGACCTGCCGTCCGCTTCATACTGGCTTGCCGAGGCGCATCGACGCTGCGGCCGCGAAACCGACGCCTATGCGGCGCTTCAGGTCGAGATCCTGGCCAGCCAGGTCGAGCTTCATGCTAGGTATGGCCGGATGGAACTGGCCGACGCCATTGCCCGCGAATGGGTGTCGCTGGCGGCGCGGACGCATTCGAACACGCATGTGGCGCGCGCCGCAAAATTCATCGGGCGTTGATGAAGCGACGCCGCCTCGTGCCAGACTACCCGCTGCCGTGGTCAGTAACCCATGCCGCCCATGCCGCCATTGCGGCCATTGCCGACGGCGGCGGGCGCATCCTTGGGAGCCTCCGTGATCATCGCCTCCGCAGTGATCAGCAGCGCGGCGATCGAACCGGCATCCTGCAGCGCGGTGCGGACGACCTTGGCGGGATCGATTATGCCGGCCTTGATCAAGTCGACATAGGTTTCGGTCTGGGCATCGAAGCCTATGTCGAGGTTCTTGCCGTCCACCAGCTTGCCGACGACGATCGAGCCTTCGACCCCGGAATTCTCGGCGATCTGGCGGATCGGCGCTTCCAGCGCCCTGAGCACGATCGAGATGCCCGCCGTGACGTCGGCATTGGCGCCGGTCAGGCCGGCGAGCGCCGCCCTGGCGCGCAGCAGCGCCACGCCGCCGCCGGGCACGATGCCTTCCTCGACCGCAGCGCGGGTGGCGTTGAGCGCGTCGTCGATGCGGTCCTTCTTTTCCTTGACCTCGGTTTCGGTCGCGCCGCCGACACGGATGACCGCAACGCCGCCGGAGAGTTTCGCCAGCCGCTCCTGCAGCTTCTCCTTGTCATAGTCCGAGGTGGTTTCCTCGACCTGCGCCTTGATCTGCTGGACGCGGCCGGCGATGGCCTGCTTGTCGCCGGCGCCGTCGATGATCGTGGTCGTTTCCTTGTCGAGGACGACGCGCCTGGCGCAGCCGAGCATGTCGAGGGTGACGTTTTCGAGCTTGATGCCGAGGTCTTCCGAGATCAACTGACCCTGGGTCAGGATGGCGATGTCTTCCAGCATCGCCTTGCGGCGGTCGCCGAAGCCGGGCGCCTTGACGGCCGCGACCTTGAGGCCGCCGCGCAGCTTGTTGACGACGAGGGTAGCAAGCGCTTCGCCCTCGACGTCTTCCGCGATGATGAGCAGCGGCTTGCCGGATTGCACCACGGCTTCGAGGATCGGCAGCATCGCCTGCAGGTTGCCGAGCTTCTTCTCGTGGAGCAGGACATAGGGATCGTCGAGCTCGACGCGCATCTTCTCGGCATTGGTGACGAAATAGGGGCTGAGATAGCCGCGGTCGAACTGCATGCCTTCGACGACTTCCAGCTCGGTCTCGGCGGTCTTGGCCTCCTCGACGGTGATAACACCCTCGTTGCCGACCTTCTTCATCGCCTTGGCGATCATGGCGCCGACGCTGGTGTCGCCATTGGCGGCGATGGTGCCGACCTGTGCGATCTCGTCCGACGACTTGACCTTCTTGGCGCGCTTTTCGATGTCCTTGACCACGGCGGCGACGGCAAGATCGATGCCGCGCTTCAGATCCATCGGATTCATGCCGGCGGCGACCAGCTTGATGCCTTCGCGCAGGATGGAGGCGGCGAGCACGGTCGCCGTCGTGGTGCCGTCGCCGGCGAGGTCGTTGGTCTTGGAGGCCACCTCGCGCACCATCTGGGCGCCCATGTTTTCGAACTTGTCGGCGAGTTCGATCTCCTTGGCGACGGCGACGCCGTCCTTGGTGACGCGCGGCGCGCCATAGGCCTTGTCGATGACGACGTTGCGGCCTTTCGGACCGAGCGTCACCTTGACCGCGTTGTTGAGGACTTCGACGCCGCGCAGCATGCGGTCGCGCGCATCGGCGGAGAACTTGATTTCCTTGGCAGACATGATTTTTCGTCCAGTTCAGCCTTGAAATTGAAAGTACGCAAACCAGCCGGTCAGGCGGCTTTCCTGGCGGCCGCCGCGGGTTTTTCGACGATGCCCATGATGTCGGCCTCCTTCATGAAAAGAAGGTCCTCGCCGTCGACCCTGAACTCGGTGCCCGACCATTGGCCGAACAGTACAATGTCGCGGGCCTTGACGTCGAGCGGGATCAGCTTGCCGCTTTCGTCGCGAATGCCGGGGGCCGATGGCAATGACTTCGCCCTCCTGCGGCTTTTCCTTCGCATTGCTGGAAATGACGATCCCGTCCTTGCCTCGTGGCTTTCGATTTGGGGGTCGCGGCTCGATCCAGGGCATCGCATGGAAGGCCTACTCTCACGGCTGCCAGACCTCATACGTCCTCACGCCGCCGACTTTCGATAAGGCAAAGCGGTCCTACGCCCCGTTCAGCAACGCTATGATCAGTTGCTGGACGTTGCCGCCATCGCCCATCTCGACGCGGTCGAAGTCGCGGCCTTTGCGGCGCTGCTCCTGCGAGAGTTCGGACAGGCGCTGGGTGAGCACCGTCCTGATCTTCTTGCAGCCGGGATCGTCCTCCACGGTAAGGCCGACGCTGTAGGCCACGATCTGGCGCACCATGTCGATGATGTACTCGCCATGCACCTTCTCGTGCGCGGCGATGCCGGCGATGAAGGGCTCCCAGCGGGCGCGGGTGGCTGCCGGCAATTTTTGCGACGGTCTTGGCAGCGTGTAGGTGATGATCAGCTTCGGCGTCGCGGCAGCGATCACGCAGGCGCTGCCCCGCTGCTGGTAGTCGCGTCTCCAGGTGAGTTTGAAGTTGGTGAAGGCGATGACGCGGCGGCCCTTGCCGATCTCCGGCCCGCGCTCGCCCATGGAGGCGTATAGCTCCGGTGGTGTTGTGCCTGATATGGCGTAGGGTTCGACCTTCTCGACCGGCTGCCAGGCATCCTGCGCGGCGGCGGGCGAGAGGCCGAGCAAGGCCGCCGCAAGCAATAACCCAATGAATGTCCGCACGCCCGCTCCGTCGATGATCTGCGGCGGCGACACTATGGGCGGAGGGTTAGGGTTTCAACCGCCGATGGACGACGTTCCGTGCGATCAGTCACGTCAGCATGTCGGTGAAACTTTCGCGGTGGACTTCTTCGGCAGGTTGGCGCGGAACGTAGTGCAGGTTGACCACGCCGTTCTCGTAAGCGCTGGAGCCAAGCAGTTGCAGGTCGAGCCCGGCCGGCAGTTTTGCGAACCAGGATTTTCCCGGCGAAACGGTGGGATAGACGAAGAAGCGGTAGTCGTCGACCAGGCCCAGCGCGACGACGGATTGGGCAAGACTGGCACCACCGGAAAGATGGATGTCGCCGCCGGGTTGGGTTTTCAGTTCGACCAGATATTTTGCAAGATCGGCATCGGTTGCGGCGGCGACCCGTTCGACATTGTTCCAGGGCGTCAGTGGCGCGGCGCCGGATCGCGAAAACACCAGCTTTTGGATGGCGTTCATGCGATGTGCCATCCGGCGGTTGGTCTCGGTGCCTTCGGAGATCGCGCCCGGCCAATAGGCGGCCATTTCCTCATAGGTCGTGCGGCCGACAAGCACCGTGTCGTAGCCGGCGTAGATGCCATCGATCTCCCGGTACTGATCGTCGCTGACGCCATGCAGCCAAGCCATCGGATCGTCGAGGCGGCCATCCAGCGTCGTCATCATCTGCAGGACGATTTTTCGCCCGGCGCCGCTCACGGCTGGCGTTCCACCAGCCGGGCGAGTTGTCCGATGACCGTGCCCCAGCCGTCATAAAAACCCATCTCGGCATGCATGTTCCGGTCTGTTCTTGTGCATGACATGGGCGGCGTAATCCGTGCCGTCGGGATGATCGGCCAGCGTGATGACCGCGGTCATGAAGGCCTGTTCGGCCGGCCGCCAGCCCGCAGTCAGCGCGTTGGTGAAGACGATGCGCCGGCCCTCGTCCACGGCCAGGAAGCAGGCGCTCAAGTGTGGCGTGAAATCGCCGCCATTCTCGCTGATCTCGGTGACCAGCCCGCCGCCGGGCCGCACGTCCATCTCGACGACCTTGCACAGCGCCGGCTCGGGGATCCACCAGCGCTCGAATTTTTTCGGATCGGTCCAGGCGCTCCAGATGGCGGCGCGCGGCGCCTTGATGACCCGCGATATCGTCAGGTCGAGATCGGGATTGAGGGACGGGTTCATTTCAAAATTCCTTGGCGGTGACGAATTTTTCAAGCCGGTCGGTGCGGGCTTCCCAGAGCGAACGTTGCTCGGCGAGCCAGGATTCGACCGCCGTGAACTGTTTTTTCTCGATGGCGCAGGTGCGCACCCGGCCCTGCTTGGTGGTGCGGATCCAGCCGCTGTCCTCGAGCAGATGGATGTGCTTCATGAAGGACGGCAGCGCCATGTCAAAGGGTTTCGCCAGGTCGCTGATGCTTGCCGGCCCCTGCCCCAGCCGCCCCAGCACGGCGCGGCGGGTTGGGTCGGCAAGGGCTTGGAAGACGCCGTCCAGACGGGCTTGATAGTGTTCCATAAGGCTAAGTATCAGAGTGAGATACTTAGCGCAATGGCTAAGTGTTATCGGCCCCTTGTCGGTGCATGCACGGTGAAAGTCGGCCAGGATTCCAGGCGAGACGCGGAGGAGCGGTTGGGAGACCGGGACAATCCTCCGATCAGATGGTCAGCAAACCAAACGACGCGTCACGCATGGACACGGCGCGGGCCTGCGTGCAAGCGCGCAGGCCCCGTTTCGCCGAAGCAGGCGCGCTCAGATCACCACGAAATCGGCGGCGGTGAGCGTCGGGTGTCCGGTCAGCGTCGCGAACTTTATGGCGCCGAACACACTGCCTGAACCGTCCTGGTCGTAATAGAGATTGCCGGTGTCGGAGTTGTAGAGGATGCGGTCGTTGGCGTCCTTTGCCGCCACGGCAACATCCTTGAAGGCGCTGGCCGCCAGAGGCCCCACGGGCAGGACCGTGAAGATTGAATTGTCGAGCTGGATCGTGTCGGCGGCGACATTGTAGTCGGTGATGGTGTCGACATTGGTGGCGGCGTCGAGCGCGGTGTTGAAGATGAAGAAGTCACTCCCCGCGCCGCCGGTCAGCGTGTCGTTGCCGGCGTAACCCTTGATGGAATCGTTGCCGGCGCCGCCGTTGATGATGTTTGCGCCGCTAGCACCGTTCAGGGCGTCGTCGAAGCTCGTTCCGATCAGGTTCTCGATCGAATTGTAGGTGTCGCCGGCGGCGTCGCCGCTGTTGATCGCCGGGTTGGCGAGGCTGACGATGACCTTGGACGCGGCGCCGGCATAGGAGGCTGTGTCCGATCCTGCTCCGCCACTGAGATAGTCTGCGCCGACCCCGCCGATCAGCGTGTCGTTGCCATCCTGGCCGTAGAGCTTGTCGTTGCCGTCATAACCCTTGATCGCGTCGATGCCGGCATCGCCGCGGATGTCGTTGACGGCATTGGTGCCGTTCAGCGTGTCGTCGAAGCCCGAGCCGATCAGGTTCTCGACCGAATTGTAGGTATCGCCCGCCGCGTCTCCGGTGTTGATCGCCGGGTTGGCGAGGCTGGCTGCGATGCCAGAAGATGCGCCGGCGTAGGACGCGAAATCCGATCCTGCCCCGCCGCTCAGATAGTCCGCGCCGGCGCCGCCGTTGAGCACGTCGTTGCCGTCCTCGCCGAACAGCTTGTCGTTGGCGGCGTTGCCCGAGATCGTGTCCGCGCCGACGCCGCCGAGCGCCGTGTCGCTCTGGCTGGAACCGCCGAGCTGGTCGTTGCCGCCGGTGCCGTTGAGCGTGATCGTGTCGACGCCCGCGGTCCAGTTCGTGAACGCCAGGGCGGAGAGGTTCGTATTTGCCCCATTGATGACGAGCGTATCCTTGACGCCGTCCTTGCCGTCGATGGTGCCGCCCAGCAAGCTCGTGGCGCCGGTCAGCGTCAGCGCGTGGCCGTTGAGGTCGAGCGTCGCGAATGCACTGTCGAGGGTAAAGGCGCCGCCATAGGTCAGGTCGACGCCGAGCGTCGTGGTACCGGCAAAAATTCCGCCGGAGAGCGCCAGTGAAGCGACGGTGACGTTGGCGGTGTTGATCGCCGTGGTGGAGCCCGATCCCAGCACAAGCGCGCCGGCGCCCGAAATCGTGCCGCCGAGCGTGCTCGTGCTGTGGAGGATCAGCGTCGCGCCGGCGGCGACCGACAGCACGCCGCTGCTGGTGAAGGTCCCCGAAATGCCGCTGATGCCGGCGGCCTTGTCGATGAAGGTGCCGTTGTTGGTGATCGTGGCGCCGAAATTGTTGATTTCTCCGGCGCTGGCGATCGTATAGGTGCGGCCGGCGTCGTTGAGCAGGGTGCCGTTGAGGCTGATGCTGCCGGTCTGCGTCATCGAGCCGGAATTGCGGATGGTGGCCGGGGTCGTGGCGCTTCCGAACACGCCGATCGCGATGTTATTGCCGATGGTGGCCGAACCGGTCACCCGAAGTGTTCCGGCCCCGTCGATGATGTTGCCGAGCAGCGAATTGGATGCGCCGGACAGCGTCAGCGTACGGCCGTTGAGGTCCAGCATGTCGAACTGGTTGGCGAAGGAGAAGGCGCCCGCATAGGTCAGGTTGGTGCCGAGCGTCAGCGAGGCGCCGCCATTGCCGCCGTTGAGCGACAGCGCGGAGACGGTGACGTTGGCGGTGTTCAACGTGGCGTTCGAGCCGAAGCCCAGCGTCAGATTGCCGGCGCCCGATATGACACCGCCCAGCGTTTCCATACCGCCGTTGAGGACCAATGTGGCGCCGGCGCCGACGGAGAGCGTGCCGGTGTTGGTGAACGTGCCCGAGACGCGGCTGACGCCCGCGGCGCTGTCCGTGAATGTGCCGCTGTTGGTGATCACGGCACCGCCCTGATCGATGATATCGCTCGCGGTGGTGATCGTGTAGCTGCGGCCGGCGTCGTTGAGCAGCGTGCCGTGCAGGGCGAGGAATCCCGACTGGGTGGTGGTGCCGGAATTTCTGATGGTCGCGGCGTCGCCGGTGCCATTGGGACCGCCGACGGAGAAACTGGCGATGTCGGCGGTCCCTGTCACCCTCAGCGTGCCCGCGCCGACGAGATTTCCCGCCGACAGAATTGAACTGCCGCCCAGCGTCAGCGTGTGGCCGTTGAGGGAGAAATTGGCGAACTGGCCATCATAGGTGAAGGTGTTCGCATAAGTGAGGTTGTTGCCGAGCGTCACATTGGCGCTGGTGCCGACATGCAGCGTGCCGATGGTGACGTTCGACGAATTGAGCGCGGTCGCGCCGTTGAGCCACAAAGTGCCGGCACCGTTGATGATGCCGCCGAGCGTGCTTGCCGTACCGATGGCGCCGATGCCGAAGGAGAGCGTATCGCCGCTGTCGACGGTCAGCGTTCCCGTGTTGGTGAACTGCGCGTTCAGGGTGGCGCTGACGGCGGCGCCGCTGACCTTCAGCGTTCCAGCATTGGTAACGATTGCGGTGGCCGGGATGGAGTTGCCGAGAATGGCCGAGGCGTCGATCGTGTATAGCGCGCCGGTATCGATCTTCAGCGTGCCGGTCGTCGTCGCGTCGCCGAGGGACGTATGCAGATGCTGGGTCCCGGTCGAACCGCTGGCATATTCCAGTACCGCTCCGCCGATCACAACCGGCGAGCCGTTTCCGGTCGTTCCCTGTTCCGCCGAACCGGTGACGAGCACGGTTCCTGGCCCGTTGATGGTGCCGTCGATGTTGGCGGTTCCCGACAGCGTCAGCGTATGGCCACCGAGATTGAGAACCGCATGGTTGCCGCTGTAATCGCCCAGCGTGAAATTGTTGGCGTAGGTCAGGTTGGTGTTCAGGTTGGTGGTGGAGACGGTGCCGTTGCTGGTCACGCCGAGCAGCCAGTCCGACACCGTGACGCTGACGCCGGCGTTGAGGTTGAACGTTCCGTAGGTGAAGATCAGCTCTCCCGCGCCGGCAATCGTGCCGGCATAGTTGCCGGAGGTTACGACGAGCGCGTCGTCGGCGATGTTCAGCGTAGCGCCGGCGCCGACATTGATCGCCATCGAATTGAAGCCGCCGCCATGCAGCAGCGTCAGCGAGCCGCCCGTCATGTTGAGCGTTCCGACGATGCTGCCGTTGATCGTATTGATCGTGCTCGTCCCGTTGTACGACACGGTGAAAGGCGTGCCGATCCCGCTATTGTCGGGGAGCGAGGCATCCTCGTCGGCGCCCGGCACGTGGTGCAGAAGGGGCGGAGGCGCATCCGGGTTCGGCTCGTCCCAATTCGCGGCGGAGAACCAGTTGCCGCTGGTGGTGTTCCAGGTTGCGGGTGTGGACATTTCATACCCTCCGGATTGACCGCGCCGGGCAAACTGCACACAAGCGCAAGTATTCGTCGAATAGAGACCTGATGCCTGCCTGTTTGTCAGAGCTTACATGCCGGGTAAATTGGATTGATGTCTCTCCCGGTCCTAGGACCGTCCTAAGACCCGCGCCTCCGTTCAAGACCATCCGCGCACTGGTCATGGGCAGGATTTGCGCTCATCCTTGAGCTTCGGAGCGAGGTGAGACGGTGTTGCCGCCGGCGCCGTCTTCCTGCACGCTGCGCCCACGCCCTCTGATCCGGACCCAGGCAGATTGGTAGCAAAACCCGCCGTTCCGCCGCAGCCGGCCGATGCCGAGCACATCGGTCCCGAACAGGTTGCCGCGCTGTTCGCGGCATTGCCGCTCGGCGTTCTCGGCGCAGCCATCGGCGCGGCGGTGCTTTCGCTGGCGCTGGTGCGCCTCGGCGCGATGGACTTGCGCCTGTGCTTCGGCTGGGCCGGCTACATCGCCCTTTGCGCCCTGGCGCATCTGGTGCTTTTTCGGCAATACCGGCAGGATCCGAAACGCGATGAACGGTGGTCCAATTGGGCGGTCTGGTTCGCCGTCGTCGCCCTGCTGGAAGGGATCGGCTGGGGGCTCATTCCGCTGGCTGCGGCGGTGGGGGGCAATTTCGACATCGAGATGCTGACCATGGTCGTCACGCTCGCCGTCGCGGCGGCATCCATTCCCGCGTTCAGCCCGTATCTGCCGGCGTTCGCCGCCTTCTTCCTGCCCACAACGATCCCCTACGCGGCCTGGAGCATCGCCTCCGCGACGCCATTGCATCAGGCGACGGCGCTGCTGATGGTGGTCTTTATCTGCGCGATCTTCGGACTGGGCGTGATCGCCAACCGGTCGTTCAGTCAACTCATCCGGATGCGCATCCAGACCACGGCGATGGCCGAAGACCTGCGCAGGCAGAAGGAGATCGCGGAGGCCGCCAGCCTGTCGAAATCGACCTTTCTAGCCGCTGCCAGCCATGACCTGCGCCAGCCCGTCCATGCGCTTGGCCTGTTCGTAGGAGCCCTGCGTGGCATCCCGATGGGCGCCGAAGGCCAGCGCATCGTCGAACAGATCGAGACGTCGGCCCAGGCGATGGACGGCCTGTTCGCCGCCCTCCTCGATATTTCGCGGCTCGACGCCGGCACGGTCGACGTGCGGCCGAGCAGTTTCGCCGTTTATCCGTTCCTCGACCGCATCTGCCGCGATCATGCCGAGGAAGCCCGAGCCAAAGGGATTTCCATAGAACCGCAGCGGACAAGCGTCATCGCTCTCACCGATCCGGTGCTGCTGGAGCGGATCGTGCGCAACCTCGTCTCGAATGCCGTGCGCTACACGGATGCCGGACGCGTCGTCGTCGGCTGCCGGCGTCGCGGCGGCCGCGTCGCGATCCAGGTATGGGATACCGGCCCCGGCATCCCGGCCGACCAGATCGGACGCATCTTCGAGGAGTATTACCAGATCGGCAACCCGGAGCGGGATCGCGCCAGGGGCCTGGGCCTCGGCCTGGCGATCGTCCGGCGACTGGCCGACCTGCTGGGCTGCGAGATCAAGGTGCGCTCGAAGGTCGGTTCGGGTTCCTGCTTCGAGATCACCGTGCCGGTGTCGGACCGCGAAACGTCCAAGCTCGCGGACGCAGACGAAAGGAGCCAGGGCGCGCTGGCAAAGAGCATGGTTGTCGTCGTCGACGACGAACTGCCGATCCGCGAGGGTATGACCACTTTGCTCGGCGGCTGGGGGCACGAGGTGGTGGCCGCCGCCTCCGGCGACGAGGCGATGCGGCTGCTGGCGTCCCATCCGCGCCGCCCGGACCTGATCATCTGCGACTACCGGCTGAGGAACGGCGAGAACGGCATCGAGGTGATCGAAGCTCTGCAGGGCGAATACAATCATGCCATCCCGGCCCTGCTGGTCACCGGCGACACCGCACCCGACCGTCTCGCCGAGGCGCATGCGAGCGGACTGCTGCTGCTGCACAAGCCGGTCTCCAACAGCAAGCTCAGGGCGGCCATCGCCAATCTGACCAGGCACACCGAAGAGGACCTGCCGGCGACGGCTGAATGATGCTGGGCGGGGTGGACCGGCTTCGCCAGGCCCGGCCGACGCAATCGACGCCGTCCGCCGGCAAGGCCGATTGAAGCGTCTCCTCGCCATGCTTGTCGGGATGGCCGAGATGGGATTTGACAGGCCGTCGTATGGACCCGCTTACACCTCGACAAACCTGTCCAAGACGTTGCGCGTGATCTGCTGCGTGAACAGATCGCCGCGCTTCAGGCCCATCACCCATTCGCAAGATGCGGCGGTGAGCACTTCGCCCTTGCCGCGCTTCATGTGCACCATCATGCCGGAGCCATACTTGTAGCGCGCCAGCCCTTCCGGGGTGACCTCGCCGGTGACGCATTTCACCAGTCCTTCGTGGTCGCTGCTGCGCACATAGTAGCGAAAACCCTCACCGTCCGGCTCGTCCTCCGCAAGCACGGCGGGCGCCATGGCAAGGATATCGATCGTCTCCGGCTGGCCCTCGACCGGCACCGGATAGGGCAGGCCTTGATGGAACGTGTAGTCCAGCCCGTCGACCTCGTAGGCGAAGATGCGCGCCTGGTCGCCAAAAATGTCGGCATAGTGCAGACCGGTGCCGGCGAAAGCCCAATGTTCCGGGCGGTAGACGGTAAATCCCCTCTGGCCGTGGGGCGCAAAGCCGCCCCAGGACGCGTAGAGGCCGTGCAGTCCGTTGACGCCGACGGTCGAGGCGCCCGGCCAGCGCACTTGCCTGTCTTCCCAGGCGGTCGAGAGCAGGTGCGCCTTGTCGGTGCCGGCGACCGGATCCTCGTCGATCGCCTTGAATTTGTGGCAGATCTGGCGCTTGCCGTCGTCCTCCAACCTGATCTGCCAGAGAAAATTGGCGCCGAACCGCGCCAGCCGGCCACCGCGTTCGACATAGGCCTCGATCGAAAGCCGCATCTCGCGCGTCCAGTATTCGTCATGGCCGATGATGGTCACGCAAGGGTAGGCGTCGAGCAGGTCCGGACGGTAGTGCAGGTCCGTCTGGGTGATCATGTCGAGGGCGTAACCCTCCTTCTCCGCCCACAGCACGAAGTGCCGGTCGAACTGCGCCCAGCCCGCGGCGGCGTAATACTGGCCAAAACCGTTGGCGAAGGCCCATTCCTTCATCGCATAGCGCGGCGCGTCGCCGAACTCCGGCAACGGGTCGGCGCAGATGCGCGGCGCGCCGGCCGGCAGCCAGACGATGCCGCGCGTCCATGGCCGTTCCAGCGACAACACCGGCGACGGCAGGTTCTTCTCGGAGCCGACGATGCCGAAATAATGGTTGGCGCCGCCGAAATCATTGTAGGCGGTCCAGGTGGCGGTCGGCAGAACCATCAGGATTTTCGCTTGCCGGGTTTTCTCGGTCGGGCGGACGACGAAGAAATGGTGCTGGACGAATTTGCCGCCATTGGCGCGGGCACAGGTTGAGACGACGCGGTAGAAGCCGGAAGGCAGGTCGACCGGCAGGCGCCAGCGATGGCTGACCGGCCAGTTGCAGCCGTTGCGATAGGCGTCCGGCGGGGTCGGCGAGTGCTTTCCCTCGATCGCCTCCACTCTGTGGACGGTCTCTGGCTCGTACCCGTCGCGGTAGATTTCCAGCGTCCAGTCCGGCGCGGTGGTGCTGGAATGGAACACAACCTCCTCGCCGGGATCGTAGGAGATGGTGTCGGTGTAGGTGTAGACTTCCGGCAGCGCCGGGTTGTCGTGCGGTGCCTCGTACCAGGGTTTTGAATGCCAGTGGTCGTCGGCGTGCATCGGGCGCGCCACGCGCGGCGCGATGTTGAGCGGGCCGAGTTCGGGCGGCAGAAAGTCTTTCTTGTCAGGCATGTCGGTCTCTCATGTCGGCGACACTGGATTGGACGAATCACAAAAGATAGGAAACGAGCTGTCCCGGTATGCCGAGCGTGACCCACAGCCGGCCCGCATGGACGCAGCAATTGGTCGGGTCGCTGCCCGGCCCGCAGTCGATCGTGTCGACCAAGCGGCCGTCGAGGTCGAGGATCGCGACGCGGTCGCCAGTGCTGCCGGTGAGGAAAAGGCGGTCGCCGTGAAAGACCATGCCGTCCGGGTTGAAGCCGTCGTCCAGCCGGCACCATTCTTCCACCTTGCCGACGCGCCCGCCCTCCCAGGGAAACCGCAGGACCCGATGTTCCATGGTGATGCCGACCAGCAGCGAGCCATCCGGATGGAAGACGAGCCCGTTGGGGAACCCGGTCATCGTCGCGAGCTGCCGCACCTTCGCGTCGGCGCCGACGGCAAGAAGCTGGCCGCCGTGATAGGCGTCGGCGTCGGCGCCAAGCACTTCCCAGTTCTGCGGGTCGGTGAAGACGATCTCACCTTCCGGCGAGAAGATCAAATCGTTAGGCCGAGAGGGTTTCTTGCCGGGCAGGACGTCGGCAAAAACCTCCCAAACTCCGTCCGTCTTAAGTCGCTGGATGCACCCCGTGATCAGCGGCTCGGCAAAATTAAGTTCTTCCAGGCTGCGCGGCGCGATGCCGCCATTGTTGGCGATGTAGAGGTTGCCGTCGCTACCCAGCCGCATGCCGTTGGGCGCGCCGGATACGGTCGCCAGCTCGCGCGTCTCGCCTTCCTTGTAGGCGCGGATCTTTGCGTGCAGCAGGTCGACGAAGGCGATCGACCCGTCGGTGAGCGCCACCGGCCCTTCCGGGAAGCCCAGGCCGGTCACGTGGATTTCCGGCGTCCAAACCATCGTTGATCCCCCCTCTCTTGCTTTCTTTCGCTAGGCCGCGGCCACACCCCTGCGCCCCAGCCCGATCTCGGCGCCGGTCGCCGCCGTCTCCTCGGGCGCGAGGTGACATGCAACCAGGCGATTCCCACCGCTCACCATGCGCAGCGGCGGTACGGTCTCGCGGCAGACGTCGCGCGCCAGGTGGCAGCGTGGATGGAAGCGGCAGCCGGACGGCACGTTGGCCGGGTTGGGCGGATCACCCGACAGCATGATGCGTTTCCAGCCGCGCTCGCGCCGCGCCGCGAGCGTCGGGGCGGCCGACAGAAGCGCCTGCGTGTAGGGATGCAACGGCCGCGCCATGATCTCGGCCGCCGGCCCCTGCTCGATGATCGTGCCGAGATACATCACCGCGATGCGGTCGGCGACATGACCAATCACGTCGAGATCGTGCGAGATGATCAGGTAAGAGATGCCGCGCTTGCGCTGGATGAACAGCATGAGGTTGACGATCTGCGCCTGGATCGACGGATCGAGCGCCGAGGTCGGCTCGTCGGCGACGATGATCTCCGGCTCGAGCGCCAGCGCGCGGGCAATCGCGATGCGTTGAAGCTGCCCCCCCGAAAATTGCGGCGGCAGTTTTTCGAGGTCGATGTTTTCAAGCCCGACGAAGGACAACAGTTCGCGGATACGCGGCGTGAGACCCTGCCCCAGCTTTATGCCGTGCGTGTCAAACGGCTCGCGCATCACTTCCGCAATGGTCATGCGCGAATTGAGCGATGCCAACGGGTCCTGGAACACGGCCTGCAGGCGCCGGCGCACCGGCAGCATCTGCCTGCTGCCCAGCGGGGTCACGTCGGCGCCGTCGAACAGGATGCGGCCGGCGGTCGGGTCGACCAGCTTCAGCGCCAGCCGCGCCAGCGTCGATTTCCCGCAGCCGCTTTCGCCGACAAGGCCCACCGTCTCGCCCTTGCCGACCGACAGGGAAACGCCGGCGACCGCCTGCACGTCGCGCTTGCCGCCGCGTTTCTGCGTGAAGGTTTTGACGACGCCGTCGAGTTCGAGAAGCGGACCCATGTCAGGCCTCCACCAGGAGGGCGGCATCGGCCGCGGTCACGGGATGGTGGCAGGCGAGGTCTACCTCGCCCAGCCGACGCCTGAAGGGCTCGATCGTTCGGCAATCCTCTTCGGCTTTTGGGCAGCGCGGATGGAAACGGCAGCCCGGCGGAAAGCCGCCCAGCCCCGGCGCGTTGCCGATGATGGCGTTGAGGTCGTGTTTCGGGGTCGCCTCGGAGATCATCGCGCTGGTCATCAGCGCGGCCGTGTAGGGATGCGACGGCCGCAACATGATCGCATCGGCCTGGCCGATCTCGGCGATGCGCCCGGCATATAGGACCAGGATGCGGTCGGCGACCTCGGCCACCACGCCCATGTCGTGGGTGATGAGCACGATGGTCAGCGACAGCTCGCGTTTCAATTCGGCAAGCAGCTCCAGCATCTGCGCCTTGATCGTCACATCGAGCGCGGTGGTCGGCTCGTCGGCGATCAGCAGTTTTGGGCCGGCGGCGAGCGCCATGGCGATCATGGCGCGCTGGCGCATGCCGCCGCTGATCTCGTGCGGATAGTCGTTGGCGACGCGTTTCGGATCGGGGATGCGCACGCGCTCCAGCATCTCGACGGCGCGTTTCGCGGCAACCGGTTTGGTCGCGAGGCCATGCGCCACCAAGGCCTCCGCGATCTGGTCGCCGACCGGCCAGACCGGATTGAGCGACCCCAGCGGGTCCTGGTAGATCAGCCCGATCTCGCGGCCCCGGATCTTTCTGAGTTCGGCATCCGGGCGATTGAGCAGTTCGCGGCCGTTGAACCGGATCGAGCCGGACACATGCGAGGTCTGCGGCTGCAGGCCGGCGATCGACATCCCCGTGAGCGACTTGCCCGAACCGGACTCGCCGATGATCACGAAAGTCTCGCCCTGCTCCACGTCGAACGAGATGTGATCGACCGCGATCAGGTCGCGGTCGTCCCGGCGGAAGCCGATGGCGAAGTCACGGACCGAAAGGATCATCCGCCACGCCTCGACGCCAAAGCATCGCCGATCAGCGAGAAGGCCGTCGCCGTCAGCATGATCATCGTTCCGGGAAACACCAGATACCACCAGGCCGAGCCGAAATACGGCCGCGAGTCGCGGATCAGCAGGCCCCATTCGGGCGTGGGCGAATTCGCGCCGAGGCCGAGGAAGGAGAGCGCGGTGACGGCGACCAGCGCGTAGCCGATATCGGTGGTGACGCGCACGTTGACCTCCTGGGCTACGAAGGGGATGATGTGGCGGCGCAGGATGGCGAAATCGGAGACGCCGAGGGCGCGAGCGGCCTCGACATGCGGGCGTTCGCGCAGCCGCAACACCTCGCCGCGCACCAGCCGCGCGTAACCCGGCCACCAGATGATCGCCAGCGACAGCGCCACGCTGTCCAGCCCGCGCCCGATCGAGGCCGCCATGGCGAGCGCCAGCACCAGCGCCGGAAAGCCGAAGAACAGGTCGACGATGCGCATCATGAGATCGTCGACCCAGCCGCGCGCCATGCCGGAAATCGCACCGTAGACGACGCCGAACGCGGCCGACGCGAAGACGATGACGATCGCCACGCCCAGCGAATATCGCGTGCCGTAGACGACGCGCGAGAAGATGTCGCGGCCGCCCTCGTCGGTGCCGAAGAGGTGCGTGAAGCTCGGCGGCCTGAGCCGGTCGGCCATGGCGAGCGCGATCGGATCGTGCGGTGCAATCAGCCAGGGCAGCAGCGTGAACGCGGCAAGCACCGCCACGACCAGCAAGGCCAGCGGCGTCAGCACCCCCTTGGGGCGCGTGAAACGGCGGCGCACGGGTTCGGTCGAAACGCTCATCAGCCGACGCTCTGCACGCGAGGGTCGATGATGGGATAGAGCACGTCCATGATGAGGTTGATGATGACAAAACCCGCCGTCGACACGATGGCGAGCGCGATGACCGGCGAATAATCGAAGACCTGGAACGACTGGTAGGCATAGAGGCCGATGCCCGGCCAGTCGAAGATCACCTCCACGAGGATGACCCAGCTTATCATGTAGCCGAACTGCATGGTCGTGGCGGTGAGGATCGGGCTCAGCGCGTTGCGCAGCATGTGCTTGTAGAGGATCGTGCGCGGCCCGAGCCCCTTGCCGCGCGCGGTGCGGACGTAGAGACGGCCCTGCTCCTGGATCAGGGCCGCCCGCGACAAGCGCGTGCCAACGGCAAGCAGGTTGATGACGATGGTCAGCGCCGGAAGAACCATGTGCTTGAGGCTGCCGAGAAAGGCGGAAAAACTGCCGGCAAGCAGCGAATCGATCAGCATGAAACCCGTGACGGCAGCCGGCGCCGACTCGCGGATCGGAAAGCGGGCGCCGAGCGGCAGCCAGTGAAGTTTGTAGAAGAAGAAAAACTGCAGGGTCATGCCGAGCCAGAACACGGGGATGCCGGTGCCTATCATGGTCATCAGCCGGATAGCGCCGTCGACCGCGCCGCCAGGCTTTTTTGCCGCCAGTACGGCCAGCGAAAAACTCGTCGCGAGATAGACGACAAAGCTGACCAGCAGCAGTTCGAGCGTCGCCGGCAGATACTGCGCGAGGTCGGTGCTCACGCTGCGGCGGGTACGAATGGAATCGCCGAGATCGCCCTGCGCCAGTCCGGCCATGTAGGAGACGAACTGCTCCGATAGCGGCCGGTCGAGACCATGCTCGACGCGGATGCGCTGCACCGTCGCTTCCGATGCGTTCTGGCCAGCCAGGAAGGCCGCAGGATCGGCGGGAACGACGCGGCTCAGGAAGAAAGTGATCACGGCAACCGCCAGGAGCACCAGAATGCCCCAGGCCAACCGCTTCGAAAGAAATGCAATCACCGCCGCGTCGCTCCGCTTGAATGGTCAGCCTACTCCTTGCTGTACATCTCCCAGAAACGGGCGTTGATGTATTCCGCCGGATCGATGCGGTAGCCGCCGATGCGGTCCGGCTCCGGAACCACGGTCGTCGGCCGTGCGGTCCAGATGACGTAGTGGGAATCGACCACGATCCCGGCGGCCTGCTTCAGCAGCGCGGCGCGTTCGTTGGCATCCGCGATGGTCGGCAGCTTGGCGACGAGGTCCTGCAGCGTCTGGTCGAAGAACTTTCCGGAATTGTAGAAGCCGCCCTTCAAGTAGTGCGCCGAGAAGAATTTCGTCGCGTCCTGCGGACTCAGATTGGCGTTGCCGAGCACGAAGCAGTTGCTCTTGTCCGTCTTGATCGCGGTGATGGCCTCGACGAAGGGCTGCTCCTCGATCTCCACGGTCACGCCGATCTGCGCGGCCGAGGATTGCAGCACGGTCGCCGCGAAACGGAACTCGGGGAAGCCGGCCGGCACGGAGCATTTCATCGTGGCGTTCGACAGGCCGGAGGCCGCGAGCGCGGCTTTCGCCGCTTCCAGATCCGTCTTGATCTCGGGCGCATCCTTTTCGGGGCTGCCGGGGAACCATTCCGGGATGGGGCCGCGGCCGACCACGGCCTTGCCCTGGAAGGACTGCACCATCGCAGTGTAGTCGAAGGCCTTCACCAGCGCGTTGCGGAAATCCTTGTTGTTGGTCGGCGCAAGATCCATGTTCAGGTAGATCGCCGGCCAGGCCCAAAGATTGTTGCCTTCGATCATGTGGAAGCCGCTGGTGCCGCCGATGCGCAGGGCTTCGTCGAGCGGCACGAAATTCGCGAGGTCGAACTCGCCGCCTTCCAGGCCGCGCGCCCGGTTGGCGCCGTCGGTGACGAAGCGGTCGAGCACGCGGTCAAACGGCTTCTCGGGGAATTTGCCCCACCATTTGTCGTTGCGCTTGAGTTCGATCTGCGTGCCGCGCGTCCACGCCACGAAGGAATAGGGCCCGGTGCCGTTGGCGTTCTCGCCGAACCAGGCCTCACCGAGATCGTCCTTGTGCTTGGCGACGTCCTCGTCGGCGATGATCTCGATGCGGCTGAGGTTCGAGGCAAGGAACACGGTCGGCGCCTTGGTCTCGATCTTCACCGTCCTGGGATCGACCACCGTGACGCTGGCGATGTCGTCGACCAGGTAAGCCTGGCCCTGGCCGATCTTGAGCAGCCGGTCGAGCGTCGCCTTGACGTCGTTGGCGTCGAACGGGCTGCCGTCATGGAAGGTCACGCCCTCGCGCAGCGTGAAGGTCCAGGTGGTGCCGTCCTGCTTCCACTCGGTCGCCAGCGCCGGCAGCAGCTTGGACGGATCGGCGAGGTCGAAGTCGACCAGTCGGTCATAGATGTTTCGGGTGACCGTGAACTCCCAGTTCACATTGGCCTTGGCGGGGTCGATCGTGCTGGGCTCGCCGGCATCCGCGTAGACGAATGTGGTCGGGTCCTGGGCAAGGGCCGGCGATGCAGCACCCAAGGCGAGCAGCGTCAGCAAGGTTCCCGAAATTCCGGACGGCAGTCTCATTTTTTGCACCCCTCTTGTTCATTGTGTAGAGCCGGGCTTGGCTAGACGCAACATATATCATATATGATGCGTCTGCAAAGAGCCGAAGCGAAACGATCTGGCGCGAAGCCGCCGCAGTGGGGAAGGATGACGTCACATAACAGTCTGCCGAACAGTCTTTCGGAGGCGGAGACCCGCCGGCTGAAGGAACTGGCCCTGTTCGTCCGCACGGAAACGGTGCGGCTGATTTCCATCGCCAAGGTGGGGCACTACTCCTCCGTCTTTTCCTGCGCCGAGATTTTTTCGGTGCTCTACGGAGATGTCATGGCGCTCAGGCGCGCCGAGCCGAAATGGCCGGAGCGTGACAGGTTCCTGATGGGCAAGGGCCATGCTGCGGTCGGGCTTTTCCCGCTTCTGGCCGAATGGGATTTCTTCCCCAAGGAATGGCTCGACAACTATACGCGCCTGGGCAGTCCGCTTGGCGACCACCCCGACATGCGCAAGGTGCCCGGCGTGGATTTCAGCTCCGGCTCGATCGGCCACGCGCTCTCGGCCGGCATCGGCATGGCGCTCGGCGGACGCCTCAACCGGCAGGATTTCAGCGTCTATGTCCTGCTCGGCGACGGCGAGATGCAGGAGGGCCAGGTATGGGCGGCGGCGATGGCGGCGGCCCATCACCGCGTTGGCCGCCTCACCGCGATCGTCGACCGCAACCGCTACCAGTTGGACGGCACCGTCGAAGAAGTCATCAACATCGAACCGCTCGCCGACAAGTGGCGCACCTTCGGCTGGGACGTCCACGAGGTCGACGGCCATGACGTGGAGGCGCTGGCCCTGCTGCTGCGCCGGCTAAAGACCGACACGGCGCGCGAAAAGCCGGCCTGCGTGATTGCCCATACGCTGAAGGGCAAGGGCGTCGGCTTCATGGAGAGGGAGCCGGGCTGGCACCTGGGCTACCTGGCGCCCGCGGACGAGGAAAAGGTTCTGGCCGAGATCAAGGCCAAGGCAGGTGTGGAATGAACGAGACGCTCGATCCCGGAAGCTGGCAGTATCGTGGGCTGAACGCCCGCGCGCCAAGCCTTTCCACCCTCGCCGACACGCTCAACGCGCTGGCCGACGAGGGCCACCCGGTCGTTGCGGTCACGGCCGACCTGCAATATTCGAACGGCCTGATCGGCTTCGCCCGCAAACATCCCGAACGGCTGTTCCAGTTCGGCATTTCCGAGCAGAACATGGTGTCCGCCGCGGCGGGACTGGCGACGACAGGCTTCATGCCGTTCACTGCGACCTTCGCCTCGTTCCTGGCGCTGCTGTGTTGCGAGCAAATCCGCACCGACATCGCCTATTCCGCCTTGCCGGTGCGGCTGATTGGCCATCACGCCGGCATCAGTCTCGGCTTCTACGGCACCTCGCACCACGCCACCGAGGACCTTGCGATCATGCGCAGCATCGCCGACCTGACGGTGGTCTCGACGGCGGACGGCGCGCAGTTCGCCGCCGCGATCCGGGCCTCGATGACCTGGCCGCAACCGATCTATTTCCGCATCGCGCGCGGCCACGATCCGGTTGTCTATGAGAAGCCCGCGCCGTTCGAATTCGGCAAGGCGATAATCCATGAGGAAGGCAACGACCTCACCATCATCGCTTGCGGCACGATGGTTCATCCGTCGGTCGAAGCGGTGAAGCGCCTGCGCTCAGCCGGCCGAAGAGTCGGCCTGATCGACATGCACACGATCAAGCCGCTCGATCGGGAGGCGATCATCGCCGCCTCGCGCCGCTCGAAATGCCTGATGACGGTCGAGGAGCACAATGTGCTCGGGGGGCTTGGCGGAGCGGTCGCGGAGGTGCTCGCCGATCTCGGCGGAGCGCCGCGCCTGGTGCGCCACGGCATCATGGACGAATACAGCCTGATCGCCCCGCCGACGCATCTCTATGCCCACTACGAACTCGATGCTAAGGGTATAGAATCGCGCGCACTCGCGGCAATCGCGAACCAGGGGCTTTCGTGACCATCAAGCCGCTCGTCACCGACAATCTGTCAAGCCGGGCCTATACCTCGCTTCGCAATGCGTTGATCGATGGCGATTTCCTGCCGGGCGAGCGGCTGGTCATGCACGATATCGCGGATCGGCTGGGAACCAGCGTCACACCGGTCCGTGAAGCATGCCTGCGCCTCGTCAGCGAGAAAGGCCTGGAGATCAGGTCGGGCCGCTTCCTCAATGTTCCGGATCTTGATCTCGGGCGCTATCTGGAAATCCGCAAGATGCGCATTGCGCTGGAGGGGCTGGCAACCGAGGAAGGTGCGGCGAAGGTCAGGCCGCAGGACATAACGCGGCTCGCCGACATCCACCGGCGCTTCCTCAAATCCAGCCACGCCCACGACAATTTCAGCACCATCCGCCTCAACCGCGAGTTCCACTTCGGCGTCTACCAGCTTTCCGGTATGAACATGCTGATGAGCCAGATCGAAAACCTCTGGGTGTCGATGGGCCCGATCCTCAAGGTCTATTACCGCGAGCATGCCGACGACCACTATCTGGGCGCCGAAGAGCACGTGAACGTCATGAACGCGCTCGAACGCCGCGACGGGCGCGCCGCGCGCGAGGCTCTGGTTGGCGACATCGAGCGCGGCGGGGAGGGCATCCTGGCCTATCTCGGCAAGCGTCCGGGTCCCGGCGCAAACCAGCCGGCATTCCGGGACATGGCCCTCCGCTAGCGCCGACCGACCAATTCGTCCAGAATATCTTCGATGACGCCCAGCGTCTCGTCGAGGATTTCCGGCGTATGGGCAAGCGACAGGTAGAGGCGCTTCAAGGGCAAGGGTTGGCCGATGCAGCGCCGCTCGACCAATTTCCGGCGGAAGGCCAAGTCGAGCGCATCGTCGTTGCGCAGCAGGTCGTCGTAGCTTCTGTAGGAGCCTGAGAAGAAATAGAGGAGCCAGACCGAACCGAAGCCGGCGCTCTGCGCTTCTAGCCCGAGCCTGGAAACAATCGAGTCGAGGCCCTCGCGCATGTGGCTGCCCAGCGCCGATAGACGCTCATAGGTTCCCTGCTTCGACAGTTCCTCGATCGTGGCGAGCACCGCGGCCAGCGAGGTCGGTGTGCCGTTGAAGGTTCCGCCCATGAACACGGCGCCTTCGCCGGTGCGCCCGACGTGCTCCATGACGTCTCGCCGGCCGGCGACGATGCCGATCGGCAGGCCGCCGCCGGCCGCCTTGCCGAAAGTGGCAAGGTCCGGGGTGACCCCACAGATCGACTGGTAGCCGCCCAGCGCGTGGCGAAAGCCGGTGATGACCTCGTCGAAGATCAGGAGGACGCCGTGCTCGCTGGTCAATGAGCGGATATCGGCCAGGAATTCGTCGGAGGCGATCACCGAGCCGATATTATGGGCGATCGGCTCGACGATGATCGCCGCGACCTCTCCGGGATGGGCCTTGAGATAGCGCGAAACCGCCTCGGCGTCGTTGAAGGGCAGCACGGCGGTGTGCCGCGCCGTCTCTTCCATGATGCCGTCGCACAGCGGGTCATAGTACCCGACTGCACTGGCCGCCGACTGCACGTTCATCGCCACGGCATCGTGCCAGCCGTGATACCCACCCTGGAACTTGATCAGCGTCTTGCGCCCGGTCGCCGCACGGGCGATGCGGATGGCGTGGAATGTCGCCTCCGAGCCGCTGCTGCACAGCGCCACCAGTTCGGCGCAGGGGATGTGCCGGGCCAGCGCCTCGCAGGTCTCGACCTCGAGCCGGGTTATGCCGGCGCCGATGAGGTCGATGTCCTGCATCACGGCATTCACTTTCGCCGCGATCGCCGGATGGCAGTGGCCGAGCACATTGGCTCCGAACCCGCAATGATAGTCCGTGTAGCGGTTGCCGTCGGCATCGTAGAGATATGGCCCCGACGCACTCTGGAACGCTACGGGGTAGCCGAGCTTGCGGCTGGGGCTCAGATGGCCGCCAGCCATGACCTTGGCCGCGCGGGCCGACAGTTGCAGGTTCTCGCTCGGGACATGCATGGCTTCAGGCTCTTTTCCTCTTGGATGGGCGCGGCGCCTCGTCCTTGTCCTGCCCGCCGATCTCCTTGCCTTCGATCTCGGTCAGATAGCGGACGAAATTTGCGCCCCCTTCGATCAGGTCCTGTTCGAAGGCTTCGCGCACGGCCTTCTCATCTTTCGCCGTGAGCGCGCTGATGACGTTCACATGCTGATGCAGGCCTCGATAGGTCGGGTGTCCATGCGGATAGAGATAGGTCAGCAGCGGGCCGACCTGGATCCATAGCCGTTCCAGTATCTCGATCAGGTGCGGCATGCCGGACTTGCGGTAGACCGAGAAGTGGAAGTCGTAATTGTGCTGGAGGGCCGCCGAGTAATCCTTTGTCCGCTCGGCCTCGACGAGCTTGTCATGCGTCGCCGAGAGCTTCTTGAGGAAGGCGGCATCGATGCGCGGCATGGCCTTCAGTGCCGCATACGGCTCCATCAGCAGCCGAATATCGCGCAGTTCCATATATTCCTTGAGATTCACGCGGCGTACGCGGATGTAATAGCCGGGCTTCATTTCCAAAGCGCCGTCCTTGACCAACTGGAACAGCGCCTCGCGCACCGGCGTCTCGCTGGTGCCCAGGCTCTGGGCAAGGTCGCGGATCTTGAGCCGGTCGCCCGGCTGGAAACGCGCCGACATCAGTTGCTGGCGCAGACGCAGATAGATCTGGGAGGACAGGCTCGTCGCCTGGATTTCGCTTAGTTCCGCCATCGAATTCCTCGCACAGGTCTCGGCATTCAACCGCCTTGCCGACTAAACCCGCGACTCGTCAAGCACAGTTCCAAATATTCGTCGGGCCTTGGTCCCCAAGGCCTCGAAGTCCGTTCACACGTGAAGAAACGCCGTCACCAGTCCCATCTGCTCGTCCGGCATAACCTTGCCGCCGATCGTCTTGCAGCCGCGTTCGGCCGCCTTTGCGAGAAGACGCGTGACCGGAGGGCTCATGATGACGTCGGCCACCACGGTTGCCGGTCCGGTCCGGCCGAGATCGATCGGGATGGGATCGTCCTCCTTCATGCCGACCGACGTCGTGTTGACGACGATGTCGAAGTCCTCAGCCTTTTCTGGTCCGGCGGTGGCATCGCAATCCGGGTAGAGCGCGACGATGTTCCGCGCCAGATCGGCGGCCTTGCCGACATCGCGGTTGATGATGCGCAGTGCGCTCGCGCCGGCCTCCGCCAGCGCGAAGGCAACGGCTCGCCCGGCGCCTCCGGCACCGATCTGGAGAACGCGCTTTCCAACCGGATCTACGCCGTTTGCCTTGAGCCCCGCGACGAAGCCAAGTCCATCGGTGTTGTGGCCGATGAGGCGGTCGTCCTCGTCGCGCCGCGTGAAATTCACCGCTCCGACATTCCTAGCATTCGGCGTCAGTTCGTCGAGATGACGCATCACCGGGATCTTGTGGGGAATGGTGGTGCCGAAGCCTATGACGTTCCGCATCTTTCGGATTGCTCCGATGACTGTCTCGAGGTCCTCAGGCGCGACATGCAGCGGCGACGCCGCGACGTTCCTGCCGATCGACTGGAAATGGGCGTTCAGAATCGCGGTCGCACGCACATGGCCGATCGGGTGCGCAAGCACAAACATGAGTTTGGTCTGGCCCGTGATCTCCAAGAGAACTTCCCTCCTAACGCGACCTTGCGGACATCAGCCCGGCAAAAGCCCGACGCCATAGTTGCCGTAGCGCCTGCCCACCCGCTCCATCTCCTCCGGCGAGAGCAGCACAGGCTCGCCGCTCTGCAGCGCCGTGAGATATTGCCGCGCCAGCGTCTCCAGCTTGATCGTCGTGTTGAGGGCCGCTTCGAGCGTCTTGCCCATCGCGATCATGCCGTGGTTGGCGAGCAGGCAGGCGGTGCGGTCCCTGAGCGCCTCCACCGCCGACAAAGCGAGGTCGGCGGTGCCGAAGGTGGCATAGCGGGCGCAGCGGACATCGTTGCCGCCGAAGCCCGCGACCATGTAGTGGAACGCAGGAAGCGGCTTGCGCAGGCACGACAGCGCCACGCAGGCGTCCGCATGCGTATGGACGACCGCGTTCGCCACGGGGAAGGCGCGCAGGATCGAGGTGTGCATGTGCCATTCGCTGGACGGCACGCCGCCGCCGATCACCTTGCCGTCGTCGTCCAGCCGCACGATGCGCTCGGGCGTGGTGTTGGCGCTGTTCCCGCCGGTCGGCGTGATCAGGATTCCGCCACCCGCGCGACAACTGACATTGCCGGTGCTGACGTGATTGAAGCCCTTGTTCTCAAGTTTCACGACCACGTCGAGGATCGCCCGGCGGGCCTTGAAATCATCCATTTCGGCGCGCCTCAGTTTTCCGGATGCAGCATGGATTCAAGCGTCGGCAGGAACATGCCGACGGGTCCGAGCTTGCCGGATTTGAGGCTGAGCGCGAGGGTATCATCGCCCTCCGTCGTCGCGCGGGCGATGCCCGGCCCCTGATACGCGCCGATCCGCAGCCGGTCGATGCCGAGGCGTTCGACGATGGTGCCGGAGGTTTCGCCGCCGGCGACCATGAAGCGGCGCACGCCTTTTTCATGAAGCGCGACCGCCAGCCCGCCAAGAATATCCTCGGCCAGCTTTGCCGCCCCGTCTCGCCCATGCCTGTCCTGTGCGGCGCGGACCTGGTCCGGCGGCGCAGACGTCGCAATCGCCACCGGGCCGGACTCCAGATGGCGGCACGCCCACTCAAGCGCCCTGGCGATCACAGGCTCGACACCGTCGGCCGAGGCCACGTCGATGCGATGCACCGGCCGCGCCGCTTCAAAAGCTGCAAGCTGTTCCAGGGTTCGATCGGCACAGCTACCAGCGAGAACGACGCCGGGGCTTTGCACCGCCGGCAACGCGCGCTTCGGCGGCGCGCAGTCGAGCCAGCCACGCCTGCGCCAGATCGGCGGATAATGCTGCGTGATCGGCGCATTGCCGGTCATCACCTTCCAGTCGACAGTGAGCGCGGCAATGGCGTCGAGATCTTCCTTGTAGATCGCATCGACGATGAGATGCCGGACGCCTTGATCCACGAGCGCATCGACATGCGCGCGGAGCGCCTCGGCGTCACCCCGCACGAGACCGTGCGTGACGAGGCCCACCTTTAATTTCGACTGCCTCTGCAGGACGCACACAAGATCCGGATCGGTCATCGGCGTCAGCGGATCGAAACGCTTGGGCGATTCGGAGACGAGCTGCGTGCCGACGAAGAGATGGCCGTTGTAGACCGACCGGCCGAGGTCCGCCGAGGTTGGGCAGAACCCCGTATGCGTCTGCCCGGTCACGGCGAGCAAGGCATCGGCGACCGGGCCGATATTGCCCTCGTCGGTCGAATCGAAGGTCGCGCAATATTTGAAGAAAAGCTGCCGCGTTCCAACGGCAAGCAGTGCCCGCGCCGCCTCTTCCGATCTGCGCACGGCGTCAACGGCCGGAATGACGCGAGTCTTTTGCGCGATGACGATCGCCGGCGAAGCAGCAAGATCCTTCACCAGGGCGGGCTTGGAAACGAAGCCGCAATCGACGCCGAGCGCCACCATCATCGCGGCGGTCTCCATTCCGCCGGTCAGGTCGTCGGCGACAACGCCAAAGATCGGTTGCATCGTTTCCTCGCCGCAGCGGCCTGCCTGCCAATCGCCGGATCAGCTTCAGCTTGCCAGCAATTGATACATGATATATCAAACTTGGCAAATGGAATCCCGCCGGCTCGACCTTTGCGTGTAGGCCGTCGGCACCGGCAATAGGGCAAGGGGCCGCCAATGAATCAGCAGGTCATCGATCTGGACCGCACATTGCGGGCCCGCGCCACGCGCGTCATTCCGGGAGGCATGTGGGGACATCAGAACGCTCCCAGGCTTCCCGAAGGTTACCCCCAATATTTCTCGCGTGCCGAAGGCTGCCGGACCTGGGACGCCAACGGCCGCGAATACATCGACTTCATCTGCGGCTGGGGGCCGATGATCCTCGGCTACAACGACGCCGACGTCGAGGCGGCGGCGGCCGATCAGCGCAAGCGTGGCGATGCGATGAACGGTCCCAGCGAGCGGCTGGTCGAGTTGGCCGAACTGGTGGTCGAAACGGTTCCGCACGCCGATTGGGCGATGTTCTCCAAGAACGGCACGGACGCCACCACCGCCTGCATAACAATTGCTCGGTCCGGCACCGGCCGGCGCAAAGTCCTTGTGGCACGAGGCGCCTATCATGGCGCCATTCCGTGGTGCACGCCCTCGGTCGCGGGCGTGACCGAGGAGGACCGGGCGCATCTTATCCATTACGACTACAACGATCTGGCCAGCCTAGAAACCGCGGTCGAGCAGGCAAAGGGCGACCTTGCCGCAATCCTCGTTTCGGCCTTCAAGCATGATCTCGGCAAGGAGCATGTGCTCCCGAACTCCGCGTTTGCCAGGCGCGCCCGCGAACTTGCCGACGAGGCCGATGCCGCGCTGATCGTCGACGACGTTCGCGCCGGCTTCCGCCTCGATCTCGGCGGCAGTTGGGAGCTTGTCGGCGTCCGGCCCGATCTCGCCGCCTGGAGCAAGGCCATCGCCAACGGCCACGCGCTGGCCGCGGTCACCGGCAACAACCGGTTTCGCGAAGGCGCGACGCGGATATTTACCACCGGCTCGTTCTGGACGTCTTCCGTTTCCATGGCTGCCGCGATCGCCACCATCCGCAAGCTGCGCGACACCGGCGCCATCGCCCATATGAAGGCGATGGGCCAGCGGTTCCGCGACGGTCTCGAAGCACAGGCAAAACGCCATGGCCTGGCGATCAGGCAGAGCGGGCCGGTGCAGATGCCTGTCGTGCTGTTCGACGACGACGCCGACCGGCGGATCGGCAATGCCTTCTGCCAGGAAGCGCTGGCTCGCGGCGTCTATCTGCATCCGGCGCACACGATGTTCCTGTCGGCCGCCCACCAGCAAGCCGACATCGACACAGCCCTCGCCGCCACCGACGAGGCGATGGCTGCGGTTGCTCGGCGATAGGAGCAACGGCCGACCTCATTTAAGATTCGGTCGCGCCGCCGTCGGTCAGGCCCTCACTACATGCAGGTCTCGCGGTAGCGTCGATAGAATCTCCGGCCCGTTCTCGCGCAGGATGACGATGTCCTCGAGCCGTATCCCGAAGCGGCCGGGGATATAGATTCCGGGCTCGATTGAGAACACCATGCCTTCCTCCAGTACGGTTTCCGAAGTGGACGTTATGTAGGGCGGCTCGTGGCCGTCAATGCCCATGCCGTGGCCGGTGCGGTGGACGAAATACTTGCCGTAGCCGGCATCTTCGATGACCCGGCGGGCCGCCTCGTCGACCTCCCTGGCGAGCACGCCCGGCCTTGCGGCTTTCAGCGCCGCCTGCACGGCCTTCTCGACAATGCTGTGGATCTGCCCATAACCTTCCGGCGGGCTGCCGACGACCGCCATGCGGGTGATGTCGCTCGGGAATCCGTCCTTGCGTCCGCCGATATCGATGACGATCGCGTCGCCCTCCTGCAGCTTGCGGGAACCAGTCTGGTGATGCGGGAAGGCGCCGTTGCCGCCGGCGCCGACGATCCAGAATTGCGGCGTCGCGCCCTCGGAGGAGAAATGGTCTTTGATCGCGGCGGCAAGCTGGATCTCGCTCATGCCCGGCTTGATGGATGCGAAAGCTTTCTGCATGGCGCGGTCGGCGATGCCGGCATTCATCTTCAGCTTCTTGAATTCGGCAGTGTCCTTGCGCATCCGGAGCGCGCCGATCGTATCGTCGGTGAAGCTATGTTTCGCGCCTGGGAGCGCGCCGAGCAGCAGCAGCGCGAAGTCCGCCCGCATCGTCTCGTCGAGCACCACGCTCTTCGCCGCGGACGCGTCGATCGCGGCCAGCGCAGCCGCGAGCGCGGCGTTCGGACCTTCCGCATCGGGCCAGGTGTGGAACTCTATTGCCGTCTCCTCGCGCGAGCCTTCCGCATTGAGCACCGGCATCAGGAACGTTTCCTTCTCCGGTCCGACGAGAAGCAGGCATGGCCGCTCGTCGGCATGAGGATGGAAACCGGCCAGCCATTGCATATGCGATCCCGGGCCGAGGGCGACGAGGTCTGCTTCGACTGCCTTCATCTTCTCGCGTAGCGCGGCGAGCCTCTTTGCTATCTCTGTTTTCATCGTTTCCTTCCCGATTGCTGATTTCGATTTGAGGCCGTCACGCCGCCTTGACGACGATCCGGTTGCCAAACAGCTCGTTGGTGTCGAACTGGCCGAAGCGGGCGATCTCGCCTTCCGGCGGCGCCTCGCTCGACCATTTTCGCGAGGGCACCCAGCCACATTGACGACGAAGCACGGCGGCGTATTCCGCTCGCTTCAACGCGGCGATGGAGGGGTCGATGACCGGCACGCCGAGCCGTTTCTCGACGTCGCGGTAGAAACCCACCTCCATGGTGCAGCCGAGGATCAGCGCTTCGGCGAAATCCTCCTCGACCGCTTTGCGGCCAGCTTCGATCAGCCGCCGTTCGGTCTCGGCATGGTCCTTCTGGAAATCGTTGACGCCGAGCTCGACGTGATAGAAGCCGGACAGCCGGTGATCGTAGCCGTGCTCGCGCACCGTCGACTGCATCTGGTGCACCCACTTCCTCCGCCCGACGATGATGCCGAAGCGGTTGGACAGGCTCGCCGCGATCTCGCAAGAGGCGACGCAAGGCGCCGTCACGATCATGCCTTCCGACACCTCGCGCGCATCGTGCAGCGCCGTGTCGTAGAAACAGCCAATCGCCAGCGCGTCGAACCCCTCGCGCGCAGCCGCCCGCGTTGCGCGGATGTGCCGCGCGTCACCATCGCCTCGTAGGAGCGGTATTCGATATGGGTGAAGCCGCCCTCGCTTGCCGGCAGTGAGGTGATGTGCACCTCGGTGCCCGGCAGCTTGTGCTCCTCGGCCATGGCGGCGAAGATCGGATCGCTTTCCGCATAGCCGACCGGGCTCCGGAACATGATCTTGAGCGGTTTTTTGTTCGGCATTCGCGCCTCCTCCTGCGTTTGAAGTCGTGGTCCAGCTTGGCTCGTCACCCGTGGCCGTACACCTCCCGCGCCCGCTCGGGCGTGACGAGGCCGTTGCGGATATCCTCCTCGACCAGCGCGCGGTCGCGCGCTTTCGGGTCGCCTATCCCGCCGCCCGCGCCGGTAATGATGCGGATGACGTCGTCGGTGTCGACGCGGATGCCGGAGCCGAAGGCGTAGCGTTCACTCGATCCGTCCGTGCGCAGCACCAGCGCGTAGTTGGCCGAGCCCTCACTGCCGCCGTCGAGCGACCAGGGCAGGATGCGCGAGCGGGTGTAGCCGAGCGTCAGGAAGGAGTTGTCGCGGCGGATGCGGTAGTCCATGCGGATGCCCTGGCCGCCGCGCCACTGGCCCTCGCCGCCGGGGTCGGTGTTGAGTTCCATGCGGTCGACGAACAGGCCGTTGCGCGCCTCGGAGATTTCCGCCGGACAGTTGTAGGTCTCACCGTGCACCCCGGAGAAGATGGCGCTGTTGCCGTCGCGGCCGGGCGAGGCGCCCCAGCCGCCGATCTGCGGCTCGATGATGGTGTATTGCCGGCCGGTATCGGGGTGGATACCTCCGATGAAAGTGCCGGCGATTGATGAGAAATGGCCGGCCGGCAGCTTGTCCGGCATGTGCGGCGCGAGGCAGCGCCAGACCAGGTCGTTGCCGCGAATGCCGATCTCGTAGTAAAAACCCACTGCCGCCGGTTCCTTGGCATGGAAGGTGGTGCCCTCCTTCGTCAAAACCTTGAGCGGCCGGAACGAGCCTTCATTGGCCGGCGAGGTTGGATCGGTAAGCGCCTTGAAGATGACCTGCATGCTGACCAGCGTGTCGTCGCGGCCGGCGTTCGACGGTCCGGCATCCTGCTCGGGATTGTCCCTGAGGTCGATGACGAATTCGGTGGCCGAGATCGTCACCTTGACGTTGAAGAAGCGGCCGTCGTCCTGCTCCTCGGTCAGTTCGAATGTGCCGTGCGGCAGCTTGGCGAGTTCGGCCAGCGCGATCTTCTCGCCATGGTCCATGAAACTTTTCATCGCCGCCTCGAAGGTGGCGACCGAGTATTTCTCCGCCAGTTCGGTCAGCCGCCTGGCGCCGATACGCACCGAGGCGATCGCCGCCCACAGGTCGCCCTCCAGAAAATCCGGCATGCGCGAGTTGACGGTGATGATGTCGAAGATGCCGGGGATGGGCTCGCCCCGGGAGATCATCTTGATCGCCGGCAGGCGCAACCCCTCCTGGAAAATCTCCGTCGCGTCGGCGGAGAGCGAGCCGGGCGACTTGCCGCCGACGTCTGAATTGTGGGCGATGTTGGCCGTCCAGGCGATGATGCGGCCGTCGGCGAACACCGGCATGCAGACGACGAGGTCGTTGAGATGCGTGACGCCGCCGTAATACGGGTCGTTGGTGATGAAGACGTCGCCGGGCTCGATGTCGCCCGGCTTGCCGAACTTTTGCAGGAGCACCTTCACTGACTTGTCGAGCACGCCGATGAAGCCCGGAATGCCGGCGCCGGACGACGCCAGCGCGCCATCCGCGTCGGTGATGCCAGTGCCCATGTCGAGCACCTCGTAGATGATCGAACTCATCGCCGTCTTCTTCATCACCGCGAACATCTCGTCGGCGGTGGCCTGCAGCGAGTTCTGGATGATCTCCAGCGTGATCGGATCGTTTTTTGCCGTGTTAGGCATCGTCGTCTCCCTCAGGCCGCCAGATGGATGTGGATGTTGCCGTAGCCGTCGATCTCGACCCGGTTGCCGGGGTGGACGACCACGGTCGTGCCGGGATCCTCGACGATCGCCGGGCCGGCGAAGCGCATGCCGGGCTCCAGCTTGGTGCCGTCGTAGATCGCAGCCTTGTGGACGCCTTCCAGCGCGTAATCGACATCTCGGTGGCCCTTGAGGGCGGCCTCCGCCAAAGCACCCGTCGCCTCGCGCTTGCGCATGGTGAGCTTGCCGACCTCCGCCGAGGCGACGAGGTGAATGCCGACCATCTCGACCGGCGCTTTGAGCCGGTAGGTATATTCGCGCTCGTAGGTCTCGTGGAACGCCGCCTCGATCTCCGCCAGCCGCGCGTCGGTGATGGCGCCTTCCGCGATCAGCACCTCGGTCGTGTGCTCCTGGTTCTGGTAGCGGAATTTTCCGTAGCGCAGGAACCGCACCCCGGCCGGGTCGACGCCCTCCGCGGCAAACTGGGCGCGCGCCTGCTCCTCGCTCTCGGCGAACACCTTTTCGATGCCTTCGGCCGCGCCCTTCTTCAGGTCGGCCAGCCGCGTGACGAAATAATCGCGGCGCAGGTCCGACATCATCATGCCCCAGGCCGAGAAGACGGCGGCGCCGGCCGGCACCACGACCTTGCGCACGCCAAGCTCCATACCGAGCGCCACGCCATGCATGGCGCCGCCGCCGCCGAACACGACCAGCGTGAACTCGCGCGGGTCGTGGCCGCGATTGAGCGACACCAGCTTCAGCGCGTTGACCATGTTGTTGTTGGCGATGCGCACGATGCCGCGTGCCGCCTCGTCGGCGGAGACCCCGAGTTTTTCGCCGACCGCCTCGATCGCAGCCTTGGCGGCCTTCATGTCGGCGATAACCTCGCCACCGCAGAAGTAGTCGCGGTTGATGCGGCCGAGCCAGAGATTGGCGTCGGTGGTGGTCGCATGAACGCCGCCGCGTCCGTAGGCCGCCGGGCCGGGCATGGCGCCGGCAGATTGCGGCCCGACATGCAGCTTGCCGAAATCGTCGACCCAGGCGATCGAGCCGCCGCCATTGCCGATCTCGACGAGGTCGACCACCGGCACCATGATCGGATAGCCGGCCGAAAAACGGTCGCGCTCGATCCAGTAGTCGGTCTTGATCTTGACCTCACCGTCCTCGATCAGCGAGCATTTTGCCGTCGTCCCGCCGATGTCGAGGGCGAGCACGTTCTTCTCGCCGATCAGTTTCCCCAGCTCCGCCGCGCCCCAGAAGCCGGAGGCCGGGCCGGACTCGACCATAGTGATCGGGATTCTTGAGACCGATTCCAGCGAATCGACGCCGCAGTTCGACTGCATGATGTAGGGGCTCTTCGAAAGCCCCTTCTCCTTGAGTCCCGCATGCAGCCGCGACAGATAGCGCTCGGCGGCTGGCTGCACATAGGCCGACAGCACCGCCGTGTTGGATCGCTCGTATTCGCGCCATTCGCGGGTGATCTGGTGCGAGGCGACGGCCGAGACCTCCGGCCACAGGCGCTCGAGTTCGGTCAGCGCAGCCTGCTCGTGGCTGGTGTCGGCATAGGAATGGATGAAGCAGATGGCCACGGCCTCGACGCCCTCCTTGCGGAAATCCGCGACGATCGCCGGCAGGCCGGAGAGGTCGAGCGGCTTCATCTCGAGGCCCTTGTAGGAGACGCGGCCGGGCAGTTCGCGGCGGAGATAACGCGGCACGAACGGTTTCGGCTTCTGGTAATGCAGGTTGAAGAAGTCCGGCCGGTTGCCGCGCGCGATCTCCAGCGAATCGCGGAATCCCTCGGTGGTGATCAGCCCGACCTTCACGCCCTTGCGCTCGGTCAGTGCGTTGATGACCACCGTCGTGCCGTGAACGAGGAAATCCACCGCCTTCGGATCGACGCCCCCCTTCTCCAGAACGTTCAGCACGCCCCGCTCGAAATTTGGCGGCGTGGTATCGGATTTCGCGGTGACGATGCGCTGCTCGCCGGTTGCGTGGTCGGTCTCGAAGCAGACGAGGTCGGTGAAGGTTCCGCCGACATCGGTGGCGACGCGGATCGTCTTGTCGGCCATCGTCAATCTCCCCTGGCGGTCAGTTCGTTGAGCAGCAGGCAGAGCGCGCCGGGCAGCTTCAGCGCCTCGGCAGCCTCGACCCGTTCGGGCGTGTAGAATCCCGCCACATGCAGGCAGTTGATCGTGCCCTTGACCTCGCCGGCGACGATGATCGGCACGTTGATGACACTCTCACAGCTCAGGGACTTGATCAGTTCGTGATCGGAGAAGACGGCGGCGATGCCGTCGATGTCGTTGGCGACGAAGGTTTTTTTGTCGCGGATCACCTGGCGCGACCAGTCGGTCTCGTTGGCGGGTTTTGTGCCGGAGACTGGATAGGCGTCGGGCATGTTGGAATAGATGCGCTGCGCGACGCCGTTCCTGCCGTCATGGGTCATCACCGTGAACAGTTTTGCCCCGACCGCGTCGCGCGTCAGCGCCCACAGCGCGGCGAAAGCCGTCTCGGGGGTCGCGCCTTCAGCCGCGACGGCTTTGGTGAAAGCTGTGTAGTCAGGCACTTGCATTACTGTTCTCCATGAGCCGGCCCCGCAGTTCCGCTTCTTCCGCGGTGACGACCGGGACGGCGCCGATCAGCCGGCGCGTGTAGGGATGCTTTGGGTCGGTGAACACGGTCTCGGTCGGCGATAGCTCGACCAGCCTGCCCTTCTCGAACACGGCGACGCGGGTCGCGACGTTGCGGACGACCGAGAGGTCGTGGGTGATGAAAACGTAGGTCAGCCCGCGGCTGCGACGCAGTTCGTTTAGCAGCTTCAGCACCCGCGCCTGCACCAAAACGTCGAGCGCCGAGGTCGGCTCGTCGAGCACAACCAGTTTCGACTGGCAGGCGAGCGCGCGGGCGATCGCCACGCGCTGCCGCTGTCCGCCGGAGAGCGCGGAGGGCGACCGCGAACGGAAGTCCGCCGGCAGGCCTACCTCCTCCAGCAACCGGCCGACGCGGTCCCAGCGCGTGTTCCTTTCGCCGATGCCATGCACGTCGAGTGCCAGGCGCAGCGAGGCACCGACGCTGCGCTTGGGATTGAGCGAGGAGAGCGGGTTCTGCTGCACGAGCTGTATGGCGCGGCGATGTTTGAGCGCGCGGCGGGCGGGAAGCGGGCTGCCCTCGAACAGGATATCGCCGGCGCTCTGCGGATAAATGCCGAGGATCATGTTGGCAACGGTGGATTTTCCGGATCCGGACTCGCCGACGATCGCCAGGCACTCGCCCTTTTCGACATCGAAGGAAACATCATCGACCGCCCGCACAGCGCGGCCGGCGGTGGTGAAGGTTTTGGAGACGGAGCGGAGGGAGAGGAGGGCGATCATGCGGGGAGGCTCCCGCATGTCAGGTTTGGCGTTCTACGTTGCCCCCCTCTGTCCTGCCGGACATCTCCCCCACAAGGGGGGAGATTGGCCTTCAGCTTTGTTCTCGCCAATCGCCAGCGTTGAAGATTGGCGAAATCATCGACGACGGCCAATCTCCCCCCTTGTGGGGGAGATGTCCGGCAGGACAGAGGGGGGCGCGACAGAGCGCGAAGCTGGACAAACGCCATCACCTCGCCACCCCCGGCTCGCCGAAACCCTCATGCACTACGAGCGGCGCGAAATAGCTTTCCGATGCGTCCTCGATCTCCGGAATGCCGCCGCCGGTGATGCGCGGCACGGCCTGCAAAAGCGCCCGCGTATAGGGATGCCGCGGATCGTCGAACAGCGCGGCGGTAGAGCCCTGCTCGACGATGCGGCCCTTGTAGATGACATAGACGCGGTCGGCGAATTCGCGCACCACGCCGAGATCGTGCGAAATGAACAGCACCGCCGTGTGATGCCTTTCGGTGAGGTCGCGCATCAAACGCAGCGTCTGCGCCTGCACGGTCACGTCGAGCGCCGTGCCGGGTTCGTCGGCGATCAGCAGCGACGGCTCGTTGGCGATCGCCATGGCGATCATGACGCGCTGGTTCATGCCGCCGGAAAGCTGGAACGGATAGGAATCGAGCACCCGCTCCGGCTCGGTTATCGCCACGTCGTCGAGCGCCGCAATCGCACGCCGACGTGCCTCCACCTTCGTGATGTTCGGGCTGCCGCGTGACAGCACTTCATGGAATTGGATGGCGATCGTATAGACCGGGTTCAGCGACGAGGTCGGGTCCTGAAAAATCATCGACATTTTCGTGCCGCGCAGCGCATGGCGCTCGCGCTCCGAAAGCGTCGCCAGGTCACGACCCTCGAACTCGACAAGGCCGGCGACGCGGGCGCTGCGCAGCGACTGGATGAGGCCGAGCACGATGCGCGCCGTCACCGACTTGCCGGAGCCGGATTCACCGACCAGCGCGACACGCTCGCCACTGGCGATGTGCAGCGAGATGCCGTGCAGCACGTCCAGCATGCCAGCATAGGTGCGGAAGCCGAGTTTCAGGTCGCGAATCAAAAGCGTGGGCACGTTCATTGCTCGGCCCCCAGAATCTCGCGCAGCGCGTCGCCGATCAGGTTGAAGCCGAACACGGCGACCAGGATGGCAAGGCCGGGGAACACGGTGAGCCACCAGCTATCCGGCAGATATTTCGCGCCGTCCGCCACCATCGAGCCAAGATCGGGCGTCGGCGGCTGCACGCCGAGGCCGAGGAAGGACAGCGACGAGGCGATCAGGATGACGAAGCCGAGGTCGAGCGTCATCTTGGTGAGGATCGAGGGCACGCAATTCGGCAGGATCTCGCGGAACATGACGTGCGCTCTGGATGCGCCGATCACCTCGGCGGCCAGAACGTAACCTTCCTCCTTTTCGGAGCGCGTGAGATTGTAGACGAGGCGCGTATACCAGGGCCACCACATGGCGGTCACCGCGATCATGCCGTTGGTCAGCGTCGGCTCCAGCACGCCCATCATCGACATGGCGAGCACCAGCGGCGGGATCGACAGGAACACGTCGGTGATGCGCATCAGCAGGTATTCGACCCATCCGCCGAAATAGCCTGCGACGAGGCCGATGGTGACGCCGACCGGCACGGCGATCGCCAGCACCACGACGCCAAGGATCAGCGAGATGCGGTAGGCGTAGACGATGCGGGTGAACAGGTCGCGGCCGACAAGGTCGGTGCCCATGATGTAGGGCCATTCCGGCGCCTTGTTGAAATTGGCGAAGTCGACGACAGCGCCGGCGTGCTCCGGGAACGGCGTGATGAAGTCGGCGAAGATCGCCGACAGCACGACGATGGCGACCAGCACCAGGCCGAGCAGCGACAGCGGGTTGCGCAGCAGGATGGCGAGGGTGCGCTTCATCCCGCCCTCTGCGAATAGCGGATGCGCGGGTTGATGAAGGCGATCAGCAGGTCGACGATGACGTTGACGATCAGGAACATCGCCGAGATGATCAGTACCGTGCCGATGATGGCGTTAAGGTCCTTGCGCAGGATCACCGCTACGCCGTAGCGCGACAGGCCCGGCCAGGCGAACACCGCCTCGACCAGGAAGGCGTTGCCGAGCATCGCCGCGAAGTCGAGGCCGATGATGGTGAGCGACGGGATCATCGACGGCCGGAACGCGTATTTGTTGGCGATCCGCCTGCCGGGAAAACCGTAGGACTGCGCCATCTCGATGTAGGGTTTTTCGTAGGTCTCGACCATGTTGGAACGGACGAGCCTCGCCGCCTGGCCGATGCCCGACAACGCCAGCGCGAAGGCGGGAAGCACGATGTGCCAGGCTGCATTGCCGAAGGCGCGGAAATTGCCGGCGAGCAGCGTGTCGATCAGCAGAAAGCCGGTGACCGGCTGGATCGTGATCGTATCCGAGATACGGCCGGCGATCGGGAACAGCGGCAGGAAATAGGCGAAGAGCAGCATCAGGATCACCGCCCAGACGAAGGCGGGAGCGGAGACGCCGAGCAGCGTGACCAGCCGGATCAGATTGTCGATCCAGCTATCACGGTAGCGCGCCGACAAGATGCCGAGCGGCAGGCCGATGAGCACCATCATCAAGCCGGAGACAATGACGAGTTCCAGCGTCGCCGGCAGGAATTGCGCGATGTCCGAGGTCACGGGCCGGTTGGTGTAGAGCGAGGTGCCAAGGTCGCCGCGCGCGAGGTCGGCGACGAAATAGCCGTATTGGGTCACGATCGGCCGGTCGAGATGCAGCCGCTCGCGCAGCGCCGTCACCTGCTCGGCGGAGGCGTTGGGGCCGAGCGCGATGCGAGCCGGGTCGCCGGGAATGACCCGGGCGATGGCGAAGATCAGCATGGAGACCCCGACCAGCACGATCAGGGAGGTTCCCAGCCGCTTCGCGAGGAGGCGGATGACAGGCGGCATAACGGTGCTTTCGTCGGCGCGGAAAGAGCGGCCGGCGGCAAAAACCGCCGGCCCGGACGGATCGGCCTACTCGTTCATTTCCATCAGGCGGAAGCTGAAGCCCATTCCGCTCAAGCCAAAAGCCTTGCTCTTGTCGGAAAGAGCCGGCACGGACACCCGCTTGCTCGCGGCGAACACCGCGTTCTGGTCCTGCGCGTAGATGGTGGGCGCCAGTTCGCGCAGCCGCTTGCCGGCTTCCGTGTAGGCGGCGGCGCGTTCCTCGTCCGAGGTCAGGGTGCGGCCCTTGTCCAGCAATTCGTCGACCTTGGCGTCCTTCAGGTATTCCGGCGACTGCCACGTGCCGGCTGCCGAAGAATGATACATGCCGTGGATCAGCGTGTCGGGATCGCCGGTCACCGCGTTGACGAAGACCTGGCTGATGTTCGGCGTGTTCTCAGGCTTGGTGACCTGCTCGGAGAACAGCGCCCACGGGATCTTCTTCACTTCCGACTTGATGCCGATCTCGGCGAAATTCGCCTGCATCAGCAGCGCGAACCGCTCTTCCAGCGGCACCTCGCCGACCCACGACAGTTCGAGCGTGAAATCCTCGGGCTTGTACTTGCACTCGGCAAGATACTGCTTGGCCTTGTCGAGGTCGCGGACGTAGGCTTCCGCAGCCGGCAGCGAGCCGAGCATGCCGACCGGCAGCGCGCCGCTGGCGGGGCTGCCCTGCGAGACCGTGTCGGTGATCCCCACCATCTTGATGCCCGAGGCGTAGTCGAAGGCATAAGTCAGCGCCAGCCGGCAGTTCACGTCGTCCAGTGGCTTCTTGGTGGTGTTCATCTTGATGTAGAAGCCGCCGCCGCCCGATTCCGTGAGAAGCTGCGCCCCGCCGGCGGCGAGCGCCTTCAGCACTTCCGGCGGCAGCCATTGCGAGGTGATGTCGTGTTCGCCCTGCGAGACCAGCGTGCGCACCGTCGCGGCTTCAAGGCCGTAGCGCAGCCGCACCGTGTCGGGCGCCTTGGCGGGAACGCCGAGGAAATAATCGGCATTCTTGGCCATCACCGTCTCTTCCTGCGGATTGTGTGAGACGACCTTGTATGCGCCGCTGCCTGCGCCATGGGCGGACAGATAGGCTTGCCCCCAGTCTTTCATCTCGCCATCGCCGGCGCCGAGATTTTCCATGACGAGCTTCTTGTCGACGATCGGCAAGCGCAGCAGGGCGGACACGAAGGGCGAATAGGGGCTGGTCAGCGTGAACTTGACCGTGGCGGCATCGACGGCCTCCGCCTTCTCGACATTGGCGAGGAGGTAGGACAGGGCCTGGCCGAGAGCCTTCATGCGGTCGAGCGAGAACACCACGTCGTCGGCCGTGAGCGGGTTGCCGCTCTGGAATTTCACATCCTTGCGCAGCACGAAGCTGTAGGACTTGCCGTCGTCGGAAACCGTCCAGCTTTCGGCGAGGTGGGGCACGACGCCTGCCCCGCCCTGCTTCGACAGCACCAGCGTGTCGTAGACGTTGAACATCAGGATGGAGTCCGCATAGTCCGTGGCCTTGGCCGGATCGAGTTCGCCCACAGCGACCTCGTCGAGGCGGAGCACGGTTTCGGCGGCGGCCGGCGTGGCGGCGACGGTGGCGATCGCGGCGAGCGACGTCGCGGCAAAAAGTGCCGCCGCGAATGGTTTCAGCGTTGATTTCATGACGACTTCCCCTTGTTTATGACGAGTTGTCTTGGTGCGCTTTTCAATCCGCTGTTTCTTCTGACAGCCATGCTTGTTTCGGCTTTGCCGGTGGGCACGCCTTCCCCGAACACATCCATCGTGCAGGTGTGCAGGACAGTGGTCGGTCCGTCCGTGTGGTTCCAGGTGACGTGGGTCCTTGTCGACGGGAAATGGATGGAATCGCCGGCCTCGAGGATGGTGCGCTCGCCGTCGATCTCGATGGTCAGCCCGCCGTCGAGGATGAAGAAGATCTCCTCGCCCTCGTGCGCCATCGGCTCACTGCGGAAGCCCGGTGGTTCATGGAAGATCACGCTGCGCAACACATTGCCCGGAAACGAGGCCGAGAGGCGTTCGTAGGTGATGGCATTGGAGCCCAGCGCATAGATTGGCCGCTGGTCGTGACGTGTTACTGGTTTGTCGCCGCTGGGCTGGGTCAGGAACTCGCCGACTGCCGATTTCAGCACGCGGCAGACATTGATGAGCGACGTGAGCGACGGAACGGTGATGTCGCGCTCGATCTGCGAGATGAAACCGACAGACAGGCCGGCGCCGTCGGCGACTTCCTTCAGCGTCAGTCCGAGTTCCTGGCGGCGCAGGCGCAAGCGCGTGCCGAGCGAACTAGCGACATCGGTGACGGCGATCTCGGCCTGGGCCTGGTTGACCACATCCCGCTCCGGATTTTAGTATTTGTAAAAAGTTAGCGCGGCGCGGATTTGCGGTCAATCGAAATTTTAGTATAGCTAAAACTCGACATGGACACGCGCTCAACGGCGCGAATCCTTTCACGGTTGCTCAATCGGAACGGGCTAGACCCGTGGTCTGCGCCAAGCAGGGGTCAATTCAGGCGGCGATAAAACCCGGGTCGCAGGCAGCGAACACCATGAGGCCGTTGATATCAACCAGCGTCACGCCTCCGGGTACGCTGACGATTTCCCTGACGGCGCCGAAGTTCGGCGGAACAGCAGCCAGGCCGAACATATAGGACACGACGGTCGGCGTATCGGGCATCAGCGTTATCGCGGTCGGGCTTCCGCTCGCTGCGACCGGATTGTCGGCGACCGATGCCGCATGGCCCAGATGAAAATAGCCGCAAATCTCCTCGAGGCCGATTGCGTTGCGATGCCGGCCGTTCCACGGTGCATAGTCGCGGCCGCCATTGGACATCCAGATCAATGTCTGCGGCAGGACGCGTGGGTTCTTCAGGCCGAACCACATCCAGCCGCCCTCCGAACAGGTGGCGGCGGTCCAGGCGAATGGCGGGGTGCGGTCGGCGACCACCATCCAGATTGCCTCGTACCCTTCCGGACTGGGGAAGCGCGTCAGGTCGACCGTGCCGCCATCCATGCGCTCCGCACGGTGCAGATCGGCGATGGTCTGCTTGTTTCTGAGAAGTGGTCGGCCCTGCGGCGGCGTCTCGTCCGGTTCCTGCGTGGTCAGCGCAAGCGTCCAGGGGGAGAACGCCAGTTGCAGTTCGTGTTCGGCCCGCAGCATGGCGTGGTGCCCGACGGGAATCCGGCCCGAACCTCCCGTCATCGTGTGCCGCTGGTAGACAATTGTCTCGCCCGGCCGAAGCTCGACGCTTTTGGTGACGGTCGCACCCATCACGGTTCCGTCGAGTTTCATCCCGATCGCTCCCGCACGCTCGTCCGTCACCCGCCATATGCCGCTCGCGGGCAGGCCATGAACGAATGGCATGTCGGCAATCAGATCGCTGGCGCCGAACGGAGCGCAGAAGAAATCGCCGCGCAGCACGCGGATGATCGGCGGCGTACTGGCATCGAGCTGCTCGTCCGCCCAGGGCGCGACGTGCATCGGGCTGACGCGCCGGCCGTCCTGGAGCGTGAAGGAGACGTCGGACAGGTGCCCTCCGGTCTCCGTGACCGAAGGAGAAACCCGGTCTGAACGCAAAGCGAAGGACTTCATCGCAATCGTCTCCGGCTGCGGAAATGAACACGGCTGGCGCGCCGAATACCGCGCCAGCCGTTCTTAATGAGGAGGCTACTTCGCAGCCGCCTCGACATTGTCCTTGTTGTAGACCGAGAACGGCCCCATCAGCACGCGCAGTCCGGCGTCTCGGGTCGGGTCCTTGGTGATCGTGTATTCGCCCATCCGGCCTGCCGTGAATTTTGCGCCGTCTTCCGCCTTAACCGTGCCCGTCGCGAGCTGATAGGCGGTCTGGTAGGTCAGATAGCCGAGATCGACAAAACTCCAGAGCGCGAATTCCGGGGCGCAGCCGTTCTTGGTGTAGGCGAGCATTTCGCTCGGCACGCCAAGCCCGCTGACCTTGATCTTGTCGCACAGGCCCTCGTCCTGGAGCGCCTTCGCCGCCGCCACGATGCCCACAGACGTCGGCGCCATGACCAGCTTCATGTCCGGATATTTGTCGATCAGCGCGTTTGTCTGGTCATAGCTCTCTTCCGACTGGTCGTTGCCGTAGACGGTGGCGAGATATTCGAGCTTGGCGTATTTCGGGTCCTTCAGCGCCTCCATCATCGCCTTGATCCAGGCGTTCTGGTTGGCCGCGTCGGGAGACGCCGACAGGATCGCGAACTTGCCGCCATCGGCTCCGAGGATCGACAGCGCCATGTCGGCCATGACCTTGCCGGTCTCCGAAAAATCCACTTGGGCGACGAACACGTCCTCGCCCTCGGCCGACGGGATCGGCGAATCCCAGGTGACGACCTTGATGCCCTTGTCATGCGCGGCCTTGGCGGCGGGCACGATCTGGTCGCCCGAATTGTTGGAGATCATGATCGCCGCGACGCCCTGAGTGGTGGCGTTGGTGGTGATCTCGATCTGTCCTGCGACGCTGTTTTCCGGCGTCGGCCCGAGGAACTGCAGCGGCTTGGAATTCTGCAATTCCTTCTCTGCCTCCAGTGCGCCGGCGTGAGCCTGGTCGAAGGGCAGGATGCCGAGGAATTTCGGCAGCAGGACCATGTCCAGTGCAGCTCCCGGTTTCGCCTGCGCCCATGCGCCTTGCGCCATTGCCAAAACCAACGCCGTCGTGGCGGTGGCGAGTAGATACTTTCTCATGTCACTCTCCCTTTGACATTACGACGTATTGCCTGCGCTATGTTCGGGACCAGAACCGAAAGGATCAGCAAGGCTCCGATCACGCTTGTCTGGGTATTGCCGGTGATGCTGGCGAGACCCATTCCGTTGCGGAGGTTGAGGATGACGAGGATCGACAGGCCGACCCCGACGATATTACCTGAACCGCCGAAAATGCTGACGCCGCCCAACAGGACGATGGTGATGATATCCAACTCGAAGCCGGTCGCCATGTCGCCGCGCACCGAGCCCAGCCGCGCCGCATAAAGGACGCCGGCAAGGGCCGCGACCAGGCCCGACGCCGCAAACAGCGCCATCTTCACCAGCTTCACGCGCACGCCCGAATAGCGCGCGGCCTCGGCATTGTTGCCGATGAAATAGACCAGCCGGCCGAAGGCCGATCCGTGCAGGACGACCGCGACGACAACGAAGAGGATAAGGAAGATGACAATGGAGACGGTGAGCGGGCCGATCAACGCCTGTTGTCCCATCGTATTGAACCAGGCCGGGAACCCGCCAATAGCCCGGTCCTCGACGAAGATGCGCGCAACGCCGCGGTAGCCGATCAGGCCGGCCAGCGTCACCGCCAGCGATGGAAGCCCGATATAGGCGACCCAGAAGCCGTTGAAGAGGCCGGCCGCCAGCCCCGACAACAGCGCCAGCGCGATTGCCGCCGGCATCGGCACACCCTGCTGGAAAAGCCAGGCGAGCAGGCAGGCGGCCAGACCCATGACCGACGCCACCGACAGGTCGATCTCGGCATTGATGATGATCAGCGTCATCACCAGCGCCACGATGATCTTCTCGATGGAGAGCTGGAACAGGTTCACGATGTTGCCGACACCGAAATAGTAGGGCGACGCCACCGCGTTCACGGCAACGACGGCGACAAGAATCGCCAGCAGCAGTCCTTCCCAGCTTCTCAGGCGGTCGAGCATGGTCATGACGGCGCTCGCTTCGTCCCAGGCGGCGGATCGGCGATGCGCTTCAGTTCGCCCCGAGCCCACAGGGCGCGCAGGCGCTGCAGGATCACCGCGTCGCTGGCGACGGCAAGCAGGATCAGCAGGCCGAGCAGCGCGTCGCGCCAGAATTCGCTGATCTGCAGCCGGAACAGGCTCTGCTCGATGACGCCGATCATGACGGCGCCGAGCAGCGCGCCGACCACGGTTCCCGAACCGCCGAAGATGTTGACGCCGCCGACGACGACCGCCGCGACGACGGCGAGTTCCAGCCCTCGGCCCGCCTCGACGGTGATGTTGCCGAACCGCGCCAGCGTCACGAAGCCGGCAAGGCCGGCGAGCGCGCCCGAGAGCACGAAGACCAGGAAGATCATCCGCCGCGTCGGCAGGCCGATCAGCGTGGCGGCGTCGGGATTGGAGCCGATGGCATAGAGGCGCCGGCCAATCGACAGATAGTTGGTTGCCAGATGGAATATGATCACCATGGCGACGGCGATCATGAACAGTGCTCTTATTTCGAAGCCGTCGATGGCGATGAAATTGAGGCGCGGCAGGTCGACCAGCCAGGGCGGCAGGCTGTCGGTTGTCACGGTCTTGGCGCCGGAGAGATCGACGAGCATGCCCCGGAAGATCGCCAGCGTGCCCAGCGTGACGATGATGGAAGGGATGCCTGCGGCCGCGACCAGCAGGCCGTTGACCGCACCCATCAGCGCGCCCATGCCGACGGCGATGAGAACGGCGACCAGCGGATGCATGCCGTTGTTATTGGCGATCAGCGTGCCGACGAAATACGCCGTGCAGCCGACGATGGAGCCCACCGAAAGATCGATATTGCGAGTCAGCACGACGAGCGTCTGCCCGACGGCGACGATGGCGATGACGGCGACGCTGGAGGCGATGCGGTTGAAGGTGCGCGCGCTGTAATAATTGTCGATCAGCGAGCCGAAGAACAGCACCGCGACGATGATCAGCAGCAGCAGGCTGAGTTCACGCACCTGCTCGGGCCGGACATGACGTTGCAGCCACTTCATGCCGGCACCTTGTCGGATGCGTCATGCCCGGCCTGCCCCATGGCCGCCGTCATCACCGCCTCCTGGCTGGCGTCGGCGCGGTCGAAGATCGCCATCTGCCGGCCCTCGCGCATCACCAGCACGCGGTCGCTCATGGCCAGAACCTCAGGCAGGTCGGATGAAATCAGGATAATGCCGATGCCCTCGGCCGCAAGCTCGCCGATGATCGCGTGCACCTCGGCCTTGGCCCCGACGTCGATGCCGCGCGTCGGCTCGTCGAGGATCAGCACCGCCGGCTTCGTATTGAGCCACTTGCTCAGCATCACCTTCTGCTGGTTGCCGCCGGATAGTTTTGCGACCGGGAGATCGATCGTCGCCGTGCGGATGGAGAGCCGTTTGCGGAACATCTCGGCGGTGGCGCGCTCCATCGATCGCTTGATCAGCCCGAAACGGTCGAGGTATCGCCGCAGGACCGGCAGCGTGATGTTCGCCGATATCGACATCGGCATGGACAGGCCAAGCTGCCGCCGGTCCTCGGAGACATAGGCGATGCCGAAATCCATGCCCTCGCGCGGCGTCCTCACGGTAACGACCTTGCCGTTTAGTGCGATCGTTCCGAAAGTCGCGGGTTCGATGCCGAAGAGCGCCAGACCGACATCGGTGCGCCCAGCCCCGATCAGCCCGGCAAAGCCGAGCACCTCGCCGCGATGCAGGTCGAAACTGACATTTTCGAACGCCCCATCACGCCCCAAGCTCCGCACGGACAGCAAAAGGTCGCTCGTCGCCGTCAGGGGACGCGGCTGCAACAGCCCCATCTCGCGGCCAACCATGTCGGCGATGGCGCCGCGCGCCGTGGTCTGCGCGCGTGGCCGCGTCGAGATCAGGCGCCCGTCGCGGAAGACCGTCACCTTGTCGGCAATCTCAAAAACCTCTTCCATGCGGTGGCTGACGAACAGGATCGCCACCCCTTTGGCGCGCAGGTCGCGCACCAGCCTGAACAGTTGCGCGACCTCATGCGCCGAAAGCGACGCGGTCGGCTCGTCCATGATGAGGACGCGCACGTTGAGCGAGATCGCCTTGGCGATTTCCACGGACTGCTGCGCGGCCAGCGTAAGGCCTCGCGCAGCACTTCGCCCGTCGAGCGCCACGCCGAGTTCGCCGAGGATGGCTTCGGCATCGCGGAACATCTTTTTCCAGCCGACCAGTTTTCCACGATCCTGATGGCTGATGAAGATGTTCTCGGCGACGTTGAGGTCCGGAAACAGCAGCGGCTCCTGGTAGATCGCGGCGATGCCGAGGCGCTGGGCCTCCGCGGCGCTGCGGATGACGACAGGTTTGCCGTCGAGCTCGATATCGCCGCGATCCGGTTGATAGACGCCGGTGATGATCTTGATCAGCGTGGATTTGCCGGCGCCGTTCTCACCGAGCAGTGCGTGAATTTCTCCCGGAAAGAGTTCAAGCGAAACGTCCTCGAGCGCATGGGTCGCGCCGAAATTCTTGGCAATGTTGCGCATGGCGAGCACGGGCGAAGACGCCGCGACGCCGACGCGCGCGGCTGGCAGGGCAGTTTCGGCATGCGCTCCTCCCGCACCCGTCACGTCGTCCACCTCCCAGGCATGATCGCAAGGTCGGCCACTACGGCTTCTCTACCGGCAATCACGGCGCCGACTATATTGAAACGTTATCATGATGGGCAAGTGGCTCATGCATTTTTTGTTTGGTCGCTGAGTTCGTCCGACAATCGGGCGTGCGTGGCCAGAATCGCAAAAATCCATTCTATTTCAGCCTATTAAGTACTAAGTTGACTTGGGTTTGTTATACGCACCAACCGAGGCACTTGCGTTTCGTGTCGCGTTGGCTAGGCTGGAAACGGTGCCGAGGCGGTCCAATACTCTGCGATAGGTAGAACTGCCCGCGAGGTTGTCCGTCGCAAAACGGTCGGCCGCGATTTCCGGTAGGGGGAACAATGGATCGGTTTGACGTTATCGTCGTCGGCGCGGGATCGGGCGGCGGCGTGGTTGCCGCACGCCTCACCGAAAATCCGGATTGCAAGGTCCTGCTGATCGAGGCCGGACCGGATTTTCCAAGGGAAGAAACCATCCCTCCGCTCTTTACCGTCAGCGGCGAGCATAGCTGGAAGACGGCGGCGATCCCCGAATTCGATTGGGATTTTTTCAATGCCGACCGTTCGGGAACCCTGAACGGACGGCAGCTCTGGCTGCCGCGCGGAAAACTGATGGGCGGAACGTCGATGGTCAACGCGACCATCGCGGCACGCGGCGCACCCTTCGACTTCGATCGCTGGGCCTCGATGGGCTGTTCGGGCTGGGCCTGGAACGATGTGCTGCCCTATTTCATCAGGATCGAGAACGACCTCGACTTCGGCGACCAGCCGATCCATGGCAAGGACGGCCCGATCGTCATCCAGCGCTACAAGCCGGAAAGCTGGGCGCCGGTGAACCGGGTGATGTACGAGGCCTGCGTCGAACTCGGCATCCGCGAGGCGCCCGACCTCAACGGGCTGGACGCCCATGCCGGCGTCGTCGGCGTGATGCCGCACAACCGCTACAAGGAAGTGCGGCTGGGAACGCTGGTCACCTACATCCGCGCCGCGCGCAAGCGCCCCAACCTGACCATCCGCGCCAGAGCGGTGGCCGAGCGGGTCCTGCTTTCCGGCGCCAAGGCGGAAGGCGTCGCCTATATCGGCAGCGACGGAAAGCCGGCGACTGCCTATTCCGACCAGGTCGTGCTCAGCGCCGGCGTCTACAACACGCCCGCAATATTGCAGCGCTCGGGCATCGGCCCGGCAGAATGGCTGAAACCGCTCGGCATCGCGGTCGCCGCCGACCTGCCGGTGGGCAAGAACCTGCTCGACCATCCCGGCTTCGGCATGATCTTCAAGGGCAAGGGTCTTGGCGTGACGACCGGCCGCTCCTTTGTGGCGGATGTGCGCGGGCCGGCGGGATCGACGGGAGAACCTGCCTGGCAGACCCATCCTTTCCCCGTCGACGAGGAGGAGGGCATGGCCGGTTTCTGGACGTACCTTACCCACGCGCTGGCGCAGGGCGAGGTCGTCATCCAGAGCCGCGATGCCCGGCAGGCGCCGCTGATCGACCACCGCTACAACACCGTCACGCATGACAGGCAGAATTTCGACGATGCTCGGACCTTCTGCAAGGAGATGCTGGCCTCGGCCACCTTCAGGCGGCATGGCGCCGAGTGGGTGGACGACATCGATCAGCCGATCGCCGAGGCGCTGGCCCAGCGCATGGGCGCCGCCCACCATCAGGCTGGCACCACGAAGATGGGACCGGCGGGCGACCCGACCGCCGTGGTCGGCACGGATCTCAGGGTCCATGGCTTCGACAATCTTCGCGTCGCCGACACCAGCGTCTATCCCGACAATGTCCAGCACAACACCAACCTCACCGCGCTCGTCGTCGGCGAGCGGGCTGCCGAATTCGTCGCTGCGGGCCTCGGCAGATAGGCAAGGCTTGGAGTCGTTTGGCATTTCTCGGCGACTGGGCCGCATGGCCAAAACCGGCGACACGCTGCATCGCGCGGGTCAGACGATTTTATGAAATATGCCAACCGGATTGGACATGGCGAAGCCAGTAACGCCCGTCTATACGTCGACACGACAATCGCTTCCCGCATTCGGAGTTGGACTGATGAACGATATTGATTTGAAGGGTCAGGTTGCCGTCGTGACCGGCGGCGCCCAGGGCATCGGCTTCGCCATCGCGCGCCGGCTGATCGCCTCCGGCGCCAAGGTCAGCCTCTGGGACATCAACGCCCAGATCCTCGACCAGGCCAAGGCGGCGCTGGGGGATGCAGCCTCCGCCAAGGTGGTCGACATCACCGACCTTGCCGGCCTCCAGCGCGTCCATGCCGAGGTGGAAGCCGAGGTCGGCCCCGTCTCCATCCTGGTGAATTCCGCTGGCATCGCAGGCTCCAACGCCTCGCTCGACGCCTATGATCCCGACGAATGGCGGCGCGTCGTCGAGATCAATCTCAACGGCACTTTTTATGTGAACAAGGTCGTCGTGCCCGCGATGAAGGAACGGAATTACGGGCGGATCGTCAACATCTCGTCGGTCGCCGGCAAGGAGGGCAACCCCAACCTGTCGGCCTATTCCGCCGCCAAGGCGGGCGTCATCGGACTCACCAAGTCACTCGGCAAGGAACTCGCCAAATACGACATCGCCGTCAACGCCGTGTCGCCGGCGACCGCCAACACGCGCATCCTGGAAAGCCTGACCGAGGAATTCATCAACTATATGCTGGTGCGTATCCCGCGCGGACGTTTCCTGGAGGTCGACGAAGCCGCTTCCATGATCGCCTGGCTGGTTTCGAAGGAAAACAGTTTTACTACGGCCTCGGTGTTCGACCTCTCCGGCGGGCGCACGACCTACTGAAGTCATCTCACCCGACATCTTCCATGCGGCCGCTTTTGGCCGAGCGGTACATGGCGTCAAGCAGCACGCTCGACCGCATGCCGACAATGCCGTCGGCGGGGTTTGCTCGTTTCTCGCCCCGGCAAAGGTCGACCAGCAAGGTGACCGGCGCGGTCAGTTCGTAGTCGCCGGCGCCCGGCCCGAATTCGATGATCTGGCTCTTGCCGTCGTGGCGGACCACCTCGACGCGCGGGCGTTCGATGTCGAAGAGCAGCATGCCTTCCGTCCCGAAGACGCGTATATCGATCTGGTAGCCGCGCGATTTCGGCACGGTCGCCGAGCCGGACAGAGACATTGTCGCCCCGTTCGACAGTTCGACCACGGCCGCGTCATAGAAGTCGACACCGGCCTTCGACAGGCCGGTCCTGGCGAACACTCGGACGGGATCGAGGTCGACGATGCGAAATAGCGCGCCGAGGCCATGTGTCAGTTGACCCCAGCCATAACCTCCGGATTTCGCCGGATCGGCCCAGGTCGCGACCGGCGGGCGGAAAAGATGGTTCCTGGTCTCGATCATCGGCTCGCCGCCGAACAGGTCCGCCAGCGCCGAGGCCATCTGTGCCACGACGTGCCGGACTTCCCCGACCCAGCCTTCGCCGACCAGACGATGCGCCGCCTCGACGATCGGCCGGAAATTCCAGCCATAGGGCAGGATGATCTCGACGCCGTTGGCTTGCGCCTTCGCCACGAGGGCGCGTGCATCCGCCGCCGTCGTGGCCATCGGCTTTTCGATCAGCGTATGCAGCCCCTTCGACAGCGAAAGCGAGGCGTGTTCGGCGTGAAGCACATGCGGCGATGCGACGACCACGCCGTGCAGCGGCTCGCTTTCGAGCATCGCCGACGCATCGCGATAGGGCTTCACTTGAGGAAATGCCGCGACCACCTTGTCCAGCCCGTCGCTGTCCGGCCGGTTTGCGGCGACAATGCCCACATGCGGATTGGCGAGCAGTGCAGGAATATGCGCAAGCGTCGCCCACCAGCCCGCGCCGATGACGCCGATGTTCACCTTGTCGTTCATGCCTTCCTCCCGTGGCTTGTCCGAATACAGATGATCCGCCGTCCGATGTCGACCGATTTCGCGGTCACACAGCGGACGATCGATGACGCATCCTCCGATTGCAGGGCCGCACCCTCTTGCGCCGGCGTTGCTGCGGGCTGAATAGTCGGCGGCATGAAGCTGCTGATCGTTGACGATCATCCCGTGCTGCGCGAGGGTCTCGCGGCGTTGCTCCGCCAGACCGGGCCGGACACGTCTATCGTGCTCGCCGAAAGCGCGCCGACGGCGCTCGCCCTGCTCGACCGGCATCTTGATCTCGACATCGTCGTGCTCGACCTGATGATGCCGGGCATGAATGGCATGGCGGCGATCACGGAATTCGGCCGCAAGCGTCCTGACCTGCCGGTTATCGTGCTGTCTTCGTCCGAGGACCCGCACGAGGCACGCCGCGCGCTGGCGCTGGGCGCGCTCGGTTATGTGCCGAAATCCGCCGGCCAGCACACCCTTATCGCCGCCATCGATCTGGTTATGAAAGGCGAAGTCTATATTCCGCCGCTTATTCTCGGCGAGAGCACGAAACGGCCCGGCTCCTATCAGGCAGCAGGCGGCGGTGGATCGCCGCTGACCGAGCGGCAGGTCGAAGTCCTGCGCCGGCTGAGCGCCGGGCAGCCGAACAAGACCATAGCCTATGAACTCGATCTGTCCGAAAAAACGGTCAAGGCGCATATCACCGCGATCTTCAAGGCGCTGAATGTCGTCAACCGCACCCAGGCGGCCGCGGCCGGACGAGATCTGGGCCTCGTCTAGGCGGGCTCGGCCGGCTGCGCCAACGGATAGGCACCGGTGTTTTCTGACTGCATGGATCGCCGCCGAGGGGGGGAAATCCCCGCCGGCCGTCGATCCCCAGCCGTCACATCCGGTTTGCCGCCGTCAGGACGTGTCGGCACGCAGCGGGTTCAGCGCGTCCAAGGCCAGCGCGTGGACATGCGCCAGGATCTCGTCGATCTCGCGGACGTTCTTCAGGCGCCGGGCGTCGGGGTCGTAGGGGGACAGCCGGCCGCCCGGCGGCCGGCCAAGCCACAGCGGCCGTGTCCGCTGGAACCGAACCGTGCCGCGCGCCGTCCTGCCGCGCACGACCACGGCGCTGCCGATTTGCCTCATTTCCGCAACCGCCGCGTCGCAGCGCGCCTTCCAACGGGCGAACCGTTTTGCCTGTTTTGGCAGGTCGTCAAGGGCCGCACCCAGTGCGGCGAGCCGCAAGCCGAGACGCGCCGCGTCGATCGGATCGTCCGGCGATGGCGGCCTTGGCGGCGGCGGCAGCGGAACTCGCTCGCTGAAGCCGGGAACCCAGATGCGCGGCACGCCGCGCCCCGGCACATGGCGGCGGCGGACGCGGAACGGATATTTGGGCGGATCGAACAGCGGCAGGCTCATGGTGCGGGGCCTTGCTGCGCGCCGTTCGGCGGCTTTCCGCTCGGCTTCGTAGCGGGCAAAGTCTTGCTTCGACAAATTGACGGCGAGGCCGAGGCGGCGCATGGCGGCCACCGTGTCGGCAATCTTCGGCTTCGGCTTTCGCGGGCGTGGCGGCGGCAGGTTGACCACGATGCCGCGCGCTGTCGCAATGATCAGCCGACGGGCGGCGGATTCGGCCGGACGCAGCAGCCGCAGGATGGCGCGATAGAGATGGCGGGGCAGAGTTGACGCACCGCCGGCCATCTCGGCCATGCCGACGAGCATGGCGAGGATGCGCTTCAGCGCCTCCCGGTTTTTCTCTATTGCCGCATTCCCGTCCATCAACTCCACTGCCGCCTCCTCCGGACAAGGCCTGCATGCAATATGGAACATAAAGGGAACAGATGCAATAGTTGCAGGAAAATAATCCTTGACGATGGCGGGAAGGCGAAGCCGCCTTCACATCGCTCACGCAACACATTGAAAAGGCTTGATTTTCCGAGAGGTGGCGACGCACCTCTGGGCGTTCCCTGCCTGGATGCAAGGCTGGTCGAAAACAATGTCATGCTTGTAAAGCCAAGCAGAAACAGAGAGTTGGTGGCAACCCATGTGGACTATTGCGTAACAAGCATGACCAACGAGCAGGCAAGGCCGACAAAGCGGCGATTGGGGCGACCCGACGGTTCAAAACGGAAAGGCAGGAGCCGTTTTGCCTGGCCTGCCTAAATCGTAAGGGCGTTCCCCGGTCCTGCCCAGGCCGCATATGGGTCCCGTCCTCTCCGAACCGGCTTCGCCGCTTCGTCTCGGCATCACCCAGCCGCCCATTGGCGAAGCCCGTTAACGGGCCTGGATCAACCCAACTCCCGTTGAACATCGTCCAGCGCGCGGCCGAGCGCGGTGGCGATGAAGTCGACCTCGTCCTCGGTGGCGACATAGGGCGGGCAGATGGCGATGGAATCGGCGAGGTTGCGGATGATCAGGCCATGGTCGCGGGTGCGGCGCTCGACCCGCGCGCCGACCTTGAGTTCCGGCGCGAAGGAGGTGCGCTTCTGCTTGTCGGCCACCAGTTCGACAGCGCCGATGAAACCGCAGGTGCGCACGTCGCCGACCAGCGGATGCGGGGCCAGCTTCCGCAGGGCCGCGCCGAGGAGGCGGCCGAGCCGTGCCGACACCGCGGGCAGGTCCATCTCCTTGTAGATGCGCATGGCCTCCACCGAGATCGCCGCCGACACCGGGTGCCCGGAATAGGTAAAACCGTGGCTGAAGACGCCGTTGCGGTTGGCTTCGCCGGAGATCGCCTCGAACACCGCGCCGGAAACCACCACGCCGCCGATCGGCGCATACCCCGACGACAGACCCTTGGCGATTGTCATCATGTCCGGCTCGATGCCGAAAGTCTGGCAGCCGAACCAGCTACCGGTGCGGCCGAAACCGCAGATGATCTCGTCGGAGAGGTAGAGGATGCCGTGCTTCTTCACCACCCCGTGGATGGCCGGGAAATAACCCTCGGGCGGCATGATGACGCCGCCGGCGCCCATCACCGGCTCGGCGATGAAGGCGGCAATCGTGTCGGGGCCTTCGACGACAATCAATTCGTCCAGTTCGCGCGCCAGACGCGCCACAAACTCGGATTCGCTCTCGCCGGGCCGGCCGTCGCGATAAAAATGCGGGCGGCCGGTGTGGATGACGTTGCAGTCCGGCAGGTTGAAGGAATTGTGCATGGCCGGCAGGCCGCTGATGCGCGCCGCCATCACGGTCGAGCCGTGGAAGGCGCCCTGCCTGGCGATGATTTTTCGCCGTTGCGGCTCTGCCTTCGCCGACCAGAAATACCAAGCCATCTTGGCCATCGAGTCGACCGATTCCGAACCGCCGTCCGTGAAGAAGACACGCGCGTCACGCATCGGCGCGATCGAGGCGACCTGTGCCGAGAGCTCGGCGACATAGGGGTTCGAGCGGTTGTTGAAGGTGTGATAGGTCGGCAGCGTCTCAAGCGCGGCCGCGCCCGCCGCCGCGAGCCGTCGGTCGCTGAAGCCGAGGCTCGCCGACCACAGCGACGCAACCGCGTCGAAATATTTCTTTCCCTCGAGATCGTAGATGTAGGGGCCTTCGCCGCGCGTGATCACCAGCGGCCCCTCGGCCTCGAGCCGGACGGGATCGGTCTGCCCGTGGAAATGGAAGCGCTTGTCGATGGCTTCGAGGTCAGCCGGAGCGTTGGAAAGGGTCATGGGCGGCACCGGTTCGCGTTACAGTATGATATATCTTATATCATATTTTTGGGCGAACTCAACTGAATGTGGCCTCAGTGCATTGGGCCAGATGATGATGTGGAGTGTGCGACGCTGGACACCGTGTGGGGCCGTTTAGCCCGGCCTAACCCGATAGCCCGAAACCGGCCGGGACGGACAATGTGGAAATTGTCGTCGACAGCGTTGCGGAAGAATTTCCGGTTTTTGGACGGGACGGTCTGGAAGAAGAGCATGATTGCCTCGGCGAAGACGCGAAAACCGTCTCGGATCACGCCGCGAGCAGAATCTCACAAATGCGCGTCGCCAATGTCGGCCTTCGGGTCTCCGGAGGCGGGCAAAACCGGATTTCTGCCTCGTCCCTCAGCTATGCGCGAAAATGTCCTCCTCGGCCCAGCCCATCAGGTCGAGGCGGGAGCGGGTGGGCAGGAAGCGGAAGCAGGCGTCGGCGACTTTCGTGCGGTCCTCCCGCGCCAGCCGGCCGGCCAGCACATCGCGCAGGCGATGGAGATACAGCACGTCGGAGGCGGCATATTCGAGCTGTTCGGGCGACAGCGTCTCGGCCGCCCAGTCGGAGGATTGCTGCGCCTTGGAAAGATTGACGCCGAGCAGTTCCGAGCAGATGTCCTTCAGCCCGTGGCGGTCGGTGTAGGTGCGGGTCAGGCGCGACGCGATCTTCGTGCAGAACACCGGCTCCGGCATGGCGCCGAAGGCGTTGTAGAGCACGGCCAGGTCGAAGCGCGCGTAGTGGAAGAGTTTCGTGATGTTCCTGTTGCGCAGGATCGAGACGAGGTTCGGCGCCTTCTTCTGGCCGAGCGCAATCTGGATGACGTCGGCCGTGCCATCGCCCGGCGAGATCTGCACGACGCAGAGCCGGTCGCGATGCGGGTTGAGCCCCAGCGTCTCGGTGTCGATGGCGACGGCGTCGACATTGTAGTTGTCGAGGTTGGGCAGGTCGTTTTTGTGGAAACGGATGGTCATGGCCGGGCTTTTCATCGCTGTGACAGGGCTTCGAGGATGCGCGCCCAGGAGCGCTGGCCCTTGTGGAAGGAAGCCAACTCATATTTCTCGTTGGGCGAGTGGATGCGGTCGTCCGACAGGCCGAAGCCGACCAGCAGCGATCCCATGCCAAGATAGGTCTGGAAGTCGCCGACCACGGGAATAGAGCCGCCGGCGGCGATCATCACGGCCGGCTTGTTCCATTCGTCGGTGAGCGCCGTCTGTGCCTTGATCAGGAAAGGCGAGTCGTAGGAGAGCTGGATCGCCGGCGAGCCGCCATGCGGGTGGAATTCGACCGAGCAGTCGGCGGGGATTCTGGCGCGCACGAAGGTGCGGAAGGCCTCGCGAATCCTTTCCGGATCCTGTTTGTGGACCAGCCGGAACGACACCTTTGCAAAAGCCTCGGCGGCGATGACGGTCTTGAAACCCTTGCCGGTATAGCCGCCGGAAATGCCGTTGAACTCGGCGGTCGGGCGCGCCCAGACCAGTTCCAGCACCGAACGGCCCTTCTCGCCCGCCGGGACGGACAGGCCGATGGGGCCAAGAAAAGTCTCGGCCGTCTCGCCCAGACCTTCCCAGGCTTTCAGAATCTGGCTCGGGGTCTCCTCGACGCCGTCGTAAAAACCGGGAATGGTGATGCGGCCGGTGTCGTCATGAATATCCGCCAGAATCCTAGCCAGGATACGCACCGGATTGGCCGCCGCGCCGCCGAACTCGCCGGAATGCAGGTCGCGGTTGGCGGCCTTGACCACGACTTCCTCGCCGACGAGTCCACGCAGGCCGACGGTGATGGCAGGCGTCGCCTGGTCCCACATGCCGGTGTCACAGACCAGCGCGAAATCAGCCTTCAGCTCCTCGGCATTGGCCTCCAGAAACGGTTTCAGCGACGGCGAGCCGGATTCCTCCTCGCCCTCGAACAGGATGGTGATGCGGCAGGGCAGCGCGCCATGCACCGCCTTCCAGGCGCGGCAGGTCTCGACAAAAGTCATCAACTGGCCCTTGTCGTCGGCCGAGCCGCGCCCAGTGATGACTTTGCGGCCCGGCTCGATCTCCTTGAGCTTCGGATCGAAGGGATCGTCGTGCCAAAGATTCAGCGGATCGACCGGCTGCACGTCGTAGTGGCCGTAGAACAGTATGTGCGGCGAGCCTGCCGGACCGTCGTGATGGGCGACGACCATCGAGTGGCCGGGCGTGTCGCGCACGCTGGCGTCGAAGCCGATGGTCTTCAGATCGGCGACCAGCCATTCGGCGGCACTGCGGCAGTCGGCCTTGAAGGCTGGATCGGTGGAAATCGATTTCAGGCGGAGCAGCGAGAACAGCCGGTCGAGGCTCTGGTCGAGATCGGCGTCGAGGCGGGAGAGGACGGGGGAAACAACGGACATGCGGCAAACCTTCTGGAATTTGCCGGGCACCCTAATGATCATGGGCGAGAACGAAAAGCCCAACGGCGTTGTGCCAGCCGACAAAGAGCGTCAGGAATGAAGGTCTGGAAGCGTCCAGACAAAAAAGTGCCGCCGTGGTGGAGGGGGAACCACGGCGGCCTTTGTAAAACATGCGGCGGCCCGGAGAGGGGGGAGGGGTCGCCGCACGGTCCGGATTAGGCGGGGGACGGGCCTTTGTCCGGACCCGGCATAAACTGCCGATGACCCGTATTTGGAAGCCACAAGGTGGCGTTTCAAGGGCACGAAGATTACAAGTGTGTAACAAAGCCGTGAGCGGGCCTGTACCAGCAGCCTATGTCAGGAACCTGCTGCCTCGGGTTTTGGGCAGCAGCGCCTTTGCTATCCGGAATCGCAAAGACAACAGCCGAAAAGCATCATCCAGCACGGGATCCGACCAGTCGCCCGCCGCGACGCGGCGCAGAGCCGAGAGACCGGTGCGAGAACGCGCCGCCCATATCGTTCCCGACAGGAGAGCCTCGACCTCGGAAATGCGCTCCGACAAGATCTCGACTTTCACCAGCAGGCCCGAAGGAAGTTCGTGACAAAAATAATCCATCTCCGAAAGCATGGACTCGATCAACAAGGCACGCGCCCTGACGTCTCCCGGATCGACCTGAAGGGCCTCCTGGAGCAATGCTTTTGCCGATGGCTCATACAGCCGATAGGCGCCTTCCGGTCTTGAGAAGAGACCATGAAGCTGGGCAGACCATCGCGCATATCCGGCACGCTTTTCCAGCCGGCCTGATTCAAGGACTGGCCGGAAGACCGAGCGAAAGAGCGGCAGCCGCATCCATTCGCCATTGCCCACCGCCAGCGGCGACATCGCATCCCCGTCCAGAAAAGCCATGCACCAACTCTCGACGAACTGCCTCCTCGCCTCGGGCGAGACCGCGATGAGTTCGGCGCTGAGGGCATCCAGGGTGGACAGTTTTTCAGCCCTGCTGCCCGACTTTTCGGCTCCGACGTAGAGAGCCCATGCGCGTTCGCAGCGGTCGTTTGGAAATTGCAGCTTAGCGGTCATGGGGCAGAGGTGGGCACCAAAGCTTTCACTCCTGGGAATCAATCACACAAAATGCAGGTTCGGCTAGGTTGGGCATAGTAGTCGCTGTCAGGAGATGACGGCACCGGCGGCTTGGGCATGGACCGGGAGGCCGCGCCGCGCTATCCCTTCGGCCATGAAAAAAGGCGATCACCTCTTCCTCGTCGACGGCTCTGGCTACATTTTTCGCGCCTATCACGCGCTGCCGCCGCTGACCCGCAAATCCGACGGGCTGCCGGTCGGCGCGGTGTCGGGTTTCTGCAACATGCTGTGGAAGCTGATGCAGGATGCGCGCAACACCGACGTCGGGGTGACGCCGACGCATTTCGCGGTGATCTTCGACTATTCGTCGAAAACGTTCCGCAACGAACTCTACCCCGAATACAAGGCCAACCGCTCGGCGCCGCCGGAAGATTTGATTCCGCAATTCGGGCTGATCCGCCAGGCGACGCGCGCCTTCGACCTGCCCTGCATCGAGATGGAAGGTTTCGAGGCCGACGATCTGATCGCGACCTATGCGCGGCTGGCCTGCGAGGCCGGCGGCGACACCACCATCGTGTCCTCTGACAAGGATCTGATGCAGCTCGTCGGCGAAACGGTCTCCATGTACGACCCGATGAAGGACAAGGAGATCAAAATCCCCGAGGTCATCGAGAAGTGGGGCGTGCCGCCGGAAAAGATGATCGATTTGCAGGCGCTGACCGGCGACTCGGTCGACAACGTCCCCGGCGTGCCGGGCATCGGGCCGAAGACGGCGGCGCAGCTTCTCGAACAGTTCGGCGACCTCGACGCGCTTTTGGCGCGGGCCGGCGAGATCAAGCAGGACAAGCGCCGCCAGTCGATCATCGACAATGCCGACAAGGCGCGCATCTCGCGCGACCTGGTGCGGCTGAAGAACGACGTGCCGGTGAAGCAGGGAGAAGGACTCGAGGATTTTATCCTGCAGCCGCCGAACGGGCCGAAGCTGATCTCGTTCCTCAAGGCCATGGAGTTTTCTAGCCTGACGCGGCGCGTGGCGGAAGCGAGCGGCACGGATGCTTCCCTGATCGAAGCGGGCGCGGTGACCATCGAGACGAAGGATGTGCATGGGCCGGATATGGGAGCTGGGGAAACACCCCCCTCTGCCCTGCCGGGCATCTCCCCTTCAAGGGGGGAGATTGGCCAGTCGCCGACCTCGAAGCTGCCGATCTCCCCCCTTGAGG